>JBCCVW010000085.1:0-18192 GCA_039194665.1 Actinomycetota bacterium
ACCTCGGGGGGCCCGGCCCCGCGCCCCCCCACAGCGTTTTCGCGCGGGGGGTCACTGTGGGGGTGACACCCCACCTGACACCGCTACAACCAGCCGGAGCGGCGGAACATCCGGTACAGCACGGCGACGACGATGATCATCGCCACGATGACCAGGATGAAGCCGGCCTGCAGGCCCAGCCCTGGCATCGACGAGAAGTTCATGCCGTAGATCCCCGCCAGCAGCGTGGGCACCGCCGCCATGGCCACCCACGCGCTGATCCGCCGCATGTCATCGTTCTGGCGCACCGAGATCTGTGTGAGGCTGGCGGTGAGCGCGGCGTCGAGCAGACCGCTCAACGAGTGCGCCCGGGTGACGGCCCGGTCGAGCTGGTCGGAGGCTTCGTGGAGGTCGGCGAGTACGTCGTCGTCGAGCCGCGGACCGTAGGCGTGAATCAGGCGAGCCAGCGGATCCTGGAGCGCATCGATCGCCACCAGCATGCGACGAACCTCGCGCTTCAACCGGTACAGACGCTCGACCGGTTGTCGGCGCACGTCGGAGAACACGTCGCGTTCGACCTCGACGGCATCGCCCTCGAAGCCATCGAGCGCCGGCCCGTAGTCCTCGATCACCTTGGTGATCACTGCAGCGAATACCGCCGGCGGACCGAGCCGTAGCCGATCGGGGTCGGTCTCGAGCGATGCGCGCACGTCCCTGAGCGCGCTGGCGTGTCCATGGCGCACGGTGAGGATCGAACGCGCCCCGACGATGATCGTCATCTCGCCGAGATTGACCGTCTCGCGGGAGTCGTCGTACTCGGCCGTGCGCAGCACCAGGTGCACGGTGTGTTCGTCGATGCTGAGCACCGGGCGGGCGTGTGGCGTGAGGATCTCCACCGGCGAGAAATCGGCGAGCTCGAGGGCGGCACACCACTCGGCCAGCCGTTCTGCGGTGGGCATGCGCAACCCGAGCCACACGAACCCGCGGTCGGAACACACTGCGTCGATCGACATCTCGTCGACATCGAAGTCGTGTCGTCGGCCGTCGACGTACGCGGCCGAGTCGATGATCACGACACGCAGTCGGCGCACTGGCCGTAGACGTCGAGCGCGTGCCCACGGGGCGTGAATCGCTCGGCCCGGGCGATCTTGGTGATCGCTGCGTCGAGCGTGCGCTCGACGCGTTCCGAGAACTTGACGTCGCGTACCAACCCACAGGATTCGCACACCAGATGATGGTGGTGCTCGGTCAGCGCCTCGGCGAGCTCGTAACGAGCGTGCTCGTTGCCGTGGATGAGCCGACGTACCACACCGGCCTCTTCCAGTAGCGAGAGGTTGCGATACGCCGAACTCTGCGCCAGATCGGGGACGAGATCAAGCAGCTGGGGCAGTGTCACCGGGTCGCGAGCGTTGCGCAGACCCTCGACGATCGCCCGTCGTCCGCTGGTGTATCGCAGCTCATGGTCGAGCAATCGTTCGTTGACCGCCCGGTCGAGTTCTGTCGTCGGCGCCATCCCACACGCCACGCTACCGTCCTGCTCGATGTCGCTCTCGATCGGCTTCCTCGGTGCCGGGTTCATCAGCAGAACCCACCAGTTCTTTCTCAAACGCTGTCCCGTCGAGCACCAGATCACGGCAGTGTGCGATCCGGACCGCGCCAAGGCGGACGCGCTCGCCGAACGGCGCGGCGCCGCGGTGGTGGACGAACCGACCCTCCTCGACTCCGTCGACGTCGCGTTCGTCACGGCGTGGACGTCCGAACACGAGCGATTGGTGCGTGGAGCGGCCGAGCGTGGCGTCGCCGTGTTCTGCGAGAAGCCACTTGCGGCAGATGCCGCGACGGCGGCGCGGATGTCTACGGCGGTCGAGACGGCGGGCGTCGCCAGCCAAGTTGGCCTGGTGTTGCGGTTTCTTCCCCAGTTCCGGTGGGCGCGCCATCTCCTCTCCGATGAGCGCGCCGGACGGCTGATGACGGTCGTGTTTCGCGACGACCAGTTCATTCCGACGCAGGGTTACTACGCGTCGGATTGGCGGGCCGATCCCGCACGCGCCGGGCGCGGCACGCTGCTCGAACACTCCATCCACGACGTCGACATCATCTCGTACATGGCCGGTCCAATCGGTGCGGTGCATGGGCGCGTGCGCGAGTTCCATGGCCTCGACCGCATCGACGACCTGGCGGTCGCCACGATGGAGTTGCCGAACGATGCGCTCGCCTCGCTCACGTCGGTCTGGCACGACATGACCGACCGACCCAGTCAACGGCACATCGAGCTGTTCGCCGAGCGGTTGCACGTACGCCTTGATGGAACACCGGAGGGGCCAGTGATGTGGCGCTACGCCGACGGCCCCGAAGAGTCGCTCGCCGGTCCGGCGCTTCTCGACGCATGTCTCGATCTCGACTTGGGTCGACGCATCGATGCGTTGGAGTTCGGAACGGGTGCGATGTTCAACCCGGTCACCGAATTTCTCGAGGCGGTGCGCGATGGCCATCGATCACCCCTGCCGCTCTCAGCGGCAGTACCTGCGCACGAGGTGGTCGACCGCATCTACGACGACGCTGACCGCGCCTCGGCGCGCAGCGCGTAGGTGATCGCCGCCGCAAACAGACAGCCGGTGGCAATCAACGCCAGCGTCCAGTTCAGTCCGATGTCGTCCTCGAGAATCGGGAACAGCAGCGTGCCGAGGGCCGCACCGGTCTTGCCGGCCGCAGCAGCGAGGCCGGCACCGCTGGCGCGCGACAGCGTCGGATAGACCTCGGCCGGCATCAGGTAGGTCGTGGAGTTCGGCCCCATGTTCATGAACACGTTGAACAGGGCGAAACCGATGAATACGACAACGATCGAGGAGTCGTCGCCACCGTCGGGTCCGGTCGTGTTGGCCAACAACAACAGCGCCGCCGCCATGACGATGAACCCGATCGTCTGCAGGTTGATCTTGCCCACCGTGGCGATGAGCCAAATCGCCAGCGCGAAGCCAACGATCAAGAAGATGTCGACGAACGCCGCGCCCTCCGTCGCAGTGATGTCGTCGGCCAGGTAGTGCGTGGTGCCCTGACTCGTGTCGCTGACGATGATCGCCGCGATGATCGTCGGCGTGAACACACCGATCCCATAGGTGGCGATGTCCATGAGGAACCAGGGCGCCGCGGTGAGCGCCGTCTTGCGCCGAAGCGGCCGACGGAACAGTTGCCGCCAGGGAGGCGGCAAGGGCGCAATCTGCTCATCGGCGTCGCCGGCGACATGGCCGGCGAGTTCGGCGCGGTCGACCGTCCGTTCGGTGAACTCCGAGAGCACGTGGGCGGCCTCGTCGTAGCGGCCCATGTGTACGAGCCACCGCGGGCTCTCGGGCACCCCGCGGCGCAGATACACGACGATCACCGCAGGGATCACGCCAAAGCCGAGCATCCATCGCCAGGCGTCGAACTCGGGGTACACGTTCAAGATGATCAGCCCGACCACCACGCCGAGGAGTTGCCCGATCGCCTGCGCCGAGAACGCCGACACGATCAGCCGGCCGCGGATCCGCCGCGGCGCGATCTCCGCAACGTACGACGACCCGATCGGGTAGTCGGCGCCGATGCCGACACCGAGGAGGAAGCGGAACACGATCAGCCACCACAATCCCGGCGCCAAGGCCGACAGCAGTGAGAACACGACGAACATGCCCAGGTCGAGCCGGAATGCGCGCTGCCGTCCGATCCGGTCGGTCAACGCGCCAAGGCAGGATGCGCCAACCACTGCGCCAACCACGGCGGACGAACCGACCAGGCCCTTCTCGACCGACCCAAGCGACCACTCCTGAACGATCAGTGGTAGTGCCACACCCATGATGAAGAAGTCGAAGCCGTCGAGCAGCACGCCCATCGCCGACAACAGCCACACCTTGCGGTGGGTGCGCGTGAACCGCGCCTCGTCGAGCATCGTCTCCACCGGGTGCGGAGGCGCCTCCTGCTGGGTCACCGGGCGGGTGTAGCACGAGGCGTTGGCGGTGACGTGGCGATGTGATGGCGCTGCGGTGTCAGCTGGGTGAAGCCACAGTGAACGACACCTCGGCGCCGCCGCCCGGCGCGTCGTTCACCATCGCGGTGCCGCCATGCTGCTCGGCGATCTGCAGAACGATCGCGAGACCGAGCCCAGAGCCCGGCGCACCACGTGCCGTGTCGGACCGGTAGAACCGGTCGAAGACGCGCTCGCGGTCGGCTGCGGGTATCCCCGGACCACGGTCGCGCACGGTCACCGTGTGCGCCCGCAATGAGATGTCGATTGGCTCACCAGGAGGGCTGAACTTGTCGGCGTTGACCAGCAGGTTCGACACGGCACGGTCGAGGAGCCCGGCACGGCCGTCGACCGGGGTCGGTTCGGTGGTGGTGTTGACGGTCCGTCCGGTTCGCCGGCGGAACCGCTCGACGGCACCCTCGACCACGTCGGCGAGATCGATCCGGCTCACGGCCTCTTCGGCCGCACTGGCATCGGTGGCCAGTTGGATCAGCTCGTTGATCAGGTCACCGAGTTCGATCACTTCTTCGTTGACGTCACGCAACATCGCCGACCGCTCATCGACGGGCAGATCGTCCGCGCGATCGAGCAGCTCGATGTTGGCCCGCAGACTTGTCAGCGGTGTGCGCAACTCGTGGCCGGCATCTTGCACCAGCCGACGCTGTTGTTCGCGACTCAAGGAGAGCGCGGCCAACATGCGGTCGAACGAGTCGGCGACGCGACCGACCTCGTCGTGTCGGTCGAGACCGAGCGGCGAGAGTTCGAGGGTGGTCGCCACGTGCTCGGTCGCCGCGGTGAGATCCTCGAGCGGGCGGGTCGCCCGCCGCATCAAGAACCAACCCATTGCGGCGGCAACCACGGCGAGCACCACGCCGACGACGACCAGTCGCCCGACAAGGCCAGTCAGCACGTCATCGGTCGTGCCACGGAGGCGCGCGACCTGCACCGCTCCCCCTTCCGGGTCGTGGGCCGTGATCATGCGGTAGTCGACGCCGTCGACCTCGATGTCGCGGATCACCGCATCAGCGCCACCGGCGACGGCGATGTCCACGTCCTCCACCGGCAACAGTGCCCCGCCCGAGGTCAGGATCGCGCCGTCAGCAGTGAGGGTCTGGGCGAACGCATCAGGATCGAAGGCCAGCTTCACGGCCTCGGCATCTGTCTCGGCGAGGGTGGTGGTCGGCGCGGCCGTCGTCGTCGGCGCGACGGTCGTGGTCGGTGTCGATCCGTTTCGTCGGTCGTCGTCGCGATCCCGATCTCGATCCCGATCGCCGCCGCGGCTGTCGTCCGGTGGCGGGTCCTGGGGCGGTTCGCGCCGACCGTCGATCAACTCGGCGGCGCGGGTTTCAAGGAAGCGGTCCGTCTCCTGATTGAGCTCTTGACTGGTCGCCTGGTACGCCAGCACCGACGCAACGACGATCCCGCCGACGACGAGCGTGGTGACGATCGCGATGACCCGCGTGCGCAAGGTCACTCGCCACCGCCACGCACCTCGTCGGCCGAACGAATGACGTACCCGACGCCGTGCACCGTGTGCAACAGCCGTGGCTCGCCCTCGGCCTCGAGTTTGCGCCGGACGTAGCGCGTGTGGACGTCGAGGGCCTTCGACGACGTCTCCGACTCGTAACCCCAGATTTCGCGGTACATCGTTGCCCGATCGAGCACGGTGCCGGCGTTGCGCATCAGCAGCTCGAGGATCTGGAACTCGGTGCGCGTGAGGTCGATCGGCCGATCGCCGCGCACCACGGTGTGCGCAGCGAGATCGACGCGTAGATCGTCGACCACCAGTGGACCGCCGACAACTCGATCACTTCGTCGGAGCAACGCGCGGAGGCGAGCGAGAAGCTCGTCGAGGGCAAACGGCTTGGGGAGGTAGTCGTCGGCCCCGGCATCGAGCCCTGCCACGCGGTCGGGGACCTCGTCGCGGGCGGTCAACATCAGGATCGGTGTGGTATCGCCGTGGGCGCGCAGCCGGCGGCACACGCTGAGCCCGTCGACGAACGGCATCGTCACGTCGAGCACGATCCCGTCGGGTCCGTGATCGGTCACGGCCTCGAGGGCGGCCGCGCCGTCGTCCACGGTGATCACGGTGTAACCCTCGAACTTGAGGATCCGAGCCAGCGCCTCGCGCACCTGACGATCGTCCTCGGCGATCAGAATCGTCGAGTCGCCCGTGGGCACCCCGCGGACTTCCGGTTCGACCGACATCATCTCCATCATCGCTCAACGTGCCCGATCATCGCGACCGGCACCGTGGCGACCCGTGGACGATCGGGCCCGCTCGGCAGGTTCGACCTCTGTGTTCGCGGCAACGTTGCCGAGTCCGTCGCTGAGCGTTGCGGCCACATCGTCGTTCGTAGCGGCCCCTGCACACGCAGTGCCGGCCACCAGGCCGGCAGCGAGGACGAGCGCCACGGCACGCCACCGGACAGGCGGCGGCGTGCCGGGCGACGATGAGCCGCGAGCTCCGGCGGGAACGGAGAACGGCTCATCGAGATCATCGGGCTCAGCCGTTGTCGTCGCCGTTGTCGACGGTGTCGTCGTTGGCGTTGTCGTCACCGGGCGTCCCGTTGACGCGCTCTTCCGCACGGGCCTCGGCGCGAGCGAGCTTTTCGTCGGCCTCCTCCTGGGTCAGCTCGCCGGCAGCGACCTTCTCGGCAAGGCGCTCGGCCTTGTCCTCGACCATCGCGTCGACCAGCGCTTGCACCTCGACGCCTTGGTCGGCGGCGATCGCCGCGAGGCTGGCGCCCTCTTGGCGCTCGGCGCGCAGCTCGGCGTTGGTCAACCCGAGGATCGTTGCGACCTCGTCGTTGCAGCCGCCGCGCCGACCGTCGCCGTCGTTCGGTGCCGGATCGTCGCCGGGCACCTGCCGCAGCGCATTCGGGTTTGGCGTTGCGGGCTGGTCGACCGGCTCGTTGGTCTCTTCGGCGGGCTGTTCGGCTGGAGCGGGCTGCTCGCTCGGCTCGTCCGAACCACCGCCGTCGTACTGCGCGCGCGCCAGCGTGCCGGCGCCGACGATGCCGCCGCCGACCAGGGTGGCGGCGAGGAGTGCGGTGGTCATCTTGCTCTTCATGGGAAGTCCCTTCAGTGGGTCGTTGGGTGGGGGTGGTTGTGTGTGGGTTGGGGGTGTTCGGTTGATCGACGTTGCGATCGCTGTCGGGAATCCGACGAGCCACACGCTGCGCTCGGTGGGTAAGCGCGACCGATCGACGCCGCGAAAGATGATCGAAAGATCAGCCCTTCGAAGATCTTTCGATCCGTTGCGGCGCGCTCTCACGTGCGCCGCGCACGGTGCTGCGATGCCCCAACATCACCCGGTCACCTCGACCACCACACGAACGGTCACGGGTCCGCCGCCGCTGACCGCCTCGGACACTCCGCCGGTCGAAGCACCATTGCGTCGCGAGCGGGCGCCTTCGCCTCGCAGGTCCCGGCCGATCGCAGCGGTGATCCTCCCACTGCAACTGTTCTTGGCAGCCGGTTGGTTCCGGGCCGGCGTCGAGAAGGTGATCGACCCGGCATGGTGGCGTGGCGACACGCTGCTTGGCTTCCTCGATGAGCAAGGCGCAGACATGGTGCCGTTCTTCGTCTGGTTCACTGACAACGCGGTCGCCCCGATCCCTGCGGTGGTCGCGTTCGTCGTCGCCGAGATACAACTGGCGATCGCCATCTGCTTGTTGTCCAACCGCTTGGTGCGGCCGGCACTGTGGGCAGCGATCGTGCTCAACGTGACGTTCACGCTCGCCGGCGCGGTGAACCCATCGGCGTTCTATCTGGTCATGCAGGTCACGATCCTGCTCGCCCTCAGCCGCCCAGTCGGGTTGACGATCGCCCTGCGTCGAGCAGCGCTGTGGTGCATCGTCGGGGCAACGATGCTGCCGTTCGTCCGCACGGTGCACCCCGCCGATGTGATCGACGACCCGGCGTCGATGCTGGCCTTCGTCGCCGTACTCGCCGCGGTGGGCACGCTCGCCCCGCACCGTGGCACCCTCACCGAACTCACACTTGGCAAGACCCATCGCAGCGGTTACGCTGGCATTGTTAACCAGCCTTTACGCTCAGTACAAGCACCAACAAACGATCTATGACCACCGCTCCCAGCGCCTCGAAATTGGATTACTGAAGTGGTCGTTTGTCACTGCAATGTGGTCAATGACCGCACGATCAATCAACTGGCCGCTCGAATGGGCGTCGACCTCACCGTCGAAGACGTGACCGACCACTGCGGCGCCGGAGCCCGGTGTGGTGGTTGTCTCGAGAACATCGAAGCGATCATTACTGCGCGCCTGGACGAGGCCAACGGGGGTAGCTAAAACCGCTAGCGTGTGGGGATCATGCAAGGATCTCCTGCCGTTATCGAGTTTCTCAACGAAGCATTAACCGCCGAACTCACCGCGGTGAACCAGTACTTCGCACACTCCAAGTTGTGCGACAACTGGGGATGGAAACGCCTCGCCGCCAAGTACCGCGAGGAGTCGATCGAGGAGATGCACGACGCTGAGAAGCTCATCGACCGCATCATCATGCTCGACGGCATGCCGAATCTGCAGCGGCTCGGCAGCGTGCGCATCGGTGAAACCGTGGAGGAACAACTCGTGCTCGATGGCGAGCTCGAGCAGGCAGCGATCGAGCGCTACCGCCGCGGCGTCGTGCTGGCGTTGGAAGCGGGCGATCCGGCCACGCGCGACATCCTCGAGTCGCTGGTTGCCGGCGAGGAGCACCATCTCGACTGGATCGAGACGCAACAGTCGATGATCGCCGACATGGGCATCGAGCGTTACCTGCTCGCCCACGTCGGCGACGACTGACCCGCACGGGAACGGCAGCGGTGGCTCATTCCACCGTCCACGAGTCAGCGCTCGCTTGGATCAGCGCCGACGACATGCGCGAGATCGATCGCGTGATGATCGACGAGCTGCACGTCGATGTCGTACAGATGATGGAGAACGCCGGGCGGGCACTCGCGGAGGTCGTGACGTTGGTTGGCCCGTCGTCGGTCGCCGTGCTCGTCGGTACGGGAGGCAACGGCGGTGGCGGACTCGTCGCTGCGCGCCATCTGGCTAACATCGGCCTCGAGGTTCGGGTCGTGCTCGCACGCCCGCCCACTGCACTGGCGCCGGTGCCGACACATCAATTGGATATCGTCCGTCGACTCGGGATCCCGACGATCGACGATACTGCCGCGGTCGACGCAGTCGCCGCTGCCGATGTCGTCGTCGATGCGCTGGTCGGCTACAGCCTGCGGGGCTCCCTTCGTGGAACCGCTGCCGAACTCGTCGATGCGATTCCCGCGTCGGCACGGGTGGTCAGCCTCGACGTCCCGTCGGGGCTCGACGCAACGACTGGCCGGGTCGACGGCGTGGTGGTACGTCCGGATGCGACGGTGACCCTCTGCCTCCCGAAGAGCGGCCTGCGCGATCCTGCGTCGACCGGCGAATTGTTCCTCGCCGACATCTCGGTGCCGCCGAGCGTGACCGAGCGAGTCGGTGCGGCACCGGCACCACCGTTTGTGCGAGGGCGCGTGCTGCGGATCACCGGCCGGTAGACCAGGACCGCGACCTCGATCCGACGATCAACGATCTGCAAGGCTGCGCCGGTGGATGTCGCCGGCCACGGGGTACTCGTCACCGGAGCAGCATCGGGTCTCGGTGCAGCGACGGCTGCGGACTTCGCTGAGCAGGGTGCCGACGTCACCGGCCTCGACCGCGCTGGTACTCCGCCGGTTGACGTCACCGACGCCGAAGCGGTCCAGACCGTGATCGGCGGAGTCGACGACCTCCGAGTGCTCGTGTGTTGTGCCGGAACGGGAGGCGCCGGCGGGCTCACCGTCCGCCGCGGACAGCCGCACGACCTGGCGGCGTTCGAACAGACCGTGCGGATCAATCTGGTGGGCACGTTCAACTGCGTCCGTCTCGCAGCCGCGGCAATGGCCGATCTCGACGCGCTCGACGGTGGCGAGCGCGGCGTGATCGTGATGACCGCATCGATTGCGGCCACCGACGGGGTCACCGGGGGCGTGGCCTACTCGGCATCGAAGTCCGGTGTGGCGGGGATGACCCTGCCACTCGCCCGCGATCTCGGCCACCTCGGCATTCGCGTGGTCACCATCGCTCCCGGGCCGATGGACACGCCGATGGCCGCCGGGCTGCCACGGGCCTACTTCGACCAGCTGATCGCCGACACTCCCTTTCCACCGCGACTCGGCGCGCCGGCGGAGTTCGCCCGGTTGGCGCGCCACATCGTCGAGAACCCGATGCTCAACGGCGACGTCATCCGCATCGATGGTGGACTGCGGATGCGCGCTCCGGATCGATGAACGCTCACGACGACCTGGATTTCTTGTCGACGGACGCGATCGAACAACCCCACGAGTACTTCGGGGCGTGGCGCGACCGCTCGCCGGTCGCCTGGAGCCAGCGCCACCGAGCGTGGGTGTTCACCGGGCATCCCGAGACGCTGTGGGCGTTCACGAGCCCAACGATGTCGACCGATCGCATCGATGCGTTCAGCGCTCTTCAACGGGGCCAGCGGGCGGCAGCGCTCGCCCGCGCCACCGAGCTGCTGCGCGGTTGGATGCTCTTCCATGACCCACCGGAGCACACCAGGCTGCGCGCCCCCTTCGCTCGACGATTCACACCCAAGGCGGTGTCACCGCTCGAAGCGAGCGTCGTCGACGAGTGCACGCGACTGCTCGACGGGCTGGCCGCAGGACCGCCGTCGATCGACTTGGCGGCCAGCTTTGCCCACGAGCTTCCCGCAGCGGTGATCGGTCGACTCTTCGGCGTCCCCGCCGAGCGGCAGGCCTGGCTGCGCGGCTGGTCGGAGCGGTTCGGCGTGGTGGTGTTCGGCGCCACCGACCGGCCCGACTATCTCGAGGTCGCCAGGTCGGCGGGCGAAGAGTTCCACTCGGTGCTCGGCGAGCTGTTGCATCAACGGCGCAGCGACCCACGCGACGACCTCGTGAGCGTGCTCGCAACGACCGAGGAGCTCAGCGACCTCGAAGTGCTCGGCGCCTGCAGCCTTCTGCTGTTTGCTGGGCACGACACGACGGCCTCGCAGATCGCGACGGCCACGCTGACCCTGATCGACCATCCCGGCGTTGCCCGTCAGCTCGTCGCCGCCGACGAGCGCACGAGAAATTCGATCGTCGAGGAGCTCTTGCGTTACGACGGCGGCGCGACTGCGATGATGCGCATCGTGGCTGACGATGTCGACGTTGCGGGCCAGTCGCTACGACGCGGCGATGCGGTGTTCTTGAACCTGCTGGCGGCCAATCGCGATCCGCGCGTCTTCGCCGACCCAGATCACGTACAACCGAATCGCGACCCGAACCCTCACCTGGCCTTCGGACAGGGACCGCACTTCTGCCTCGGCGCAGCGCTCGCCCGCCTCGAACTGCGCGTCGCTCTGCCCCAACTCTGGCGGCGCTTTCCTGATCTCGCATTGGATGGCGCCGTCGAGTGGAAACGCGACATCAGCGATCGGTCGGCAGCGGTGCTCCCGATCCGGTTGCGGGAACACCAGGGCGCGGCGCGGGGTTAGGGCAGACATGGCAACCGCATCCTGGAACGGCACGATCATCGCCCAGTCCGACGACACCAAGATCGTCGAGGGCAACCACTACTTCCCGCCCGAATCGATCGTCGAAGGCGTGCTCGTCGTCAGTGAGTATTCGTCGGTGTGCCCCTGGAAGGGAACCGCGAGCTACTACACGATCGAGATCGACGGACAGCGCAACACCGACGCGGCCTGGTTCTACCCCGAGCCCAAAGACGCCGCTGCGGAGATCAAAGACCACGTGGCCTTCTGGCGCGGCGTCACCGTGTCCGACAGTTGACCGACCCGCCCCGTTGCGGCTGGCCCACGGGCCACGACGACTACACCGCATACCACGACAACGAGTGGGGCCGGCCAACGACCGACCCGCACCGGCTGTTCGAGAAGATCTGTCTCGAAGGGTTTCAATCTGGGTTGAGTTGGCTGACGATCCTACGCAAGCGCGAGAACTTCCGAGCAGCCTTCGCCGACTTCGACATCGAGGCCGTCGCCCGGTTCGACGACGATGACATCCAGCGCCTCCTCGGCGATGTCGGCATCATCCGTCATCGCGGCAAGATCGAAGCCACGATCAACAATGCCCGAAGAGCAATCGAATTAGCCGACGCCGAGGGCTCACTCGTGGACTGGATCTGGTCGTGGGCCGTCGTCGAACCCGAGCGCATCAATGGCGAGATCCCGACGTCGACCGCCCGCTCGGCCGGTCTGGCGAAGGAGTTGAAGCGCCGCGGTTGGCGGTTCTTCGGGCCGACCACGGCGTATGCGTTCATGCAGAGTGAAGGACTGACGAACGACCACGAGCCGGATTGCTTCGTCTCCGACGAGTGCGAGGACGAACGTGCGGCGTTCCTGCACGGACGATCCCTACGCTGACATCGTGAGCGTTGTCGCACCTCCCTCGTTCGGATTCGAGCACACGTTTGCCGACGGCCTCGACGGGCTCTACGCCGAGTGGGCGCCGGCGCCGGTGCCGCACCCCGAGCTCGCCGTATTCAACGAGTCACTGGCGAGCGAACTCGGACTCGACATCGACCATCTGCAATCCACCGCTGGCGTGCGCGCGCTCGCCGGCGATGCTGCGCCGCCCGACGCACGGCCGCTCGCCCAGGCGTATTCGGGTCACCAGTTCGGCGGGTACTCACCGCGCCTCGGCGATGGACGGGCGGTGCTGCTCGGCGAGCTGGTCGACAACGCCGGCGTCCGCCGCGACCTCCACCTCAAGGGGTCAGGGCGTACGCCGTTCGCCCGCGGTGGCGACGGTAAGGCCGTCTTGGGTCCGATGCTGCGCGAGTACCTCTTCGGCGAGGCGATGCATGCCCTCGGCATTCCCACCACTCGCGCGCTCGCGGTGGTGACCACCGGCGAAAGCGTCACCCGCGAGACCGCGCTGCCCGGTGCGGTCCTCGCTCGAGTGGCGTCGAGCCACCTGCGCGTCGGCACCTTCCAGTACGCCGCGGCAACCGGCGACGCCGAGCTCATGGACCGGCTCGTCCGCTATGCGGCGGAACGCCACGTTCCGGCAGCGACGGGCGAGACACTGGCAGAGCAAGCGGCGGCGCTGTTCGCCCACGTTGTCGACGTCCAAGCCGCATTGATCGCCGACTGGATGGCGGTCGGGTTCATTCACGGCGTGATGAACACCGACAACGTCACGATCTCGGGGGAGACCATCGACTACGGCCCGTGTGCGTTCCTCGACGCCTACGACGCCGCCACCGTGTTCAGCTCGATCGACCACGGCGGACGGTACGCGTTCGGCAACCAACCGGCCATCGGTGCATGGAATCTCGCCCGCCTGGCCGAGACCCTCGTGCCCGTCGTCGACGACGATCCCGATCGCGCCGTGCAGACCCTGACGGCAGCGCTCGAGCAGTATCCACTCCGGTTCGGCGGATCGTGGCTCACGCACATGCGCACCAAGCTCGGCTTGGTGCCTGGCTCCGACGACGACGATCGCGAGGTTGCCGAGGGGTTCTTGGCGATCCTCGAACGTCGCGAGATCGACTTCACCAACGCGTTCCGCGACCTCGCCACGTCGCTGCGCACCGGGGCACCGCCGTCGTTCATGCCGGTCGACGACGACGGCGCAACGTCGTGGTATCACGGGTGGCTCGAGCGCGTCGATCGCGACGCGGCACAACGGATGGATGCGGTGAACCCCGTGCACATCCCCCGAAACCATCTGGTCGAAGAGGCGCTGGCAGCAGCGACCGACGGCGATCTGGCGCCGATCACCACGCTGGTCGAGGTGCTCGGTCGACCGTTCGAACGCGGCGACGTCGACGGCCGTTTCGCACAGCCGGCCCCGGACAGCTTTGGTCCGTATCGCACATTCTGCGGCACTTGATCGGACTAGCGCATCGCGGCGAGCAGCGGTCCGTTGACCACCCGCTTGGTCGCGGCATACGGCTCAGCTGGAAGCGCGGCCAACTGCGCTGCGACCTCCACCGCCCGCAATGTGACGTCGCCAGGTGCAACGAGCTCATCGGCGAGCCCACAGGCCACCGCCTGCTGTGGATCGACGAGCGCGGCGTGTGCCGTGAGCCCCAACACGTGCTGTGGGGCGACCCGGTGGCGCACGAGCTCGACGGCGCCACTCGGAAGTGGGAGTCCGTTGGCCACTTCGGCGAATCCGATCGACGCCCGACCATCGCCGACGAGGGTGCGATCGGCGACAAGCATCAACATTGCTCCCGCAGCCACTGCATGGCCGTCCGCCGCAACCACCACTGGGCGCGGGGCATCGAGGATGCGTGTGAGCAGACGACCCATCGCGGCCATCAGATTGCTCGCCGATTCGCCGCCGGCGCCGAGCACGGCGAGGTCGAGCCCGCCGGTGAACATCTCACTCCCGCCTTCGATGACCAATGCCCCGTCGTTCCCGATCGCGTCGACCTGGGCAGCCAGCGTTTCGATCATCGCCAGCGTGAGCGCGTTCGCTTTGCCGTTGTCGAGCGTGGCAATCGCCACCGCATCGTTCGAATCGGCGGAACGCACGAGAACCGACATGCCTCGGTTCTAGCGGGCGCTCACCACCAAATCCGTGTCGGCACCCGGTCGCAACACGTTGCGCGCCGCCGTGCGCAGATCATCGAGCGTGCTCCCCGGCGAACCGACGATGGTCGATACACCTCGTTGACGCAGCTCAGCTGCCGTCGCCGCGGCCAACGGTGCGACCTCGGGATTGGTCGACGACAACACGACGACGTCGGCATCGTTCGATGCGCAGTAGTCGATCAGCTCCGTTGTGGGCACGTCGGCACCGAGGTGGTCCACGTGCCAGTTGTCGTCGCGTAGGGAAACTGCGGCCATCGTCGTGGGGAGCGAGTGCTGATCGCCGCTGACCGCAGCGACGACTGCGCGCCCCCGGCGGCGGCCTCGTCGGTTGGGCGCCAACTCGCCGAGCAGGCGTTCGACGATCGCCGACGCTCGATGTTCGACCCAGATCGAGAGACGACCCTCGTGCCAGGCCGTACCGATCCTGCGCAGCGGCGGCACCACCACGGTTTGAATCACATCGACGATGGGTGTCCCCTCGTCAATCAGTCTGGTCACGATCCGCCGCGCTGATGTTTCGTCGCCTGCCACCAACGCGTCATGCAATCGATCACTCTGCCGCTGTAGGCGCTCATCGCTGGGTGGGCGATGCGCGGATGGTGCCGCCTGCTGCGCACCGGCGACGTCGACGTCGCTGGACCGGAGACGGTAACTGCCGGCGACGAGCTCGGCGGCCAGCTTGCCCGTACGCACCCATCGGTACGCGGTTTGGTAGTGCACTCCGAGACGGTCAGCGGCGGACTGGAGATCGATCCACTCATCCGATCTCGGCTCGGCCACGTATGGATTGTATGACGCGTGGCAAATTTGGTGCGTACCCGCGCTAATTGATGCTAAAGACTGATAATCTCGTCGTGGAGCGATGCAGATGCATGATCAACAGACATCCACCGGATCTGTCGCCACCCTCAACTGGCGAGAGTTCGCCCGCTGCAAAGGCCAACTGAAGCTCTTCTTCGCCAAGCGCGCAGAGCGGCCACAGGCGCGCGAGCGGCGCGAAGCCAAAGCACGGGCGCTCTGCACCGAGTGCCCCGTGCAAGCACAATGCCGCGACTACGCACGCGACAACCGCGAGTACGGATACTGGGCTGGCGAGTCCGAAGAAGACCGGCATCTTCTCGGATACACGGTGTCAGCCCCGATCGGCGTTCGCGCCAGGCTCGCCCGAGAACCGGCGTAAGCCGGCGCGTCGCTGTTCGTCGTGGCTAGTTGACGGCTGCGTTCACTGCGCCGACCGGCGCGGTGGCCGTGAGATCGGGAGCGTCGGCAGGCTCACCGAGCTGGTGCACGATCGGCACCGTGCCGGCCCACACGTCGAGGGCGAGGTCGGCATCATCATCGACCGGCGGTCCGCTGCGTGCCTTGCAGACCGCCTCGTCGAGCGGCACACGGAACACGCTGGTGCGGGCGAGCTCAGCTGCGTCGGGCTGGCGGATCGACTCCCAGCGCCCCGGGTACAGTCGCTCGACGAAGTGCTCGAGAGCCGCCATCTTGGCGTCCGCCGAGTCGATCTGCTCGGCGACACCGAAGGCCATCACCGATCGATAGTTGACCGAATGGTGGAACGCCGAGCGCGCCGCCACGAGTCCATCGAAGTGGGTCACCGTGACACAGACCGGCACCCGCTGGGAGAGATGGCGAGCCATCCGTCCGGACTCCGCCGCATGCCAATACAAATAGCCGCCGTTGCGCCACACCGCGGTCGGCGTGACATAGGGCGTGTCCTCGATCGCGTAGCCCACGTGGCCGACCACGGCGTTGTCAATGGCCGCGTACACCTCGTCGCGCTCGTAGCTGCCGCGCCCGGGAGCGCGGTGCAGCTTGGTCCGTGCGGTCCGTGCGATCTCGCTCATCTTCCAGCTCTCCTTCGACGTGACGACCAGCCGACCGTACCCGGCAACACCGATGGGAGATCGTGCGAGTTTCGGCAGTGCCTGCAACCCGTTGGCTCCGCCGGGCGCGCACTCAGCGGGTGACGGCGGCTGCGACCTCCGCGGCGGCGACCGCCGCACGCTCATTGAGCTGATCGAGGCTGGCGCTGCTGATCGGGTGATCGATCACCACGAAGGGGTATCCCGGGGCACCGAGCACTTCACTCATCAACGCAGCGGCGCTCACGAATCGCTCGGTCATCACCCCGACCGAGGGGATGCCGGCGAGTTCGCCGGTCACGGCGTCGTGCACACTGCACGACGAGCAGCTGCCTCAATCGCCGACGCCTGCAACGAGGGCCTGCCAGTCCCGGGCCTGCTCGAAGATCTCCGGTCCCGCCGGCGCGCTGTAGTTCGGCTTGACGACGATGTCGACGGCGGCCACCCCGTGCCGGGTCTGCAATTCGACGCCCAGTGCCTCGAAGAAGGGCCGGGTGTTGTGCTTGCCGTTGGAAATGATGCCGACGGTCGCATCGCGCAGATCGACTGGGCGAGCCGCAAGCGTAAACTCCACAGCGCTTTCTTCGAATGTCGGGTCGAGTACCTCGAACGTCATTGCCGGCCTCTCCTCATCGCGCCCGTCCTCAGCAGTCGACGCATGCACCCACCGGCACGGTGACCGCTCGCGACTTCGGCCCGAGCCAGGGCGGGATCACCGCCCCGAACCCGCCCGCCGGCCCGCCGGCGGCAACGATCAGCAGATCGTCTTCGCTGTCGAGTGCTGGGTACTCACGGTCGGGGTCGCGGCCAACGACGTTTGCCTTGCCGACGTCGGCCCACTCGCCGCGTCGGATGCGGGCCCGCTCGAACACGTAGCGGCGGATGTCAGCTCTCGACCAGCCGTGGTCGGCAAACGGTTGGCGCAGCTGGGGTGCCATCACGATGGCGTAGTTGCCTGCCCAGATCGAGTAGTCACGCTGGTTGGCCCGCATCTCGGCGACGAACGTGTCGAGTATCTCTTCGGGCTGCGTGGTCCACTCGTTCATGATCTGGCGCGGCGCCAGCGCAGCCATGGCCGTCACGGCCGATACGTACGGGTCACCGAGGCGCTCGGCGGCGAGTGACTCCCATGGCGAGCCCTCCTCGTCTTCGGCGATGCAGTAGCTGAGCTTGCCGGGATGCCCAAGCGTGGAGCGATCGATTTCGCCGGGACGCACCTCGAGGAGATTGCCGAGCACGAGCCGAACAGCCCGCCCAACGCACGTGGTGGCGCGGTCGCTCGACCCGAGGGCATTGAACCCGCTGTCCATGCCGACCTCGTTGCGGATCGGTCCGTTCACGATCAGCAACACCGCGGACCCTCCGGTGGACGCCGTGGCGCCGTGCAGGAGGAACGGCTCGGACAACATCGCCGTGACGGCGGTGACCACCACGGGCATGTACATCGGCACACACCCGGCCATCACTGCGTTGATCGCCACCTTCTCGGCGGTAATCGCCCGTTGGCGAACCGGCTCGACACCAACGAGGTGTTCGGCCGTGAGACCCGCCCACTCCAGGCAGGCGTTCACCGCAGCCGGCGTTGGCGGTACGACCGGCAGGCCGTCGGTCCAGCCCCGCGAGTGGAAGTACTCCTGCACCTCGGCGACGTCGTCGAGCTGCACTCGACGGGCACGCAGGGTGTCGGCGGTCATCGACCCCAGTCTCGCGCCCGACGCGTGTGGTGGGGGG
>JBCCVW010000086.1:0-18132 GCA_039194665.1 Actinomycetota bacterium
CCCCACACCAACCCCATCAACACCCAAACCCACCGAACCCACCACATCCGAAACACCATCAACACCACGCACAGGCCCACCAGACACACCGCCGGCCACCCCAGACACACCCACACCACCAGAACTCACACCCGACACACCCGACACCTCACCCGCATCGAACACATCCACCGCATCCCCACCCGACCGCGGCACCACCAACAACCCACACACCAACGCCACCACCAACACACCCACCAACCACCCACGCCCACCACGACCAGCGTCGACATCAGACAGCATCGGGCGGGTCCCGCCAAGGAACTCAGACACGGTTCAGTCCGCCCGCTGGCCAGCACTCGCCCGACGACGAACCAACAGGCCCACACCGACGAGACCAGCCGCAATCAACAACACGACCCCCACCGTGGTACCCGTTCCCGGCAACCCGCCAGACGGCACTTCGGGATCTCCCGTCGTCGGCGGCACCGTCGACGGAACAGTTGGCGACGTCGGTGAGGTCGACACCACCGTCGTCGGCGGCGCCGTCGCCACAACGGTGGTCGACGGGTCAGTCGGCTCAGTCGGCGGCGCGGTCGGCTCCGTCGGTGGCACCGTGGGGTCCGTCGACGGCGGCGGAGCTGCCACGAACTCGACCGGTCCAATGTCACATCCGTCGCCCTGTGGACGCGCGACGCCGAGCTGGTCGGTCGTCACACCCGCAGCATCACCAGCAAAACACAACCCCGACTCGATTGCGTCGACCAGAGGACCTGACTCCATCGGACGCCGCACCGGCAACCCGCCGTCACCACCCGACAACGCACCCAAGCCAGGATCGCCAGCACCTTCCACATCACTGCCGGCCACAAACCCACAACTGGCGTCGCCGCCGAAGTTGAAGCCACCAGAGACCCCGACCGGACCGCTACACGATGCTGCGCCACCCAACGGCTCGGCCACCACCGATCCCGCAGACCGATCCCGCGGCTTGAAGACCACGTTGGCGGAACCCGTCGCCGCCGAGTTCTGCGTGACCGCCGAGTACACCAACGTCAAGAGGCCAGCGGCGTTCACCCCACCATTTCCCGAACCTGGCCCCGCCGCGGTGTTCGCATGCACCGTCGAATTCACCACCAGCATCGCTCCGTTGGCAACAGCGCCGCCGAAGTCACCCGAGCCTTCCGAGGTTCCAGCCTCTGCCGTGTTCCCCGACACCGTCGAACGACGCAACTCCAGCCGCTCGTTGATGAACAGACCTCCACCGGCGCCGCCCTGCGCCACCGCACCCGCAGCGACGTTGCCCGAGATCAGCGAATCCACCACCTCGGTCGGGCCATTCGAGTACACGCCGCCACCACGACCGTTGAACACCGACTCGCCACCGCCGGCCACGTTGCCGGTCACCACACTCGACTCGATGCGCAACGGCCCCTCTGTCGCGACACCGCCACCAACACCACCCAACGAGCCATCGGCCCGGTTCCCCGCGACGACGGCATCAACCAACGTCATCGCACCCACCGAATACACCCCACCACCGAATGCCTCGCCTGCGCCAACATCCAACGAGCCACCCGTCACCGTCAGATCGCGTAGTTCCAGTGAGCCACCCTCGTTCGTGATCACGCGCTCGCCAGTGCAGGTCTGCGACAAGGTGAACCCACCACCGTTGATCACCAACGCAACCGCACCCACCGGGCGGACCAACGCGCCGACGCCACAATCACTCAGGACAACATCACCTGTCAGCGTGATCTCAGTCTCGGCAACGTCGTCGAAGGCCGCCCGCAACCCCGCCTCGGAGTTGACGTCAATCGCGGCGACCTGCCCCGACGCCGCGCCGACGCCGACAAACATCAACGACATCAGGCTCATCGCACTGACGGTCCGCCACCACTCAGGCCTACATCGACTCACCTGGCTCCTCCAGACTTTCGCGGTGCACCGCAACACCGACCAGGCCTGCGGCGTCCGCCGAGACAACCACAAGTTCCGGCACGAGTCAAACCCTTACGGCGCAACGGTTTGCGGACAGTGAGGGGGAATCAGGTTCCCCGGTGATCGAGGCGATGACGGCCAATGGATGGACTATGGTCCGATGGCATCGCCCCGAGTACGGCGCGGCAATCGGGGTGTCGGCGAGATGAGACATCAGTCTGGAACGTTCCCTGGTCTACTCACTGGCGCTGTTGCGGCGGCCCTTGCCATCGGCCTCATCGTTCCGGCGGGGAGCCCTGGACAGCGGACGGCCGAAGCCGGCCCAATCGCACTCGCTCAGGTCGATGCGGGCGGCATTCCCTGCACACCGGAAACCAACGGTGGCGCCAACTACGTACGGTGTGTGCTCCCGACCAACGCCACCGAGGTTGACCTCACCACCCTCCCGTTCATCGCCAACGACGTTCCGTTCTGGGTCCAAGCATGGGGCGGCCAAGGCGGCGAATCCGGAGGTGTAGATCCGGACTCAGCAGCCAACGGCGCTGGGGGTGCCGCTGGATTCGCGCAGACCGTGATGTCGTTGTCCGACTACGAGTCGCGCTTCGACCGCACGACGCTGCACTACTTGATCGGCGACCGCGGAACGGCGTTCCAGTGGGACGAGGACGCCAGCGCATCGGGTGGGGGTGGGGCGGCGACGGTGGTCACCGCGGTGCCTGCCTCCGACACTCCATTCGTGATCGAACTCGATGTCGTCGCGATCGCTGGGGGTGGCGGCGGCGGTGCGGTGGCCTGTCCGACCTATGCCCAACAACCGTGCCCATCAGCGGCCGGAGGGGCCGGCGGCATCGCCATGGCCAACTCCGACCAACAACGTGCCGCACAACCCGGTGCCAACGGCGGCGCACCAGGTCGCAGCGGCACGGGCGGCACCGGCGGCGGGGGCCTTCAAGACGGCCAGGGCGGGGTCGGCGGGATCGGTCAGGGGTCGTTCTCGACGACGTTCATCAACGATCGCACCGAGTTCCTGAACGACGCGGGAGCCGGAGGGGCTCCCGACTCCACGATTTTCGGGCTAGGGGACTATCTGCCCGGCGGCGGTGGCGGCGGTTGGGGCGGCGGCGCAGCCGGTTTCTTCCAGGGACAGGCACGAGCGTCTGCCGGTGCGGGCGGCGGCAGCTTCGCCGCCGAACAAGTGGTGTTCGACGAGAACGCACCAACCGAGCCCGTTGCCGGCCCGGCAGGCGGCGCGGGTGCGGTGCACATCGTGATTCTCGCCGACGGTGGTGAGGTCCTGCCACCGTGCGTACCGGAGTCGATCGGCGGAACGCCGTACCTCCGCTGCGTGCTGTCCGACACCGCCGATGTGGTCGATCTCGCAGAGCTCACCGGCTCGTCGCGCGACAGCCCGATCTGGATTCAGGCGTGGGGCGGCAAGGGCGCCGACGCAGGAAACGGATCGCTGGCCCCTGGCGGTGCGCCCGGCTTCGCCCAGGTCGTCACCACACTCGGAGACTACGAAGACTTCTACGGCACCAGCCAGCTGTACTACGCACTCGCCAACCCCGGAATCGGCAACATCGGCGACGTCACCACCGGCATCACCGGATCCGGCGGAGCATCCACCCTGGTGTTGGCGGTGCCCCCATCGGACCAACTCGACATCGACATCGACGTGGTGGCCATCGCCGGTGGCGGCGGCTCGGCCGCGTCGTATTGCGTCGACAGCGGCGGCATACCCGGCTCGCCGCTCGACTGCACCACCGCCGCCGGCGGCGACGGCGGGGTGGCACTGTCGAACGCCAACCAGACGCGCCAGGCCCAACCCGGCGAGAGCGGCGGCGGCGCTGGCAACGCCGGCAGAGGCGGCGCCGCAGGCGACGGCGGGCTGGGCGGCGGCGACGGCATCGGCGGACCCAGCGGCGGCATCGTGCAATCGGTCGGCCAGTTCACCACCGTGTCCCAGCCGCGTAGCGGCTGGCGCAACAACAGTGCGCTTCTGCAAACCCTCACCGCTGGCGCAGGCGGGCAACGCGGGTGCGCAACCACCGGCTTCGTACCACCGGCGTGCATGCTCGGTGGCGGTGGCGGCGGCTACGGCGGCGGCGCCTCGGGCTTCTACGCCGCACCGGGCCAGCTACGAGCGTCGGGCGGTGGCGGCGGCGGTACCTACGCGGCGCCCTCCACCGCCACCGACCCCAACGCTCCGACGCGTTACGTCGACGGACCACCCAATGGCGGCGCGGTCCACGTGGTGGTCAAGTTCCCGAGCTTCGAAGACACCTTCTGCACACGCGGAGCAACGACCGGGTCGCAAACCGGGACGCAATGCATCATTCCCTTCAACTACATCTTCGAAATCCCCGACGCGTTCATCAACGACACCGACGTCGTTCTGCTGCAGGCGCAAGGCGGTCGGGGCGGCAACGGAGGAACCCCCGGACAAGCGCAGACCTATCGGACTGCGAAGAGCCTGGCCGATACCACGTTCTATGCATGGGTCGGCGAGAACGGCGCCGCCGCCACCACCCACGGTGGTGGTGGTGGCGGCGCCACCTTCCTCATGACGTCGGCCGATCTGAACACACCACCTGACCCATTCACCGCGTTCTCGTCGCCACCGTTCATCAGTCCAACGGACGACTTCGTCTTGCTCGCCGGCGGCAGCGGAGGTGGCATCGCAGTCGGGCCGTGTATTGCGATCTCCGACGGGGGAGGAATCGGTGGTCGCGGTGGTCAGGCGATCAGCGAGTCCGATCAGATCGCATACGGCAGTGGCCAGCAAGGCTTCCCGACCCTCGTGACCATCGGCGATGATCAGAGCCGTCCGGGTGCGTTCGGTGGATCGTTCACGCCGCCCACCAACGGCTTCGGTTGGACGGCGAACGGCGGATTCCGGGGCGAACTCGAGATCCCGAGCACGACCGAACCTGGCGTCAGCACCTTCCCAGCAATGGGATCTGACGGTCCAGATGTGCTCACGTTCTTCGGCGGCGCGGGTGGCGGCGCAGGCCCGACCGCCGGTACCCGAACCTCGGTGTTTCTCAACAGCACCCCGGGCGCTGGAGCGTCGCCGCCGGGCGGTGGCGGCGGTACCGGGCCATGCCAAGGAGGTGGCGGAGGCGCCGGTGTTCCCGGTGGTGGTGGCGCCGGCGGCGCCACGGTCGACGGCGACACCCCCCTCGAATCGTTGATACCTGGCGGCGGTGGTGGCGGCGGCGGGTCGGCTGCAGCCGCGTCGAACGTCGACCCGGCACAGATTCCTTCCGACTGGGTCGGCAAGTGGTTGAACCCGCCGGTGGATCGCTCGCAAGGGTTCGTGTCGCTGTTCTTCTTCGATCCCAGCCAAGTCGCGGCACCGGTGCCCACCGACGGCGCGACCATCACCGACACACAGCCCACCCTGGGCTACGACGGCGACGGCCAACCGTTGGCCGACCCGCCATACGTGTACCGGCTGACCGAAACCGGGGCGACCGCGACCGCCTCGATCACGAGCCAACAGACCGATCTGGAGATCTGGACGCTGGCCACCGACGGACTGATCGAACCGGGCAAGAACTACACGTGGGACGTCGCCGACACCGACGGCACCTCGATCCAGGCACCGCGCACGTTCACCGTCGATCCCGGCGCGGCCCGCGGGACGGCCGGCGTCAACTTCGCGATCCGGTCGATGAACTGGTTCGCCACACCGCCCGCCCGACAGGTCTTCGTTCCACCGCTTGACCCGTTCCCGGACGATCTCACGCCCAACGTCGCCCAAACCGTGCCCCAAGCGACCATCACGCAACCCATCCCTCCGACTCCGGGCGAGTGCGAACCGGGGCCGACCAACCCGGGAAGGTTCTGCGGGTTCTACTCGGCGACGCTCGACAACCCCGACAACTACAACACGTACTTCACCACCCAAACACCCGAACAGATCACCACGAACCCGGGAGCACTCAATGTCGACTGGGCGGTGTTCGACCCGTCGGGGAAGGGCCTGTCCGAGCTGTTCACCGTTCGCGCCAGCGGCACGCTCACCGTGCCTGCATCGGGCAACTACACGTTTGCCGTGAATGCCGGCGGCGGCGCCCGCTTCACGCTGTTCGACGAGGCCAACGTTGCCGTCGGCGCGAACCCGATGGTCGACACATGGGGTCAGATCGACGGCACCTGTTCCACCGCATACGGGCCAATCTTTCCACCGAACCAGAACCAGTACGTACAAGAAGTGCTGATCTCAGCGCAGTACGACTGCTTCAACACGCGCGGCGTCAGTTCGGGTCAACCGGTCCAGTTGACCGCCGGCACGATCTACACGTTCGAGATGGACGGGTTCATCTCGTGGATCCCGGGCCCGTTCCAATTGCTCTACACCAGCGATCTGTTCGCCAACGAGTTGACCCCCGTGCCCGGTCAGTGGATGACGACCAACGTCGACGTGGGCGCCGTGTTGCCGCCATCGGCACCACCACGCGGCATCGACGACGTCGAGGCCGTGCAACGGAGCCTCCCCCAACCAACCGCACCTGCCCGAGACCTCAGCGCCCTCACGCCACCGGTCACAACTGACGTCGACCAGTTCGGCCCGCTGGGCGCTGACCTGGTCACCGGATCTGCCACGACCACCATCGGCGCCGGACCAACACAACTCGCCTACCGCTCTCCCGGCGGCACCAACCTGCCCCCACCACCCGCACAAGCGAACCTGCCCGATGGCTGGACGCTCGACGGCGCCCCCACCACCCTGCTGTTCGGCGACCCCGCCGGCACGACCTGCAACGGCACCAGCCCGCCCGTCGACGGCAGCGACGTCTACCGCGTCGCCCCCGGCCTGTTGTGCGGCTGGACCACCAACCAAGGCGACACCACCAACATCTGGTACGTCACGGTTGCGCCCGACACCTACCAACTCGGGGCCGTCGTCGAACCCGACGGTTCCACCTGGCAACTCTCCTGGACCACCGACGGCACCACCGCCCGACTCACCAAGCTGCAAACACCAGCCGGCAGCGCCGCCCAAACCGACACCAGCACCACCGAGTCGGCGACCACCTGGCACCTCAACTACCACCCCACCGGTGACGTCGCCTCGCTCGTCGCCCCCACCAATTCACCCACCGAGACCGGACCCGGCCTCGGCGCTGCCCTCGTCTACGACTACACCACCGACCTCACCGGCCTCCCCGTCACCACGATCACCACGGGCACACTCGCCGAACCCAGCGACCCCACCACCGTCATCCCCGGCACGCTGATCGAGACGTACCACTACCGACCATCGGTCGCCTAGGTGTGCACCGCAACACGCCTCACTCGCGCCCGTACGACAACGACGTACACTGAGCCACGGCCGCTGGAGCGATAGAGAGACACGGTGCCTGAGACGATCACTGAGGAGACCAAGCAACGGATCCTCGACACGGCAGCTGCCTTACTCAATGAGTCGCCGGTGCGCACGCTTCGCATTCAGGAGATCGCGATGCGTGCTGACGTTGCGCCCTCGACGATCTACAAGGCGTACAACAACAAGTATGAGCTGTTCGTGTACGCGGCAGAGTCGCTGTTCACCAACCAGATCGAGCGCATCCGCGAGAGCATCGACGAATCGAAGTCACCGATCGAGATCCTTCGTCACAGCCTCACGGAGTTCTTTACGCTCGCCCGCGACTACCCGCATGCGGCGTCGTACCTGTTCGCCGCCGTCCCGTTCGCCTACAGCGAAGAGATCGCCAGTGAGCAGGCGATCGAGAGCATCGCTGCGCTCGGTAGCGACGTTCGCCAGCGACTCCTTCGCCGAATCACCGATGCGGTCGATGCCGGTCAGCTCGGCGGCGATCCCGAGGCGCTCACCGATCATTGCGTGATCTCGGCATTCGGCTACGTCGGCATCGCGGCAACAGGGCGTCTCACGATTGAGCCGGCGAAGAGCGCCGACACGACCCTGGCGTGCCTCGCGGTGATCGGCGCCGAAACCTGAGTCGGGCCAACGGCGAAGGCATTGGCGAGTAACAATCGGTACTCAGGCGGCGACAGGCGAGAACATCAGCCCGGTCACCCGGACCGTTGCCTCGTCGCCACCAATTTCAGTGAGCATGCCCGAGTAGGACATCGCGCCACCGACAGTGGGCACACCGGCGAGCGTTCCATGGGCCGCAACACCGGCAGGATGGCGAATCGTCAACGTGAGCTCGTCCGCTACGTCGTCGATCGACACGTCTTCGACGACGAACTGTTCGCTGCGCTCGATCCCATACGGGTCGACAACGATCGTCGATACGTAGCCACAAAACGCGCCCTCACCCGACGGACTGAGGACCGTGCTCACGACACCGTACGACCCGATCGTGGTGTCGATGCGACCACCGTCACCGATGTAGGACACCGAGTCGTACGAGCACGGTCCGCCCAGCACCGCGTCGTCGGCCAGTTCGAACTGCCCGACGACATCGTCAGCCCGAACAGACGTGTTCGTCCCAGTCGCGCTTCCGGATGCGATCGCCACGCCCCCGAAGATCACCGCTGCTGTAGCGACGGCGGCAGCGATCCACCTGCCGCGGCGTGCGGGCTTCGGGGCTTTGGGGTGCCGTTGATCTGGCGATGATTCAGCGTCGCCAGCAAACGTGGCGAGGGCGGCAAGCGGATCCAGTCCAAGGAGCTGGGGGGTCTCATGTGACTTGTTCATGGGTCGGTCCTTCAGTTGACGGAGATTGACACGACCCACGATCCGACTCTGGACCTATGTGCTACCTGAACGTCGCCCAACCATCGACAGGGGAACAGGTTTTCCGATAGGGGAAACAGCGTTTCTCTATACCGTCGGCATGCCGGAGGCCGCGAATTCATCGTCGGCGGCGTCGGCCGAAGCGATCTCCACGCCGGAGACGTCGATCGCCAGGTCGGTGACATCGACGGCCAGTTCTCCGCTGTCGACGTCGAAGAGGGTGCCCGAGTAGAGCACCGCTGCGCCGCTGGCCACGCCGTCGAGCGTGCCCCCGGCCTCGGCGCCAAAGGGGTCGACAATCGACAAATCGAGCGTCGCCTGCGGAGGTTCACCCCCCGCCCGGTATGGGCAGTTCGATGGGTTACGACCGCGAGGCCGGTCGACCCCTGGAGTTCGACGCGCTCACTGGCGCAATCGTGCGTGCCGGTCAACGGCACGGCATCCCGACCCCAGGGAACCAACTCGTCCTTGCCCTACTGGCGACGCTGGACGATCACCTCAGGGCCGGCGCGATGGAACGGGGTCCGACAGCCGGCAACTCGCTGTGATGACCACGGCTGTGACCGTTTCGGGAGGGCATCTGCGCGCCGCACCGAGCAGAGGGGACTGACTCGGTGCGGCGCAAGCGTCGACGACCGACTCGCCCGATACGCCGACAACCCGAAGGGCGGGCATCGCAACGAGCGTCTGTGCGCGCGGGCGGGTGTCGTCGAGCACAGGTTCCAGCAAACACGGCGCTTCATGAAACAACTGTGAAGCCGACGCATACGCACACGAGTAACGGCGGCCAGCTGCACCGTCGCCGAGCTCTCATCGGCTCTTCATGAAGTGATCGTCACGCTGGTCAACACCATGGAAGTACGGGCGCCGGCGCTACTGATCGCGGCAGCGCTGGCGACGAGCTGCGCAACATCGAGCGCGCCCGACGCCGACCCGACCTCATCGCCGATCACTGCGCAGATCGTGGAGCCGCCACGAACAACGACGTCAGCCGCTCCCACAGACCCGGGGCTCGAGCTCCGAGCCGACGTGGCCGGTGACCCCAGCGCCTACGACATTGCCACCCGCGGCTCATTCGCCGTGTGGTGGGATCCGGCGTTTCCGGAGACTGCAGCGACGGTGCCCGTCCTGCTCGCGTTGCTCGCGGAGGTCGAAGCTGACGCCCAGTGCTTGGGGTTCGGCGAGTTGGGCACCGCCGAGGCTGGGCAGTACCTCAATGTCTATGTCCATCACCCAGGCGACGACCGGTTCCCGGACTTCTTGGGCAACGGGCTCGGGTACTCCGATGAGGGCATCCCGTACCTGGCCATGCCGTTCGGTGCGCACGACGATCCGAACAACGTGCGCCACGAGGCGTATCACGCGTTGCAGTCGTCGTCCGAGTACGCCGTCGTCGACGACGACCTCGATGCACAGTGGATCATCGAAGCCTCCGCCGAGTGGTATCAGCAGGTGTGGAGCGACGGTGATCCTCGCGCGTTCGTCACCGCTGGCTCCGTCTACGCCACTCCGCAGTACTCGCTCTGGCATCTGCCCGAAAGTGGGCGGCCCGACGACCCGATCGACAACGACTGGCTCTACGGGGTTCGCCAGTACGGAGCGGGAACGTTCCTGTACTACCTCACCGAGGTCGCGGGAGTCGATCGATCGGCTGTGGCCGGCGTGTACACCGCCAACGCCGACGTCTCGGCGCAGGAGTTTCTCTACGACGCAACGGGGGGCGAACGGCTGGGCGCGGCGTTTGCCGACTGGGCCGCGGGCACCGCGGTTGGCTTCGACTACCTGACCGACGAGCAAGCGACGATTGCCATGGACGAGCTTGCGGCGTTCGCCGGCCCCGACGAGATTCGTCCGCACGTCTTAACCCTGAGCGACCCGATTTCGGAGTCGTTCTCTCCGTCGCCCGAGGACGCGCCGCGTGCGTGGGGGTACAACTCGATAGTCATCGAGAACATCAGCGCAACGACGTACTCGATCCGACTCGACGGCGATCCCACGGGATCCGCAGGAGGCGCCTCGCGGTTGGTCGCACGCGTCGCGATCAAGGACGCCGCGGGCGATGTTCAGTACCTCGAGGTACCGATGTCGACAGCGACCACTGGCGAACTGACGGTCGCAGCTGCCGACGACACCGAGATCTACGTGATCGTCGCTGCGGTACCCGCCACGTTCGGCGGCACCGAGGGATACGACTACGAACTGACCGTCGCTGCGCTCTGAGATCACAGCAGCCAAGACGTCCGTGGGGCGCGGTCAGGCCGGCCGACGACCGAGCGCCGACGTGAAGGCGATCGGCGCCGTCCAGAAGCCCGGATCTTTGTAGAGCCGATCGAACTCGTCGATCAACGCGGCATCCACGCCGTGCTCGACGAGCTCACCGGCGACCGCCATCAAGCTGGTGTGGAACAACTGCGCATGCCGACCACCGCCGTTGTACGTACGCATCGTCGTCTCCACGAACGTCGGCTCCAGCCCAGCCTCGGCCATCCAATCGGCCAAGGAACCGCCCATGGTGAAATCGATGCCTCGTGCGGCACCCCACGCAATCCAGCCACGCCACAGTTCACGCTGCGACGCCGGCTCGATCAGGTCGGCCACACGGACGTCGGGCTCCTCGAAGTACACCCATCCACCGGGCTTGACCCAGTCGGCCGAGCGACACAACACCTCGCGCCGTGCGGGCAGATGGTGGAGTATCGCCCGACCCACCACGAGATCGAGGGCGTCGAGCGGTGGCTCGTCGTTCACCACGTCGAACTGGGCAACCCGCAGATTGTCTCGTGCGATCGGTTCGATGAAGTCGGTGTGCAGGTCGGTGGCAACGACGATGCCGTCGGGGCCGACTTCGTCGGCCATCCAGGTCGACAGCGTCCCGACGCCGGCGGCGACCTCGAGGCAGCGCCATCCCCGAGCGATGCCCGATCGCGAGATGTTCCGCTTGCTCGACTCGTCGAGGATCTCAGCGAGTAACTCGAGCCGTTCCCGTTCGCCCGGAACGTCGTGTGGATAGATGTAGCTCGCCACGGAAGGATCCTACGAAGGGCAACTCATTGCGACGCGTTGTCTGGTGCGGTGGTGTACGCCGTTACGTCGACCACGACGTCGGCGGCCTGGTTGACGAACACACACAGTGAACCGTCGGTCGAGAACGCCGTGATGGTCGTATTGGCGGTCGACTCCCCTGGCTGAAAGTTGAGTGTCGACGCGCTGGGTGGCTCGCCGCACTGATACGCCGTCGCGAATCCCGCTGACTCAGCATCCGTCACTGTCACATTGGCGACCGCGGTCACCGCATCGGCGGGCACCGAACCACGACCTGCGATCGGCACCTCGAGCGTCTGGCCACCTGCAATCGGGCCACCGCCGACCTGATCACCGTCGATCGTGGCGAATCCATCTCGAGTGTCGGCGAACCGCTCCGCCTCGAACAACGACAGCGCATCCACTCCGGCGGGCACGTATCCGGTGATGTCGACCACGACGTGGGCGTCGCGTTGGCTGTAGACGCACAACAACCCCGCGGGCGACAACTCGACCAGCGCATTGTTGGCTACCGACCGTTGTGCTTGGTGGTTCAGCGACGACGTCGCTGGCTGATCGCCACAGGAGGTGACGGTGGCGAACCCGGCCGCGTCGGCGCCCGTGACGGTCACGTTGGCGAACACCGCTGCGGCGTCGGCGGGTACCGAACCACGGCCGGCGACCGCCACCTCGACCGTCTCGCCGGCACCATTGGTTCCACCGCCGGCGAACAGTCCATCGAGTGTGTCGAATCCTGGCCGCGTGTCAAGCACCCGCTCCGAACCCGACGTGACCACCGGCGAATCCGACGGCACATACCCACCGACGTCGACGATGACGTGCGCCGCCCGATTGGTGTACACGCACACGGAGCCCGAGGGCGACAACCCCATCACTGCGCCGTTGGCAACGGACCGGTCAGGCTGGAAGTTCAGCGTCGACGCGTTCGGTCGATTGCCGCAGTCGAACAGCGTGGCGAAACCCGGGCCCTCGGCGCCGGTGACGGTGACGTTCGCCAACACCCCCGCGGCGTCGACGGGCACCGAGCCACGACCAGCAATCGGCACCTCGAACACTCCGCCGGCCGGGTTCTCCCCACCGCCGGCCGCTCCACCGTCGAGCGTGTCGAACCCGGCGCGCGAATCGCCGAAACGCTCAGGACTGAAGGTCACCCACGGCGCACCAGCAGTCGGTGGGGGCGCAGTCGCTCCCTCACAGGTCGTACAGTCCTGCGTCAGCCACGCGCCGGGCACCGGCGCAGGAGTCTCCGCGAAGAACTCCTGTGAGTACAACAGCTGGAACGGTCCCGGTGCCCACGACATGAAGCCGTCCATCACGAACGGATAGGTCACCCCAGCTTCGAGCGCAACGGGCCGCCCTGCGGCGACTCCGTTGGTGTTGGTGCATGTGAACGTCGCAAGGAAAATGGCCAACTGAGTGAAGTCCTCTTCTCCGACGGCAGGGAACGACGCGAAGCATGCCCCGTTGAGCTGACCCCACGTGTCGACGAGTGGGCCGCCGCCGAGTGGCGCGCCAGACGGATTGTTGAGCGTGAACCGGGCGCCGCCTGCGGAGTTGACGGCAAAGGTGTACGTGCCCGAAACCGGCACCGTGATCGCCCCGGTGACCCGCAGCGTGAACAGCTCAGAGATGCCGACTCCGAACGGGTCGTGGGTCGCCCAGTCGAAGTTGATCGACGGCTGGAACGTGGTTGCCTGCACCGCCGTTTCGGTCGTGAAGTACGTGCCGTAGTCGTCGGGATCGTCGAGCGCCGCACGATACGCCTGACAGTCGCTCGGTGCATTCTCCGGGCAGCCCTCGATGGTGCCGGTCTGCGCTTGCGGCACCGCCTGCCCTGGCTCGGGAACAACGAAGGCGGGCGCGTTTGCGTTCGGCTGGGTTGCGAACCAGTTCATCGAGCGCATCTCGACGCGGACGCCGTCGTTTCCATCATCGGCGACGTTTTCGCCGACCGTGAAGCTCCGGGGCGACTGCAGCGCGTTGCCCGCACCGTCGACGATGTCCCATTCGTAGGTCGTACCAGGCTGCAGTGCACCATCGATCGGCACCGTCCACAACTCGAGCGCCGTTGGCCTCGACACCACGAGTGGCGTCGCTTGGCCCGCCTCGGAAATCCGATAGACGAGCGGCGCCGTGCTCGTGCCGTTGTAGCCGAGTGTCGGCTGCACATCGTTGATCGTCGAGTTGTCCGGCGGGACCGGCGGCGGGCCAGAGCCACCCTGTTGGAAGAAGAACAACGACACCGATCCCTGCGTTTCGTCGCGTGGCGTGATCGGCACCTTGGCGAATCCGGGCAGGTTTGTCGGGTCGACGTCGGTGCCAGCGGCAACCGAGCCGCCACCGCCACCCGTTCCACCGGAGACATAGCTCGTGATCAGCCCGTCGCTACCGATCGAGCCCCCGGCGCCACCGCCACCGCTCCCAGCGCCGGCGCCGCCACCGCCGCCGTGGCAGTAGCCACTCCCGCCGCCTGCGTTGCCGCCACCCAAGGGCGGAGGTCCAATTGGTTCGCCGAGAACCCCGGTGGCCAGCGTCGCAGCGATCGGGCCACCGTCACCGCCCGGACCCCCGGCGAACGTCAGAGCCGACCGCCCGTCGGCGCCAGGATCACCAGGGGCGAGGCCGCCGATGCCGGCAACATACGACTCACCAAAGACGATCGCTCCGCCACCACCGGAGGGCAAGTCCGTGCCTGGTGGCTTGCCGTTGACACCGCTGGCGCCGACCGGCGACGAATCGACGGCGACGGCCACGCCGCCTGATCCGCTCTCCGCCCCGCACACGCCGAGCCCCATGCCACCACCGCTACCACCGGCGACCAACAACAGGTCGTCGGAGATCGTGGCGGAGAACGGATCATCCGTCAGCGCCAACGCCGAGGCGCCACCGCCACTGCCGCCATGAGTGGTGGACACCGCACCGGCCGCACCGACCCAGGCGTACAGCGTCTCGCCTGCCAACTCGTTCGTGGTGCGCGTCGTCTGGGCCTGACCGGCGGGCGCTCCGTTGCCACCGCGTCCACCGTTCGCGGTCATCGTCACGAACCAGTCTTCGCCGAGGAAGCCGTCGGGGATCTGGAACGCCCAGTTGAACGGCAGCTCGCACAAGAAGCCCTCCTGGCCCGCCAGCCGCTGCTCGGTGCAGAACGTGGAGCGGAAGTCGATCGGGACGCGAAACACGAGGTGGACCTCGCCAATCCCGTCGACCGGTCCGGCTGGCGCCAGTGTCGGCGCTTGCGGGTCGGAGGTGGTTGACGGCACGGCGAAGCTCCCCCCGCCACCGCCGCCCGACGCGCTGAAGTCGAGCTCGTCGAAACCGGCGGCACCACCACCCCAGCCACCACCGCCGCCGCCGAACATGCACGCCGGCGGAGACCAGAAGACGGAGTTGCAGCCATCTTCTTGCGCGTCGCCGCGCCCCGCGGTCAGTGTCTGCACCGCAGACGGATCGTTGACCCACCCGGTCGGCGGGAGTGCGTCAGACCCGCCTCCGACTCCGACACTTCCTCCGCCCGCTCCGCCTACACCGTCTGCACCTTGGGTCTGCCCGTCCTCGGAAGAGCCGCCGATGCCGCCGTTGCCCGGCGCGCCACCGTTCACCCCCGGCTCCGCCGGACGCTGCTGGCCCGATGCGTTCGACATTGCCACACCACCGTCGCCGCCGGCCGCGCCTTCACACGACGACGGACCAACCGGCGAGCCGTTCGTGGACGGGCACAGTTGTCCGCCACCGCCGCCACCGCCGGCCACCACCACCACGTCGGTCGCCGTGTCGAGGTTGTTCGTCGGCGGGACCGACGACACCAAGGTCGACGCGCCGCCCGTACCGGCGTACCCGGCGTTGGCCGCGCCCGAGAACACACCGGCTCCACCGAGCAAGTAATAAAGCGTCGTGGTCCCGAAGCGTGACTCGTAGGCATCGACCGTCGTCACGGTCTGGGCGAACCCGGCGGCACCACCGGTGCCGACGGTGTCGCTCTGCACCGGTGTCGTTCCGCCTGCGCCGCCCCAGGCCTGAATCCACAGCTCATCGCTGCCGCTAGCAGCAGGTATCTGGGCGATGTCGATCGATGTCGCAGCGTCGGCCAACACGCACCGCACGTACAGCTCGTCAGCGATGAACTCGGGCTCGCACGCCGGGCTATCGGCGGCAACCACAGACGCCCCGGCCGGGGCGACCGGCACGCCCGGAGCCGGTTGCTGCGAGCGTGGCTGCGCGTCAGCCGGAACAGCGACGATAGCCACACCAACCATCAGCAGTGCCCCGGCCGCCACGCAACGGAGGAGGTGGGTGTGTGTCGTCGTCATCGGTGATCACTCGTAGATGGTCGAGGGGATCCGACTCGTATCGAAACGGTCCAAAACGGTCTTGGGCCGTTGCCCGTCGTCGAACGCCTTGGTGAGGTCGTCGGGTTCCGGGTCGTCGGCGTATCCGTACAAGTCGACGTTTGGCGGGATGTTGTCGGGATCGGTCAGGAGCGAGTCGCCTTCCCGGAACTGTGGAAGGTAGTCGGGGTCGCCGAGCGCCTGTCCGCCATCAGCAGCAAGAGACTCTGCTTCGTAGGGAGCGAGGAACTCTGCGTTGGCCGCTGTCGTCTCGGCCTCGTTGAATCCGAACTCGAAGATGAAGTCGAACGCAACCTCGAGGTCAGCGCCGCCTGTTCCGACGGTGAGGACGGTGATGGCGATGACGATGACGATGGCGGCGGTGATGGCGGCGGCGTCGATGGCGTAGTGCCACCAGGGTTGGTGTTTACCGAAGGTCCATTTCCAGAAGCTTTCGTGTTTGGGGGATTGGCCGTCGGGGTCGGTGTAGTTGATGGGGTCGGAGCGGGCGTAGGAGTATTCGGATCCGGACGCTCCGGGTTTGGGGTCGGCGCTGGTGAACCGTCCGAGTTCGGGGATGTAGATGCGGGCGCCCATCATGATGTAGGGCAGGTCGAGGGTTTCGGTTTCGAGGTTGTTGGTGGCTTGCCAGGCGTAGTCGGGAGTGTCGGCGCTGTTGGCGGCGGTGGCGGTGATGGGGTTGCCGTAGGGGTCGAACAGTGTGGGTGTGGTGGTGGTTGGGCTGCCGGTGGTGTCGAGGGTGAGCATCCGGTTCCCGGTGATCGTGTTCAGTTGGTAGCTGCGATCGCCGACGGTGGGGGTGGTGATGGTGACGGGTCCGAACTGGTGGATTTGCAGCAGTGTTTGCCCAGTCGGGTTGACGATGATGCCGTTGTGGCTGTAGCGGATCGTCGTTGCGGTGCCGTTGGTGGTGGTGGTGCCGTTGGTGGTGGTGGTGGTGGTGGTGGTGGTTTTTTCGATGATCGGGTAGTCGATGAGGCGGGTGTAGGCAACGGTGGTGGTGCCGTCGGTGACCGAGACCGGCGCGTTGTGGGTGTTGTAGGTGATGGTGTTCGCGCCGATGGTGGTGAGGTTGCCGAAACTGTCGTAGACGAGGCCTTGCAGGTTGGGATCGCTGGAGCGGGTGAGCCGGTCGGCGAAGTCGTAGTGGTAATCGACAGTGCTCGCGGGGCCGCCGTTCAGCGCCACGGTTTTGGTGGTGATGTTGCCGTTCAAGTGAGCGTTGGCGTTCTCCCCGGGCAGCGCGCCGGCATCGGCCGTGAAGCCGTAGGTCCAGGTTCCCGACGTGCTGTTGTCTGTGGAGGTGAGCGTCGCGCCGGTCAGCCGCGACAGTCCGCCATAGGTGTAGGCCCAGTCATAGGTGACACCACCAACGGTGAGCGTTTCACCAAGCACCCGATAGGCGTTAGGCGCATCGACGATCTCATCGGCAGCGATCGTCGTTGACCCTTGGGTCCAGGTAGATGAGATCCGCGCGCCGGTGGTCGGGTCATACCCGCGGGTTTCGGTGACGATCTCGGTCGACCCCTCAGAAATGGTGACGGTGTCGACGGTCGAGTCGGCGTTGTAGGAGTAGACCGCCGTCAGAGTGCTCGAGCCGTCGGCACGAACACGGCTCGCTGTTGTGCCGTCGGCGTTCACCGTGACGGTGTCGGTCACCACAAAACCCGCTGCCGTGGTGGATGTTGCGGTGATCGTGCGGACCCCGGTGATCGGATCGACCGCATGATCGACCACGGTCGTGGTGCCCCACGGGTCCGTCGACGCAACGGTTCGACCCAACAAATCGATCGTCGACGACGAACCATACGTTTGGGTCGTGCCGGTGGTGTCCGGCGCGAGATGGGTCATCGTGGTGGTGAACGCGTTCGCCGACGTCGGGTCAGACCACGGATACACGTAACTGGTCGACAACGTGTTATCGGTCGTCGCCAGACGTAACGGTTGATCACGCGGACCGAACTCACGACACACCGTGTACGCGACTTGGCCGTCCTCGCTGGTGTAGGTCTGGGCAACCGGACGGCCCGCAGCGTCATACACCCGCCCGATCGTCGAGCCCGCCGGATCACCCGACGTCGTCTCAGCAGTGGTGAACAACCGTTGCAACCC
>JBCCVW010000087.1:0-17744 GCA_039194665.1 Actinomycetota bacterium
GCACACCGAAAACGCGTCGAGCCCCTCGCCACGGGACAAGTGCTGGAGATCGGAGTCGGGACCGGACTCAACCTCGAGTTCTACGACCTCGGCGAGGTCGACCGACTCTTGGGCGTAGAGCCGAGCGAGACGATGCGCGCCCGCGCAACCGCGCGCAGCGTCGAAGTCGGACTGGAGGTCGAATGGATCGGCCGCTCGGGAGAACAGATTCCACTCGGCGACGCCTCCGTGGACACGGTGGTCAGCACCTACACGTTGTGCTCGATTCCGGACTGGGACGCAGCACTCACCGAGATCCGCCGCGTACTCGCGCCCGATGGCGTGTTCGTGTTCTGCGAGCACGGCGCTGCGCCCGACGAGGACGTGCAGCGTTGGCAGCGACGTCTCAACCCGATGTGGCGCGCGTGTGCCGGCGGGTGCAATCTCGACCGGCCGATCCTCGCGGGCGTGGAACGAAACGGCTTCGACGTCGAATGGTTCGATCAGGCCTACCGCGGCCGACCGCGCTGCGCATCATTCACCACGCTCGGCTGCGCGAGTCGCTGATTCCAGCGCCCTCGATCGCGGGTGTGTCATCGTGGCGAGGTGAGGACGAGACGTGTGGCCGTCATCGGCCACCGCGGCGCGTCGGCTGAGGCGCCGGAGAACACGATCGCGGCGTTCGAGCGCGCCTTGCAGCATGGAGCCGACGGGATCGAGTTCGACGTGCAACTCTCGAGCGACGGCGCCGCGGTGGTCATCCACGACGCCATGCTCGACCGCACCACCGATGGCACGGGACCGGTGTTCCATCACGACCTCGACACCCTCCGAAGCCTGGACGCGGGCGGGAAGTTCGCACCCGAGTTCACGGGGGAGCCGATTCCCACGCTCGGTGAGGTGTTGCGACTACCTGCGGCAGTGTTCGAGCTAGAGATCAAGACGTGGGGTCGCGCCGTAGTCGACGCTGTGCTCGACGAGGTCGACGCGGCCGGCGTGTTCGACCGAGTGAAATTCACTGGCTGGAATCACGCGATGATGTGTCGACTGAAGGCGGAACGTCCCGACGCCACGACCGGTCTGTTCTCACAACAACCGCAGCCGTGGATGAATGATGCGGTCTTCGAGCGCTATGTGCTCGGCACTGCCGAGACCGCAGTGTTCGACGTGGCACACGTCTACGCTGGCGCGATCACACCATCGATCGCACACGGGCTACGCGAGCTGGGCTACGTCGTCCACGCGAACGACGCCCGGGACAGCGAGCAGGCCGAGAACGCTCTCCACGCCGGCGTCGACTCGATCTCGATGGACGACGTTGCGCTGGCGATGACACTCACTGCCTGAGCACCGCAGAACGGCTTCGACACCTCACCGACTGAAGGATGGGCCGGCCCGAATCGGCCCCCCGTGCTTCAGTCTCCCGTGCGGCCGTCGATCCCCTGGCGGAAGATGTCTGCATGCCCGCAGTGCCGTGCGTACTCCTCGAGCATGTGGATCAAGATCCATCGCAGCGTGCATCGGTCGTCGGGGTCGCCGCCCACAGCGAGTTGGTCGAGCGACGACGCCGACTGCACATGTTCACGGCTCCTTTGGCACGCAGCGTCGAACTCGTCGCGCAGCTCGCCGAAGCTCATTCCGCCCGCCGTCGTCATCTCCCAGTCGGGGTCGTCCTCCCAGTCGGCCGACGCCCAGGGTTCACGCTCGGGGAGACCGGCGAAGGTGTCGTTGAACCAATAGTCCTCGACCATCGTCATGTGCCGCACCAGGGCGCCGATCGTCAGCGATGACGTCGTGACCGTTCGTTGCAGCTCGTCGGCCGTCAGCCCGTCCGCCTTGCGAATCAGCACGGAGCGATAGAAGTCGACGAACGCACAGAGCATCGTCCGTTCGTCGACGCGCCGTGCGGGGTCCTCCGGTGCGTGTTCAACTGACACGTCAGCACGCTAGGCCGACGACGGCTCGTCGGTGGCCTGTATTCCGGGAGCCGTCGACCGTCAGAGTTGGAACCGATGGGACTCGTTCGGGCGACGCCGCTCAACGACGGTGTGCCCGATCGGGCGCAGCGGTGCGGCGGGCGATCGACAGGACGATGTCGACCACTGCGTCCTCGAACGCTTGGCGATCGCCGACCTCGACTTGCATCGACGCGCCGTCGATGCTTGCGGTGATGAGTCGAGCCTGGAATGCGTAGTGCGCTGACGACTGCCCGGGCGTGATCTCAGCCACCAACGCCTCGATCCTGCCGTAGAACGCTCGATACACGTCACGGCAGATCGCGGCCACCTCGGCATCGTGTGTCCGGAGGTACTGCATCACCAGGAGGACGACTCCCGCGTCGCTCCGCCACCGCTTCATGAACGCACGGGCGACCGCGGCCAACGCCTGGACGGGGTCGTCGTCATCGTGTTCGTCGAACGTGGCGAGGTCGGCGTCGATTTCGGCGGAGATCGCGGCCACGACGAGGTCGTGGCGAGTTGGGAAGTAGTACTGGAGGTTGCCGATACGAATGTCGAGGTCGGCTGCAATCTGACGCAACACGACCGCTTCGAAGCCGTGGTGCACCAGCACCTCGCGGGCATGGGCCAAGATCCGGTTGCGCGTCCGCTCGCCCTTGTCGCTCCGTCCGGTCGCCGCAGCCGTCTCTCCCGGCCGCACCTCATCGGCGCGTCCGCTCGCTGCCTGCTCGGGCAGTTGCACATCGGCGTGACGGTTCATTCGAGTGGTGTCCGGTCCCGGTGCTGGTGGACGGAGTCCCGCATGGCAGCACAGCGATCGAGGCACGCTGCGGCACCCCAATTCGAGGATAGGCCGGCTGCAGCGCCACGACCTCGATCGGGAGCTCGATCGAGGTCGTGGCGGTGGATTGACACCTTTAGGTCACTGCACTAAAACAGTCCGACACGCAGGCTCCCGAGAGGAATGCGCATCCATGGAACTCATCGCTGCCAGCCCCGTCGCCGCCGACCACGCCGCCGACATCCCCGAGCTCGTGTGGGCGACCGGACCGGTGTCCTACGAGTACATCTTTGGTGAACGGGCAACGTTCGACGCGCTCGTCGACGCCTCGTGGGGCCTCGACGACAGCCTGTTCGGTGCCGACACCACCACCCTTGCGGTCGACGGCGACACGTTGCTCGGCATCGTGATCAACATGCCGGGCGCGGAGTTCGTGCCACGCCTAGCCCACCTCGCGGCGGCGATCGAGCCCCTCGTGGCAGGCGGCGACATCGACATGGCGGCGATCGATGGGGTGATCGCACGGTCCGAACGTGCGAGTTGGCTCAACCCCGTGCTGGCCACCGACACGTCGTACATCCATGCGCTCTCGGTGAGGCCCGAGGCGCGTGGAAGCGGTGTCGGCTACGCGCTGATCAAGCACGTGATCGATCGGGCCACCAACGCGGGATTCGCCAAGCTGCAGCTCGACGTGCTCTCCGACAATCCGGCTGTGGACTTCTACCGTGCCGTCGGTTTGGAGTTGCTCGTCGAATCGAAGGCACCCGAACCAGCGGCGCACGGCGTTCCGGTCGAGTACCGCATGGGCATGGCCCTACAGGACCGCTGATGCAGCATCAATCGACGCAAGGCCGTCGCGATCCACATCGGCGGTCGACCGCGTGACGCGTTCGTTCACCACGGCCAACTGGAACACCCCGCCGTTCCTTCGTCAGAGCTTCCAGCAGGTGCAGTCGCTGTTTCCCACTGCGAGGATCCGGCGGAACCCGGCCGGCGGGTCGGCGTTCGCGACCCGGCCAATCGATCTCATGGACATCGAGGTGTTCGTCGGATCCGGTGCCGTGCGCCCGGTGCGCGACGTCCTCGCCGACAACAACACCGATGCATTCCTCGTGGTGAGAGACGGCGTGATCATCACCGAGGACTACCGCAACGGAATGCGCCAGGACAGCGTGCACCTGATCAACTCGATCACTAAGTCGTACGCCGGGATGCTCGCCGGCATTCTGGTCGGCGACGGCGTGCTCGACACTGGCCGACTGGTGTCGGACTACCTGCCTGGGTTCTCCGAGACGGCCTTCGCCGGCTCCACCGTGCAGCACCTCCTCGACATGACCGCTGCGCCGTACTTCAACGAGAACTACGCCTCGCCCGACGCGGACTTCTGGCACGAGGCGTCGACCGTGGGGTGGTGTCCGCACCTGCGGGCGGCCGACTCGCCCGCATCGCTGTTCGAGTACGCGCTCGGTCGGACCGAGCAGGCCCACGTCGATGGAACGGCTTTCGAGTATCGGACACTGTTGACCAACGTGCTGGCGATGGTGATCGAAGCGGCCGGCGGGCAACCGGTGACCGAGCTGCTCGAGACTCGCGTGTGGCAGCCGCTCGGATGCGAGAACGACGCCAGCCTCGTCGTGGATCCGACCGGCTTTGCGTACATGGGCGCTGGGCTCAGCGCGAGCGCCCGCGACCTCGCCCGGTTCGGCGACATGTTGTGCAACAACGGACGGGCCAACGGAACGCAGATCGTCCCCGCTGACTGGATCGAGTCGACACTGCGCGGCTCTGATCTCCTGCGCGCCCAGTTTGCGGCTGGCGCATACGCCGACACATCACCGGGTGGGCACTATCACAACCAGGTCTGGGCCAACGATGGTCTCGGCATCCTGGTCTGCTCCGGGATCCACGGTCAGCTGATCCTCGTGGAACGAGCGACCAAGACCGTCGTGGTCGCGCTCTCCACCCATGACATCCCCCAGGATCAAGCGAAGATCAACGACCTGAATTTCTGCGCCTTCAGCGTGGCCAGCTCGGTCGAACTCCCGGTCTGAGCGCGGCTGCAGGCGCCGTCAGGAGGTCGCCGACTGGCTGAGATCGAGCAAGATCTTGCCGCGCTTGGCGGACTCGTGCTGCCGAGCGAACGCACGCTCGAACTCCTCGAACGGGTGACTGCTGTCGATGACCGAACTCAGCACGCCGTCGGCCATCAGCTCGACCACCCGACCCAAGCGTTGCTGATCGGCGTTGCGTTCGAGCAAGTACCCCCAGCGCTGTGACGCGAACTTGCTTCGTAGCCATCCACCCAGATCCCGCTGCGGCATGGTCGAGATGTACCAGCCACTGGGCGTCAGCAGCGGGCGTGCCTGCGCGAACGACAGCGCGGCGGCAGCGTCGAAGACCACGTCGAATCCCGATCCGCTGGGTGGGAGCTCGTCGCGGTCGTAGGCGTAGGTCTCGGTCGCCCCCAGCTGGCGCGCGTACGCCTCTTGGCTCGAGTGACAGACGGCGGCGACCGACGCACCGAGGTGGCGAGCGAGCGGCACCGCGACGGATCCGACCCCGCCAGTTGCGGCCGTGATCAGCACCCGTGCGCCGTCCTGCACGTCGGCGATCCGTTCGAGCGCGGCGATCGACGGCAGTGCACCGCCGACGACCGAGGCCGCCGCGTCGAGGGCGACGTCGTCGGGCAACGCCATCAGCGACTCCTCGTGGATCGCGACCCGCTCGGCGTGAAAGAACGGGCCGCGGGCGATGTCGGTGTATCCGACGACGCGGTCCCCGGCCGCCAACCGACCTCCGCTGGTCTCCACGACACCGGCCATCTCGATCCCCGACACCACGGGTGTCGAGCGCAACGTCAGCTGGTTCCGCAGCCGGTGCTTGCCGTGTGAGTTCTCGAGATCGATCGCACTGAGCGCCGCATAGTGCACTCGTACAACGACCTCACCCGAGTTCGGTACCGGGTCGTCGACGTCGAGCAGTCGACGTTCGGGCGGCCCCGAGATCCGGCTCGGGTACGTCATCGTCAGCGCGCGCATGGCAGCGTTCTCCCTCTCTCGCTACAGAGATCCGGCGATGTGCGCAACGTCAGTGCGTGTCGGTGGCGCAATGGTCGGCGCCGTGCGACGGTGCGACGTCGAGGGCGGGGTTCTGATCGAAGAAGCCGACCGGCATCATCGTGAACCCGACGTACTCGACCGGCATGATTGGCCAGTCCTCGGGGCGTGGCACGTGGGTGACGCCGAAGGTGTGCCACACCACGATCTCGGTGTTGTCGATCGAGCGGTCCTCCGCCACGTAGGTCGGCAGTCCGACGTCGTTGCCAGGATGCAGATGGGTGAACGGTCCGGCACCGGCGTACTGCTGGGTCTCGTCGTACTTGGTGACCCACAAGTTGTTGCGGGCAAACCCGCCGCGACGACCCGACGGTGAGTCAGCAGGCGGCAAGAGCGTCGGCGTCGCTGGGGGGACGATCTTGTAGGCCACCGGGTTGCCCATCGAGTTCAGCGAGCCGGGATTGGTGATCTTCCAGCTCCGACTTGCGGCCGGATCGATGATGCGCATCGCCGCCTTCTCGCTCGTGAGCGGCGTGGCCACCGCCCGAAACCCGGCCCCGTACGGATGGTCGCCGTGAGCGTCGGCCACCACGTTGGTCTCCACGACGGTGTGGGTCCCGCCGTCGAGCGCCGGATCGAGGCGCACGCAGAACAGATGCTGATGGACCGGTGATGTCACATTCGGGCCCACCTGCGGCGAGGTCTCGAAGTCGGTCCCGTCGTGCAACGCCGATGCGCCCACGATGCCGGTCAACTTGACTTCAAGCTGGATCGTGCCGTCTTGGTAGAAGTACCAGAAGAAGCCGTATTCGTAGTTCCCGATCGTGTGGATGCAGCTCACCACGAAACGGCGAGAGCGGCGCACCTCGGGCGGAAGCTCAGGCTGGAACACGTTGGTGTGCTTCCACAGGATTCCGAAGTCCTCCTCGTGGGTGCAGATCGCGTTCTCGATCACCTTCGGCTGCCCATCGGTGCCCAGCATCACGGCGTCGAGGTAGACGATCTCGCCCAAACAGTCACAGCCCAGCTTGAGGGAGTTGGCCTGCGCCCCGAGCGAGGTCTCGCCGGCGTCGAAGGCGTGCTTCCAGTAGTGCAACGGCGAGGCGTCACCGTAGGGAACGACCATGTCCGACATCGCCATCCGATGGAACACATGACGATCGTCGTCGCCGTCGCGGTAGCGCACGTCGTGGATCACCAGTCCTTCGATCGGGTGCACCGACACCCGCATGTGCCACTTCTGCCACGTGATCACGTTGCCGTCCACATCGAAGCTCGGCCCCTCGGGCTGGATGATCTCCAGCGGCTTCAGGTCGGTCCGCATCTCATCGACGAACTGGGCCGCGTAGTCCGCCGCCTCGGTCGGGACGTCGACGAGGTAGTGATCCTCCACGAGGATGTCACCCGTGTCGGTGTTCATCATCGCGGTGAGCCCCTCGATCGGGCGGGCGTAGTAGTTGTCCTCGGGGTGCTCGTGCAAGAACGCGATCGCGCGCAACACCCGGCCGGTCGGCATCTGCGCAGGATTGACACCTGCAAGCCACGGCTCGATGTGAACCTTCGTCGCATCGGTGATCCCCCGCCGTTCGAGCGCGGCGATCCAGTCGGGGTGGCCCGCCACGTTGAACATCACCTCGAGCGCGTCGTCAACAACCAGCGGCGCCTGCCCCTCGTCGATCCATCGGAAACCGACCATCGCCTTGGACGCGGCCGACACGTCGGCCTCGAAGCTCTGCCCCTGATCTCGATCGTGCCCGATCAGGCGGATCACCCGTTCGACGGTGTCGCCCTGTTCGTGACGCCGCACGTCACTGCGTGACGGCTCCAACGCCCACCCCGCAGTGAAGAACGAACGCTCGCTCAGCCGTTCCTCGGCCCGCAAGACATCCACGGCGGCGGTCAATTCGTCAGCGGTGGACGGATCGAGTGGGTGCGTCATGAGCAACTCCTTGGAACACGTGGGAACCCTGCCGGTGCGGCCGAACTACCGCTAGAGATCCGGCAGGTTCACCGTCGCACTTTAGGTCGCCAACCAAAATTGGGCAACAGCGCTCCCGTATGCGGCGTTCTCCGTGGTTGGAGCCGGTGGATCCGTTCCGCACCCACGACGGGCGACGAGTTGACGATGCCGGCGTCGATGGCCAGTCTTGGGTTCAGCCGAACTCGCCGAGGTCCTCGACGTCACCGGTCGAGAGGATCTCATCGACCGCCTCGAGTACATCGATCTCCGCCTGGAGCAGATGGTACGTCCAGTAGACCGGGATGCCGAACACTTGGTCCCTTTGGCCAGCCGGCGTCGATTCGAGAACGGCCTCGACCGCTGGATCATCATCGAAGTCTCCAACGATCTTGAAGACCAGATCGGGGACGTAGTCAGGCAACAGCTCGGCCGACACCCGTGCGTAACCGAAGGGTTCATCGAAGCCGATTCCCTCCTCGGTCGCTGCTGCCTGGGCAGCTGAAGACGTCATGCCGACGTCAGCCAGTGCTGCGTTGTACGCAAAGGTGGGCGAGTTGTACATCCAGAACTGACCATCCCCGGGACTGATGAGGGTCCACTCAAGATCATCAATGAGGTCGCCGTGACGCTCTCGGATGCCCTCGACGAGTTCACCGTATTGGGCAAGCCGATCCTCGAACACCTCCTCGAGCCCGACGAGCCCGGCGAGGGTGCGCTGCTTGGAGTGCCGCGGACCGTCGGGACTGTCAACATCTCCGTTGACTCGTTCTTCGATCCCAATCGTCGGGGCGATCTCGGAGAGCATCTCGATGCGGTCGATGTCCCAACCTGACCACACGATCAGATCCGGTTCTGCTGCCGCGATCGCCTCAAGGTTCGCGGTCCCACCGTCACCGAGGTCGACGAGCCCATCGAGATCTGCGCCCGGTCCGCCGAGGCCATCGAGGTCTGCGCCGATTCCTTCAAGGATCGCTACCGGATCTTCACCATACGTCTCAGCGACGCCAAGCGGCGCGTAACCGAGCGAGGTCAGGTGGGCGGCATGCTCGATCGTGTGGAACACGATCCGCTTCGGATCGGTCGGGATCTCGACCTCGCGACCGGCGTCATCAACAAAGGTGGTCGTCTCCCCGAGTTCCGCAGCACTTTCGGCATCTTCATCGTCGATTGACATGGACGTCACCGCCTCCTCTTGGACCGACGTTGGCGTTTCGACCGACGACGAGTCGGTGCCGCTGACCGCACTGTCACCGTCGTCGTCTTCGCCGCAGGCGGCCGCTACGAACAACAGTGCGCCAGCCAATGCGAGAGCTCTTACGCGTGCTCGAGCGGTCATGCCTTCTCCTATTAGCGAGTCCAACAGTTCCGCGTAAGGGTAAGTTGACATGGCGTGCCAAATGAGACGAGATCCGTGCCGTTCCCGCCAATCTGACTGCGGGTCAGAGAACCACGGGTCGCTTGCCGCGCGACGAGTCTGATACTCGCCCGGGGTGACTCCGGTCGCGTTCAGAAACGCCCGCCCAAACGTGGGGCCGGACCGGTAACCGCATCGACGCGCGACCTCCGCAACCGAGACGCCGTCGCCCAAGAGGCGCTTCGCAACGGTGAGCCTGAACTGCTGCCGCCACTTGCCGAACGACAGCCCGGTCTGCTCGGCGAAGAGTCGATGCAGGGTCCGTTCACTGGCGCCAACGATCTCGGCCCAGTCGGCCAAGTCGCGTGGCGACGCAGGATCGCTGACGATGCCGTCGGCAACTTCGCGTGCCCGTGGGTCGGTCGGGAACCGCAGCGGAATCGACTGTTCGACAAACGCCGTTTCGAGGTGGGCGACTACGGCAGACAGCATTTCACCCGACCATGCGCGACTGGGGTACTGATGGAGGTGCGTCAGCATCGGGCCAACAACGTCGTCGAAGGCAACGGTCGTCAGGCGTCGCCAGGACGCCGGACAGGACTCCGCGACGAATCGGGCTGCCCACCAAGGCGCGGAAGCTTCGATGGTGTACGGCTGACCGCCGGGGACCCACACGCCGGTGGGAGCACTGACGAGCATTGACAGCCTCGACGTTCGGATCTCCACGCCCGAACGCCGACTCCAGATCAAGTGGTGGTGACCTGGGTCGAATCCGTCGAGGACCCCTGGCGACGAACCGCTGTTCCACTCGTCCGTGTGCCGATGTACGCCTGCCAGAACCACACCTTGCTGCGACGTCAGGGCCATCGCCCCACGTTAGGGTCGGCGCCGATGGTCCAACATGGGCACGGGTGTTCTGGTGCCACGCGATCGTCTCGCTGATCGCACCCCACAACCCCAAGACCCTGGCGTGCTAGCGGCCGGGTCGTTGCCAGTCGGTCCAGAGTGAGGCATAGGCGCCGCCGGCGTCGACGAGTTCAGTGTGGCTGCCGTGTTCGACGATGCGCCCGCGGTCGAGCACCACGACGTGGTCTGCATGCTCGGCTTGGGTGAGCCGGTGAGCGATGATGATCGACGTTGTACCGACGGCGACTCGGTCGAGAGCCGCATCGAGTTGACGGGCGGCGGTGGAGCCGGCTTCGGCGGTGGCCTCGTCGAAGATGCGCACTCGGGCAGGTCGAAGAGTCAATCGAGCGAGCGCGAGCTGGTTGGCTTCGACCGGTGACAGGCCGTGCGCACCGTCGCCCACTTGGGTATCGAGACCGTCGTCGAGCCGATCGACCCACGCGTTGGCATCAACGGCGCCGAGCGCCGCACGCAGTTCGGATCGCGTGGCTTCGGGATCGGCGAGGCGGAGGTTGTCGGCGATGGTGCCGCTAAACACGTGATTGTCCTGGCTGAGCAGGTTGACCCAGCGTTGCCACGCGTCGGTGTCGAGGTTGTCGTGATGGATGCCCCCGATGTGGACGGCGCCGGTGGTCGGCGCATCGATACCGGCGATGAGGCGGGCGATCGTCGTCTTGCCGGCACCGCTGGCGCCAACGATGGCGACGCGATCGCGGTCTGCGACGTGCAAGTCAACGTCGTGGATGACCGGGTGACCCTGCTGATAGGCGAACCCGATGTTGTCCAACACGACGGAACCATCAGCAGGTTGCTCGGCGTGATCGGATCGGGTCGTGGGCGGTCGTTGAAGGATGCCGACGATCCGGGCGAACGCCGCGCCGGCCTCTTGGGCCTTGTCGAGCAGGCCGAGCAGGGTGTTGAACGGGTCGAACAGTCGGTGGAAGTACAGGGCGCCGGCGGTTGCGGTGCCGACGGTGATGGCGTCGGCTCGCACGGCGAAGAAGCCGACGAGCAGTACGGCCAGCAGCCCGGCGAGCTCGGCAATGTTGAGCCCTTCGAAGAAGTACGAACGAAGTCGGGCCGTGCGCACACCAAGCTCGTTGGCTGCCGAGGATCGATCGGCGACCGCTTGGGCGTGTGCGCGGTCGAGACGTAGCGCGGCGATCGTGCGCGCGCCGGTGATGGCTTCGGTGAGGGTCCCGGTGCGTTGGCCAAGTGCTGTGCGCTCGGCGGCGTAGACGGGTGATGATCGGCGCAGGTAGCGGCGGGTCGTGAGGAACTGAATGGGCGCAGCAGCGAACCCGGCGAGGGCGAGGCGCCAGTCGAGGATGCCCAGCCCGACGACGGTTAGTCCGATCGACAATGACGCTGCGACGAGATCGGGGATCGCCTCATCGGTGGCGTCGGAGACTGCGCTCACGTCTGTACTGACTCGGGCGATCACATCCCCCATTCCGGCGTCTTCAACCTCGGCGAGCGGCAGGTGCAGCACCCGTTCGACCACGTCTTCTCGCACGTCGGCCAGTACGTGCTCGCCGAGCGAAGCGACGCGCACGACCGCGATCGCTCCCAGCACCGCCTGTACCCCTGCGGCGAGCAGCAGCAGGGTCGCCAATACATCGATGTCGGTCGCATCGCCGCCGTCGATCACGACGTCGACGATCCGGCCCAAGAGCGGTGGAATGAACAGCCCGGCGATGACGCCGACAGTCGTGGTGAGCAGCGCCAGCGCTGTGCGCGCCCGGTGCCGTCCGAGTAGACCGATGAGCATGCGGCGGGTGTCGCGCCCGTCGGCGACCGGAAGCAGCCCAACGGTGTGATCGTCGGTCATCCGAGTACCAGGTCTCGATAGTCGGGATCGTTGGCGAGCGCTGCGTGCGTGCCGCGTTGCGCGACGCGACCGCCGTCGATGACGATGACGTCGTCGCAGGTCGCCAGCATGGTCGGCGACGTGGTCACGACCACGGTGGTGCCACGTCCATGCCGCAGCTCGGCTGTGCGGGACGCAATCAGGTGTTCTGTCGACGCATCGACGGCGGTTGTTGCGTCGTGGATCACGAGCACCGGCGCACGGGTGGCGAGGGCTCGAGCCAGCACGACTCGTTGCCGTTGCCCGCCCGACAGACGGCGTCCGCCCTCGCCAAGTCGCATTGCACCGGTGGGCAGTGTGCCGACGATCTCATCGACCGTCGCCGCATGCGCGGCCGCCTGGGCGCCGCTCGGATCATCGGTTGCGAGTCGAACCTCCCGTTCGATGGTGTTGTCGAACACCACTGCGTCGGCGTCCGAGACCATGACCGCAGCGCGCAGCTCGGCGAGCGGCCACGACCGGACGTCAACTCCGCCGACCTCAACGTGCCCGCGCCCGGGGTCGGAACGCCGCGCCAGCAGTTCGACGATCACCGCAGCGTCGGCCGGCCGCGCAACGATGCCGACCATGCGACCGGCGTCGATGTCGAAGTTGACATCGTCGAGCGTTCCGTGTGTCACACCGACAAAGCGCACCGTGAGCGCACCATCGCTCGCCAACGGGTTGGTCAGCGCCTCATCGGCGATGGCGAGCGGATGCGCGAGTAGCGCGCGGACGCGCCGCGCGGACGCTCTGACCGTCATCGCCGACTCGCCAGCGCCGACCAGCATCCACAGCGGCCCGATCAGAAACTGCGCCAACCCGACGGCGATCACGAACTGCCCGACCGTGATGTCACCCGCGACCGCGATGCGCCCGCCGACCCACGCAACCACCACGAGGAGCGCCCCGCTGACCGCCAACGTTGCACCCTCGTAGCCCGCCCAGAATCGGGCCGCTCGCAGCCGTGCACTGAGCGCTCGCCGGCTCGCCGACTGATAGCGCGACGTCGCCTCACGGCTCACACCGAGGCCCTTCAACACTCGCAGGCCGTGCAATAGGTCCGTGGCCACCCCGGTCGCTGCAGCGACCGCCTCCTGCTCCTGCTCGCTCCGGCCCACCAGGGGGCGACTCACCGCCGCGATCGCCGCCACCACGACGGGCACGCCCACGATGACCACCAGTCCGAGCGGTATCGAGATCGTCAACAGGTAGATCGATCCACCGACCAAGGGGGGCAGCGCTCCGATGCCCAGACCGATCGCAAAGCTCACCGCACCGACCTGGTCGGCATCGTTCGAGCCAAGGCTGACGACGTCGCCCGGACGCGCCACCACACCGCCGCGAGGATCGAGCACGCGCTCGACGATCGCCTGCCGCACATCGTGGGCGATCCAGATCCCAGCCCGGTCCAACGCGAAATAGCCGAGTAACCCCGCCACCGTCAGCACCGCAAACACCCCGACCAGCACCCCAGCCCAACGAGTCATCGCTGCGCCGTCGCCGGTAACGATCGCCCGATCGATCGCCAACCCAATCACGATCGGCACCAATGCCTCTGACGCCTGATGGAACATCACCGCCACCGAGCCAACAACGACGTCGCGTCGACGTCGTCGCAGAATTGGTCCGATCAACGAGCGACGGTACCCGTCGTCACCGTGGAAGCCGCTTGGCCGCTGGTGATCAGAAGTCTCCGACGTTGGCGATTCCCTGTTCCGAGAGGAACGCATCGATCTCCTCCAGGACGGACATGTTGGCTTGCACGTTGTGTGTTAGCCAGCCGAGCTGATCGCCGACCAGGACCTGGCCGGCGGCCCCCGCGTCCGTCGAGGACAACAGGGTGTCGATCCCACTGTCGATATCGGCAACCGACTGCGTCGGATCCTCCACAAGCACAATTACCAGGTCGGCGGCGAACTCAGGCACCCGCTCAGCGGAGATCGAGGCGTACAGGTAGGTCTCATTGTCCGGCGACTGGAGCGCTTCCGTCATAGCCGTTGACGGATCCAACCCGATGTCCACCGTCACCTCGTTCAAGGTCATCGCAGGCTGGCCGTACATCCACGCCAACCCATCGCCGTAGAGATCCAGCATCGTCCATTCGAGCTGATCAATCAGATCTCCATGGCGTTCGCGGACATCGTCGACTTGTGATTCGTATGCCGCGATTTGGCCATCGAGCGCGTCGGCCACTCCGACCAGCTCCGCCACCTTGCGCTGCTTGGAGTACTGCTCACCTTGGTCCTCACCCGGTGTGTAGGCGTCGGTCCCGTTGGCTCGCGCTTCGAGCGCCACCACGGGTGCGATCTCGTCTGCGATCACGTCGTAGTCCCCGGGCTCCAACCACGGCGTCCAGATCAGCAGGTCGGGTTCGAGCGCCTTCAGTGCCTCGAGATTGAGTTCTTCTGAGTTGAGGAAGGTGGTCTGGCCGAGATCTGGCGTGAGCCCACCCAGCGCCTGCAGAGACTCTTCGCTCGAGCTGTAGGAGTCGTGGAGCGCAAGCGGTTGGTATCCGAGTGTTGTTGCCATCCCGGCGAGTTCGCCGTTGGCGAACACCACGCGTTGAGGGTTGACCGGTACCTCGACCTCGCGGCCGAGATCGTCGACGAACACCTTCGTCTCGACCGCTGGCGGCTCGCCAAGCGTGGTGCCGGGGGCCTCTGCGGTCGTCGACACTGGTTGCGGGTCCGAATCGCTCGGCGACCCGTCCGATGTGGCGTCATCGGTGCCGCACGCAGCGGATATCAGGAGTAGCGCACCCGCCGCTGCCAGGATTCTCGTCCGAGCTCCGTTCGTCATTTCGTCTCCTTCGGGGCCAGTCACTAGACGAGACAGAGCATCGAGCAATGGAAGCGATGTCACCGGCCAAGCTGGAGATGTCACCGGCCAAGCAGGCGATGTGATCGGCTGCACTACCGCCGCCGGGGTTCGATTCGGTCTCGCGTCCGGGTCGCGACGAGCCAGAAAGGCGCTTGGCGTCATGCCGTAGTCCCCGGCAAACGCGCGTGCGAACGCGATGGTCGACCCGTATCCGCATCGGCGCGCGACTTCGCCGACCGGACGCCCACTCGTCAAGAGTCGAACTGCCGCCTGCACGCGAGCCTTGGCCCGCCACGTGCGGAACGGCATGCCGGTCTGTTCTGCAAAGAGACGCCGCAGCGTGCGTTCACTGGCGCCTACGAGCTCGGCCCAATCGTGGAGGTCGCGCTCCGACGCCGGGTCGTCGACGACACCATCGGCGACATCGCGTGCCCTCGGGTCTATCGGAAATCGCAACGGCGTTGGTTGTGCGACGAAATGATCTTCGAGGTGCGCAACGGCGGAGGAAAGGAGTTCCTCTGCGCCGTCGCGCTGTGGGTAGTAGTGCAGGTGCGCCAACATCGGTGCAACGACTTCGTCGAGCGTGACTGTGGCGATGCGATTCCACGACGCTGGGCACGAGTCTGCGAGAAAGTGGGCCGACCACCAGATACCAGATGCCTCGACGGTGTATGGATGTCCGCCTGGGATCCATAGACCAGTCGGCGACGCCACCACCATCGACAGCCGAGCCGTGCGCACCTGTGCGCCCGCATGGTGGCTCCACACGAGATGGTGGTGTCCGGCATCGAAACAGTCGACACTCTGGGATGTGGCAGAGGCCGTCAGCTCCGGAACCCAGCGTCGCACACCACCGAGCGCGACACCTTGGCGCGATGTCAAGTACACGGCCAGACTGTAGCCCTAGTGTTAGGTACACCTCACATCGACTGCCGGAGTGTTCCGAGGTTCGAAATCGCCCGCGTCGCCGACGGTGACCGGGGCGACGAGCTCCCGCCAAGCTGCGCGTCCGGGGCAAGGGGGTCGACGTGTCAACGTTGACGTCCGACCAAGGCGTTGTCTTGAGTGGCCTGCGCTCCGCTCCGCCAGGTCCGGCCGGCGGTGGCGCCGCACGGGCCATTGGGCGGTCGCCAGTGCACCACACCCTTCTCTGGGTAGAAGGCGGCTCCGCTCGAATCAGTTGCGAACAGCGAATTGTCACCATTCGCGCGACCCACGGGTTGTGGGTTCCCGCGGCGACTGACTTCCTAGCGCTCACCTCGGGCCGACTCTGGTCGGCACAGTTCCTTGCACGCTCGTGTCCCCCGGAGTGGGCCGCGACCGCGACGCTGGCACTCCACGCGATGGTCGCGCCAGGGCTCGCGTACCTCGCCCGTCGGCCGCGGCAACCTTGGGCGCCGTCGTTGCTGTCGGCCGTTGTCGACCTGATCGGGGATTCAATTCATGACGGACTGAATCCACTCGGGCTTCCACTCCCCACCCACCCTGGAGCGCGCTCGGCAGCGCGCGCACTGGTGGCCGATCCCGCAACGCCGCTGACTTCGGCCGATCTGGCACGCCGCAACGGACTCAGCCTGCGAAGCTTGCAGCGCCACTTCTCCGTCGAGACAGGACTGCCCTTGTCGGAGTGGCACCGACTCCTCCGGCTGCGCATGGCGCTCGGTCTCCTCACGAGCGGAGCCTCTGTGGAAGCCACGGCCCGCAGTTGTGGCTATCCGTCAGCGAGCGCGCTGAATCGGACGTTCAAGACGTACTACGGGTTTCCTCCCTCACGGCTTCGAGACATGACGCCAAAGACGTCGGACCCGGGGAAGAATTGGCGCTCCACCAGAGGTAATTGGCGTCGAACCGCCGATGACGACACACCGCTGTCCGTAGGGTCCGCCTCCCACCTAGTGGAAGGCATGCACAACATGAAGATGTCAACGCGGTCTCTTGCGCTCGCAGTGGCGGCGACGCTGCTCGCAGCAGCATGCGGCGACGACTCGGAGGGTGTCGCGGACGACTCATCGGTTTCGTCGTCGCAAGCCACGGGCGCGACGACGCCGACCGGAACTGATTCACAACCACCGGCCTCGTCGGTCGGCGCCGAATCGAACCCCGCCGTCAGGACCGTGACCGATGCGCTCGGCAACGAGGTCGACGTGCCCGCGACGCCGCTGCGCATCGCGTCGATGGACCTCTACACGACCACGCGTCTGCTCGAGCTGGGCTTCCACCCAGTCGTCTCCGGCGTCCCCGATCCCGACTGGGAACTCAGCCAAGAACACCTCGACGCATGGGCTCAGTTGGGGTTTGACAACTCGCTGCTCGAGCACGAGACGTTGCCATACGGTGGCGAATACAACATCGAGGCAATTGCCGCAGCGGCGCCGGACCTCATCGTCGGCCAACCCGCCTACATCGACTCGATCGTCGAGCAGCTCGCCGGCATCGCCCCTGTCGTCCAATGGGACTCGGGAGTGCTACCGCTCGTGGAACAGATCGAAGCTGTGGCCAACCTCGTCGGCGCAGAGGGGCAGGCGTCCGACATCGCGGATGCGTTCGAAGAGCGCATGGCGGGAATCTCCGACGGAATCGAACTCGGGTCGATCGCGCTCGTCGACAACAACGTGTACGACGGCGTGTTCTACCTGTACGGCGAGGGCGGTGGTATCACGGTCGACTGGTCCGACCGCCTCGGGGTCGACGTCGTTGCCCCCGTCGACGTCGAGCTCGACCCGACAGGCGGCGCCTACGTGTCGACAGAGAACATCCCGACGCTCGACGACGCCGATGCCGTTGTGATCTTTGGCGAGCCGCTCCTTGGCGAACCGTTACGCGAGGACACGTTGTTTCAACGCCTCGACGCCACCGAGGCGGGCAGCATCTGCGACGCCGGCAACTTCAACCTCGTCGTCGGCCTTCACGGCCTCGACGAGTACGCAGCCCAGCTCGAACGCGTCGCGGCGTGCCTGGGACAGCTCTCAACCAGCTAAGGCGAGGTCAGCAGCGCTCCGCTGGGTATAAGCCAGATGGTGCGCCCCAGCCGCGGGGCGTCGGCGGGGCGCACCACTCGCGTCACGGTGTGTGGACCGC
>JBCCVW010000088.1:0-17527 GCA_039194665.1 Actinomycetota bacterium
CTGGTGCATGACTAATGCCCAGTAAATAGTGATACAACCCCTTACAGCATTATGCAAGGGAAGGATATCTTCAAAATGCCTGTATATATGCACACAAGCCCGACTCCATCATTTCGAGTCGGAGGTCAGTCCCCTCACGGGTGCGTTCGCCGACGCCGGCGAACACCGACACACCGCCGTGCTGGGAGGCGACGCGGTTGATCATCTCGGTGATCAACACGGTCTTGCCCACGCCGGCACCACCGAACAGACCGATCTTGCCGCCCGCCACATAGGGCGTCAACAAGTCGATCACCTTGATGCCGGTTTCGAACATGCGCGCTGACGGCTCGAGCGCGTCGAAGGCCGGAGGCTCGCGGTGGATCTCCCACTTCTCCATCTGGTCGTAGCCATCTGGCGACTCGTCGAGAGCCTCGCCCCACACGTTCCACACGTGGCCGAGCACTTTGTCGCCGACCGGCACCTGGATGCCGTGGCCGGTGTTCCGTACCGGGGTGCCGCGCACCAATCCGTCGGTGGGCTTGAGGCAGACGGCGCGCACTCGGCTGTGGCCGAGCTGCTGCGCCACCTCGGCGAGCACCTTGATCTCTTCGCCCTCGAGGGTGACTGTGAACTCGAGCGCGTGGTTCAGCTCGGGCAGCGCGCCCGGCGGGAACTCGACGTCGATCACGGGGCCAGCGATGCCGACGACGCGCCCGTCCTTGGGGGCGTCGGTTCCGGCTGGAGTCGATTCGGTCATGGTCATGTCGTGTACCTCGATGTGCTGACGATTCAGGCGTGCTGGTGGAAGACCGGGTCTTCGAAGGCGGTCGAGTCGAGCTCGACGGGGACGAGGTCGTCGCCCGAGTCGAGCGCCTCGGCGCCGCCGACGATTTCCATGATCTCAGTGGTGATCGAGTCCTGGCGGGCACGGTTCATCACCCGGCTCAGCGACTTGATCAATTCTTCGGCGTTGTCGGTCGCGGACTTCATCGCCCGCTGGCGGAAGGCGTGCTCGGATGCGGCGGCGTTGAGCAGCGCGGCATACACACGGGCCTCGACGTAACGCGGCAACAGTGTGTCGAGGATCGTCTCGGGGTCGGGCTCGAATTCGTAGTCACCGCTCGACGGATCCTCCGGCTTGCCGTCACCACCTGCCACGGTCTCGGCCGTGAGCGGCACGAGCGGGCGAAGCACCACTTCCTGACTACCCGGGGAGATGAAGCGGGTGTACACCAGCTCGACACGGTCCACTTCGCCCGACACGAACAGATCGATCACGTGTTGACCGATCGCTTTGGCATCGTCGTAGCTCGGCCGATCGGAGAAGCCGTTGAACGCCTGGCCCAGGTCGTAACCACGGAACCGGAAGTACCCCTCGGTCTTCTTGCCGACGGGGATGATCGTGTACGAGTCGCCGCGCAACACGTCGGCCTTCACTTCGCCTTCTGCAGCGCGTTCGACACCGGTGTTGTAGCCACCGCACAACCCGCGGTCGGCGGCGATCACGACGTAACAGGTGTGGTGCACCTCATCGCGGCCCATGAGCAGCGGCGACTCACCAGAGGCGCCACCCGCGGAGAGATCCTTGACGACGTTCGTGATCAGCTCGGAGTAGGGCACTGCAGCGGTGACGGCCGCCTGCGCCTTCACGATGCGCGATGCAGCGATCAGCTCCATCGCGCGCGTGATCTTCTTCGTCGCCTGAACCGAGCGGATCCGCTCACGCAGGATCCGTTCCTGACCTCCAGCCATTACTGATGCCCTCGCTCGTCGGCCCTCTTGATGCCCTCGCTCGTCGGCCCGCTGGTTCTCCTCGCTCGGGTGCGGCTCGTCGCTGGCGCTTCCCTCGCCGCGCGCCAGTTGCTACCTGCTCCGAACATCACACCTCCCATCGTCACTCCGTTGCCAGGGTCTTGCGCGACTCGGCGTCGCCCATCTCGTCGGCGTCGGTGGCCGTCGGGTCGACGTGTTGGCTGGTGTCGGTGATGGTGAACGTCTCCTTGAACTGGTCGACGATGTGGCCCAGGTTGTCGGGCACCGGACCGGACTTGATCTCCGCGAGCAGACCCGCATGCGTCGTCCGCACGTACTCGAGCAGCTCCGATTCGAAGCGCTGCACGTCTTCGACCGGAAGGTCGTCGAGGTGGCCGTTCGTGCCGGCGTAAATCGCCACCACCTGCTCCTCGACCGGCATCGGGCTGTTCAACGACTGCTTCAGCAGCTCGACGAGTCGGTAGCCGCGCTCGAGCTGCGCCGCAGAGACGGCGTCGAGCTCAGAACCGAAGGTGGCGAACGCCTCGAGCTCGCGGAACTGGGCGAGGTCGCCCTTCAGACCACCCGACACCGACCGCATCGATTTGATTTGTGCGGCGCCGCCCACGCGTGACACCGAGATGCCGACGTCGACTGCGGGACGAACACCCGACTTGAACAGGTTGTCCTGCAAGTAGATCTGGCCGTCGGTGATCGAGATCACGTTGGTCGGGATGAACGCTGACACGTCGCCGGCCTTGGTCTCGATGACCGGCAGCGCGGTGAGCGACCCGCCACCGTTCTCGTCGGAGAGCTTGGCCGCGCGCTCGAGCAACCGGCTGTGCAAGTAGAACACGTCGCCGGGGTACGCCTCACGCCCGGGCGGACGGCGCAGCAACAGCGAGAGCTGACGGTACGCCTCAGCTTGCTTCGACAGGTCGTCGTACACCACGAGGGCGTGCTCGCCATTGTCCATCCAGTGCTGACCCATCGCGCAACCGGCGTACGGGGCGAGGTATTTGAACGGCGCCGGATCGGCGGCCGGGGCGACCACCACAACGGTGTACTCGAGCGCTCCGTTCTGCCGCAGAACGTCGACGGTTTGGGCGACCGTCGAGCTCTTCTGGCCGATCGCCACGTAGATGCACTTCACGCCGAGGCCACGCTGATTGAGGATCGTGTCGACGGCGACGGTCGTCTTGCCGGTCTTGCGGTCGCCGATGATCAGCTCGCGTTGGCCACGCCCGATCGGGGTCATGGCATCGATCGACTTGATACCGGTCTGCAGTGGTTCGCCCACCGGCTGACGGCCCATGATCCCTGGGGCCTGAATCTCCATACGGCGTAGTTCGGTGCCGACGATGTCGCCGGCCCCGTCGATTGGCTGGCCGAGCGCGTCGACGACGCGTCCCAACATTCCATCGCCGACCGGGACCGACAAGATGTTGCCGGTGGCCTTGACGGTCTGGCCTTCTTCGATGTTGTCGACGTCGCCGAGCACGACGGCACCGATCGAGGTTTCATCGAGGTTCAACGCCAGTCCGCGCGAGCCGTCTTCGAACTCGAGCAGCTCGTTCACGGCGGCGTCGGGCAGCCCGCTCACACGAGCAATGCCGTCGCCGACTTCGGCGACGCGCCCGACGGTGCGCGCTTCGACGGAGGGCTCGAACCCCTCGAGGTTCGACTTGAGCGCCGACGCGATGTCGGCGGCGGAGATTGTCAGCTCAGCCATGGTGTGATGCTCTCTCGATCTTCCTGGTCTCTCGATCTTCCAGCGTGTGCCTGCTCAGAGTCGGCTCTTCAGCTGCTCGATGCGGGTGCGGACGGTGTCGTCGATCACGACGTCGCCAACGGTGGCGACAACCCCGCCCACGACGGCTGGATCGACGACGGTCTTCAGATTCAATTGCTTGCCAGTGGCGTTCTCGAGCGCAGCCTTGAGGCGCGACTCCTGGTCGGGGGTGAGCGCCACCGCGGTACGCACTTCAGCAACATCGAGTTGCTTGGCAGCCGACGCCCGCTGTACGAGCGAATCGACGATTGCCGGCAGGTCGCGTGCGTGACCACCACCGACCACCATCGATACCAATTGGATCGTTGTGGTGGTGGCTTTGCCATCGAGCAGGTCCTCGATGATCGCTTGGCGCTTCTCGGCAGGGACGTGGTCGTCGGTGAGTGCTTCGCGCAACGCATCGCTCGACTCGTAGGAACGAGCGAATCGGAAGAGCTCGTCTTCTACCTCGTCGAGCGTGCCATCGGCACGGGCAACCTCGAACAGTGCTCGGGCGTAGCCCTCGATCTGTTGCTCGATCATGATGGGCTCCCGCTCTCGGCACCGACGCGGCTGATGAATCCTTCGATCAGGTCCTGCTGCGCCGCACCATCGAGGGTGCTCCCGACCAACCGGTCGATGGTCTGCGTCGAGTAGCGCCCGATCTCGGCGCGCAATTCGTCGCCGCCGCGCGTGGCGGCACCCGAAATCTCGGCGTCGGCGCGGGCATGCATCTCGGCGATCTCATCGTCGATGCGCGCCCGACCGTCGACGAGCAACGCCTCGGCCTGCGTCTCGGCCTCGTCGAAGAGGCGACGCCGCTCGGCGTCGATGTCGCCGAGGGCATTGCGAATGTCGGCCGCTTCTTGCTCGGCGTTCGTCTTGGCCTCGGCGGCTCCATCGAGCTCACCCTGGATCCGTTCGGAACGGCCACGGATCGCCTTGGCGATCGCCGGACCGGCGAACTTGTAGATGCCGTAGAACACGATCACCGTGGCAATCGATTGGAGCAGGATCTCTTTCCACGGCGGCAAGATCGGGTTGGCGGCGGTGACACCTTGATCGTCGACGTCGAACTCGACGGCGAGGAACTCGCCAGCGAGCAGCGTGAGCCGGTTCATGACGACACCCCCGTGCTCGCTGACATCACATCACGCACCGTCGATTCGACCTGCGCCCGATCGACCGGGCGTCCGGTGGCCAGACCCACCGCGTGCGCAGCGACGTCGACAACAGCCGACTCCACGTCGCCTTGGGCAGCAGCACGCGCGGCCTCGACCTCGGCCATCGCCGCGGTACGCCGTTCGGTGATTTCCGCATTGGCCGCGGCGACCCGCTCGCTGCGCTCGGCTTCGAGCGTGGCGCGCGCGGCCTCGACCTTCTGCTGTGCTTCTGAGCGCAACGTGGCCACCTGCGCCTCGTATTCGGCGACGTCGGCACGGGCGGACGCAGTGAGCGCCTCTGCGGCTTCCCGATCGCGGCGGATGCCCTCAGCACGGGCCTCCATTCCGCTCTTCAACTTCGGGAACAGGAGATACCGCAGCACGATCGCCATGACGGCGAACGCACCCACGCCCCAGATGAACTCTTTGGGCTCGATCGCGATCGGGTTGAGATCGCTTTCGGGGACTTCCTTGTCGGCAGTGACGTAGGCATCGACGAGCGGATGCTCCTCGAGCAACGTCACCTGCGCGTTGGCCCCCGAACCGGTGATGACGGCGGTCAGCACGTCAGCTCCCTTCGGTGGTCAGATCCGTGATCGGACCGATGGACGAGTGGGTGGTCGTTCAAGAATCAGGCGAACTTGAGGAGGATGAAGACCACGAAGCCGATGAGGGCGAGCGCCTCGGTAAAGGCGATGCCGAGGAACATCGTGGTACGCACCATGCCGGCGGCCTCGGGCTGGCGGGCCATTGCTTCGACCGACTTACCAACCAGATAGCCGATGCCGATCGCCGGGCCAATGGCCGCCAGGCCATAGGCGAACCCGGCCGTGGAGGCGGCCTCGATGCTCTTCAAGTCGTCGGCGGTAATACCGCCGTCGGCCGGCTGGACGAGGATGCTCATTGCTTCCCTGGGATGTTGTTTCTCCGGTGTGTGTCTGGAAGATCGTGAACCGCGAATGCGGACGTCAGTGGTCGTCGTGGCCGGCCATCGAGTTGTTGATGTCGACCGCGGCGAGGATGGTGAAGATGTAGGCCTGCAGCACGGCGACGAGCACCTCGAACGCCGTGAGGAACACCAACATGATGAACGGCAGGATCGAGAGCGGCACCAAGAAGACCTGGCTGGTCTCGGCGAACAGCAACGCCTCGGTCAGCAGACCGAAGGTGACCAGCAAGATGTGGCCGGCCAGCAGGTTGGCGAAGAGACGCACCGTCAGCGAGAACGGCGTGACGAGGATCGTCGAGATGAACTCGATCAGACCGACGAGGGGCTTGAGCGCCGTCGGCACCCCGGGCGGCCACAGCAGGTGGCCGAAGTAACCGAGGCCCTGATGCTTGAGCCCGACGCCGATGTAGGCGACCCAGACGATCAGCGATAGTCCGAGCGGAATCGCGATGCGTGCCGTCGCCGGCATTTGCAGCAACGGCAGGACGCCGGGGATGTTGCACAAGAAGATGAAACAGAACAGGCTCAGCAAGAACGGCGTCCAGCCCAGGCCGGGCTTGCCGATCGTCTGCATGATGATGCCCTCTTCGATGAACTCCACTGAGCCTTCGGCGAGGTTGCGCACACCGGTCGGCGCGATCGCTGCGCTCTGCCGGTTGGCCAGGTAGTAGAAGCCCATCACGATCAACGCAGAGAGCACGGCGATGAGGCCGATCTTGTTGAACGAGGGGAACAGATCGGGCCACCGGAGCAGTGCGTTGATCGGTGGGAACTCGAGTGCGAACACGTTGTATCCGTTTCAGTCCTGAGAGTCGTCGGGATGGCGGGTGGGTCGTCAGTGGTCGGCGGGGGGCGGAGCAGTGGGAGACACGGCGGCAGTTGGGTCAGCGGGCTTGAGTCCGGGATAGGCGAGAGACATCGACACGTGGCGCAGCTCCCAGATCAGCAGCCCGAGGTGCGACACGATGATGGTCGCTCCGAGAGCGGGAAACGAAATCCACGATTCGGTTTGCACGAGCCAGACCGCCGCGAAGATCAGCGCAAGACGCACGAGATAGCCGAACAGGACGGCACCCATCATCACCGCCAGCGAGATTCGGGCGGTGATCGCGATCGTCAACGCAGCGAGTGCGAAGTTGACCAACACGATCGCCAGGCCGTACAGCGCTGACCACACGCCGTCGGCGCCCCAGATCACGCCGCACAATGCAACGAGCACCGGTCCGGCGATGAGGCCCCGCTTGATCATGTCGCGGCCGACGCCCCATTCGGGCGATGGACCCTCGAAGCGGGTGGTGCTCAGGGTGGCGCGGTCGGCGCCATCGGTGGGCGTCGTCACGTTGATGTCGACCCACCCTTGTCGGCGCGCTCGCGCTCGAGTCGTTCCATCTGCGTGTCGTAGCGGTACTTGTACCGGGCGAACAGTCCCACAGCGCCGAGTGCCGAGAACACGATCGTCAGCCACGGCAGCGTGCCGATGACCAGATCGAGGCCCAAACCGATCCCGACGAACACCAAGAAGGTGAACGCAACGTCCATCCCACGCCCGAGCGAGTCGTTGTGGTCGATCTTCAGGTTGGGGCGCAGCAGCGTGTCTCGGAGCTTCATCGATCCAGACGAAAGGCGGTGAAAGGGACTGGGGGAAGTGGCGCTTGTGAACGCAGGCACAATCTAGTCATCGGGGCTCGCCGAGGGCAACCCAGTCGTCGTGTCCTCCGCGCGAGCGCCGCTGCCATCCACGGCGCGCCGGTGCTCGCCGCGCCGATCGTCAATCGACGTGACCGTGGCGACCGGCCCATCAGCGTCATCCATGTCAGGACCGTCGGGGCTATTCCCATCGACGCCAGCCGCGTGTGGGCCCTCGCGCCGACGGCGCCGCACGCTCGGATGGAGGATCGTGAACAACAAGAGCCCGAGCGCCCCGATGCCAAATGGGAGGTAGGTCGGGTTCTGCCCACTGAGCGTCGGGTACAACACGAACGCCGACAGCAGCGCCGTCCAGGTCCACAGGATCACCACGCTGCGACGGTGACCGTGGCCGAGGTCCATCAACCGGTGATGGAGGTGTCCTTTGTCGGCGGCGGCGAGCGAGCGCCGACCGGTCGCCCGCCGAACGATGGCGAACAACATGTCGAAAATCGGCACGCCGAGGATCAACAGCGGAATCGCGAGCGGCGCGAGGAAGAAGTAGGTCTGGCCGACGAACTCATCGTCGAACGAGTCGGCCCGACCACCGACCACGCTGGTGGACACAGCGAGCAACAACCCGAGCAGCAGTGCACCGCCGTCGCCCATCATGATGCGCGCCGGGTTGAAGTTGTGCGGAAGGAACCCAACACACACCCCGACGGCGATGATCGCCATCAGCGGTCCGATGTTGCCCACGTCGAGCAACCCGAGCTCGGTGAGCTCCCACGAATAGAGGAAGAACGAGAACGCACCAATGGCGACGATCCCGGCGGCCAAGCCGTCGAGTCCGTCGATCAGGTTGATCGCCTGGCTGATCACCAGTAACCACAGGACCGTGACCAGTGGCTTGATGTCGTTCGACAGGATGATCGGTCCGTCGTAGAAGGGCAGGCGGAACGAGAACATTTCGACGCCGAGGGCGACCAGCGCCAGTCCCGCAACGACCGTTCCGGTGACCTTGGCGGGCGCAGAGATCTCGCGCACGTCGTCGAGGAAGCCGACACCGAAGATCACCGTTGCGGCGACGAGCACGCCGAGCGGCTCAGAGTTGCGCAGGAACAGCACGTCGAAGTCGGTGAACAGCCATGCTGCGCCGAGCGCAGCGACGAAGCCGACGTACATCGCCAGTCCGCCGACGTCGGGCAGCGGCGTTTGATGCACGGTGCGATCGTTGGGCAGGTACACCCACCCGCGCCGGCGGGCGATCCACCCGACGATCGGAGTGATCGCGAACGTGACCGCTGCGGCGACCGCGCCGATCAGCAGGTACGAACCGAACGCGGGCACGGTCGATCAGTGTACGACAGGCGCGTTCCGCAGATGGTCAGTGTGATCGATCGGGTCTGACCCCAGGTGTCACACGCCGTCGGGGTACGCGGGGAACCGCTCGCACACGGCGCGCACGTCCTTGCGCACCACCTCGAGCTCGGCCGCGTCGTCGCGGGCACGCAGCGCCCGGGCGATCAGCGAGGCGATCGTCGCCATCTCGGACTCGCCCATTCCTTGGGTGGTCACCGACGGCGTCCCGATGCGCACGCCGCTCGTCACGAACGGGCTGCGCGGGTCATCGGGGATCGTGTTCTTGTTCAGCGTGATACCAGCCTCGTCGAGCGTGGCCTGCGCCTGCTTGCCCGTGAGGTCGGCGTCGAACGGGGTGAGATCGACGACCATCAGGTGGTTGTCGGTGCCGCCGGACACGAGGCGGAACCCTTCGGCGGCCAGCGCCGCAGCGAGCGCTGACGCGTTGGTCACGACCTGTGTGGCGTACGCGCGGAACTCAGGAGACATCGCCTCGCGGAAGGCGATCGCCTTGCCGGCGATCACGTTCTCGAGCGGACCACCTTGCCAGCCCGGGAACACCGCTTTGTCGATCGCCTTGGCGTGCTCGGCGGTGGTCAGGATGCAGCCGCCGCGCGGGCCGCGCAGCGTCTTGTGGGTGGTGAAGGTGACCACGTCGGAGTACGGCACAGGATTTGGGTGTGCTCCGCCGGCAACGAGTCCGGCGAGATGCGCAATGTCGAACATCAACAATGCGCCGACCTCGTCGGCGATCGCCCGGAACGGCTCGGGATCGAGTCGTCGCGGATAACTCGTGGTACCCGCGACGATCAGCTTCGGCCGGTGTTCGCGCGCCAGTTCGCGCACGGTGTCCATGTCGATGCGATCCTCGGCACCCGTGCCGTACGACACGAAGTTGTAGAGCAGTCCGCTGGCATTGACCGGCGACCCGTGGGTGAGATGGCCACCGTGGTCGAGGCTGAGTCCGAGCACCGTGTCACCAGGTTCGAGCAACGCCTGGTACACGCACATGTTGGCGTTGGCTCCCGAGTGGGGCTGCACGTTGGCATGCTCCGCACCGAACAACTCCTTCACGCGGTCGATCGCCAGTTGCTCGATCGAGTCGACCACCTGGTTGCCCCCGTAGTACCGCTTGGCCGGGTAGCCCTCGGAGTACTTGTTGGTGAGCACGGAGCCCACCGCACGCATCACCGCAGGCGAGGTGAAATTCTCGCTGGCGATCAGTTGGATTCCAGTGGTCTGACGGTCGATCTCACGGTCGATGAGGTCGAGGACCTCGCGGTCGGGATCGGTGTCGGAGGGGTAGGGCATAGTGCGGGTCCGATCGGTCGTGTGTGGTCGGTGGAGCTCGTTCAGTGCGATGTGGTCGTGCTGGTCTGTCTGGTTGATGGATCGGCGGTCGATCGCAACGAAGTCTCGCGATGATCGCGCGCGCGACGGTGCGGATCGCGACAGTGCTCAGAACTCGTCTTCGAGGGCACGCAACTCGTCGACGCGCCGGGCGTGCCGCCCGCCGTCGAATCGCGTCGTGAGGAACAACGTGACGATCTCTTCGGCGATGCCGGCACCGATCACGCGCGCCCCCATCGACAGCACGTTCGCATCGTTGTGGGCACGGGCCAGCCGCGCGGTGTAGAGGTCGTTGCACAGGGCCGCGCGCACGCCGCGCACCTTGTTGGCGGCGAGCTGCTCGCCTTGTCCGCTCCCGCCAATGACGATGCCGACGTCGGCATGGCCGTCACGGACCGTCCGCCCGACACCGGCGCAGATCGGCGGATAGTCGACCGACTCCGTGGAGAACGTTCCCTGGTCGTCGACGTCGTGACCGAGGCCGACGAGAAAGGGAACGAGGTGTTGTTTGAGCTCGTAGCCGGCGTGGTCGCCGCCAATTGCGATGCGTGCCATCGCCGTCCGAGTGTACGGCGCCGCGTCGACCTCCATAGCCTTCGCCGACGTGACCGACACCGCCATGACGACTGCGCAACACCTCGACCCGCGCACGCCGGTGATCATCGGCGCTGGTCAGTTCACGCACCGGGCGGCGACCCTCGACGAGGCGTTCGAGCCAGCGGCCCTGATCGAGTTCGCCGTGCGCGCGGCTGCCGAGGACGCTGGCCTCGACGGTCCCCCCGCGGCGGACGTCTTGCGCGTCGTGTGCCAGTACTCGTGGCGGTACGGCAACCTGCCGCGGTTCGTTGCGGCACGACTCGGACTCGAGCCGCGTCTGCAGTACACCACCGAAGGTGGCAACACCCCGCAAACGCTGCTCAACACGACCGCCACCGAGATCCAGCAGGGCGACCTCGACGTCGCAATCCTCACGGGCGGCGAGGCATTCCGGACTCGGATGCGGGCGCGCAAAGAAGGAGTCGAGCTGCCGTGGCCGAAGTCACCGCCCGACGATGCTCCGGAGTTGATCGGTGGCGACCTGACGATCGTCAACGATGCGGAACGGGAGCTCGGGTTGTGGATGCCAGTGCAGGTGTACCCGATGTTCGAGAGCGCGCTACGGGCGGCGAGCGGCCGCGACGTCGAATCGCACCAGGCCTACCTCGGCGATTTGTGGTCTGGGCTCAGCGAAGTGGCCGCGGCCAACCCGCACGCCTGGCAACGTACCGCACGGTCGGCCACCGAGATCACCGCAGTCGGGCCCAGCAACCGGATGATCGGGCTGCCGTATCCGAAGCTGATGAACTCGAACAACGACGTCGACATGGCGGCAGCGATCATCGTCTGCTCCGCCGAGGCCGCCACGCGCTTCGGTGTACCACGCGACCGGTGGGTGTTTCCCCTCGCCGGCGCCGACTGTCGCGAACACATCGCCATCTCGGTTCGTGATCGGCTCGATCGCACGCCGGCGATCGAGGTCGGCGGACGCGCCGCGCTCGACCTTGCCGGTCTCGGGATCGACGACGTGGCGTTGATCGACCTCTACTCGTGCTTCCCCTCCGCAGTACAACTCGGTGCCCGCTCGCTCGGCATCGACGTGACCGATTCATCACGACCGTGGAGCCGAACAGGCGGTCTCACGTTCGCCGGCGGACCGTGGCACAACTACGTGATGCATGCGATCGCCACCATGGTGCGCGAGCTACGCGAGCGGCCCGGCGAACACGGGTTGGTGTGGGGCAATGGCGGGCTCGTCACCAAGCACAGCTTCGGGGTGTACGGCACCGCGCCACCCGCCGACGGGTTCCGCCACGTCAACCCACAACCCGAGATCGACCGCCTCCCGACACGCGAGTTGGCCGACGCAGACGACGCCGCCGGGCCGGCAGTCATCGAGTCATACACGGTGATGCATGGACGCGATGGAACGCCCGAGCAGGCGTTCGCGACATGCCGCCTCGACGACGACCGCCGAGCGTTGGCCTCGTCACAGCACGCGGAGACGTTGGCCGCGCTCGCCGTTGGCGAATGGGTCGGACAGACCGTGACGATCGACACCGATCGCGGCCTGCACGTGTAGCTCCACATTCAGCCGTCGACGATGTCGTTGCCGGCCAGGGTCCCTTGATCGGGGCAATTGGCCACCAGATAGGCCTCGGTCTCGGGAATCGCCGCGTTGGTGACCAAGCTCGGATCCTGATTGATCGGTGGGGTTTCGGAGGCGACCACCGCCGCCGCGTCGGCGACCAACGTCGCGGTTGCTTCGGCGAGGACCGGGGCGATGTCGGGATCGTCGATGCCCGCCGAGGCGAGCGCGTCGAACCACGCCTCGCCGATGGCGTCGAGTTCGGCGTCGGTCGCACCTGCCGTGCGGAGGGCTGCCACGTTCCGCTCGGCGCGCCGCAACAACGGACCAAGCGCGTCGACGGTCAGCACCCCGCGCTCGGCTTCCAGCGCCTCAGGTAGTTGCGCATCGATCGCCACCGCCGCCGCGATCAACACTGGCGACGCCGCCACTTCCGCGCCCCGTGCGGCGTCGGGGTCGGTGGCGAACGCCGACGCGAGCGCCAGTGCTTGAAACGAACCGGCGAACGTGCTCCACGCTTGACAAAACGGCAGCTCGCTGTCGAGGCCGGGCACGCCCGTGTCCGGCACGGTCGCCAACGTGGTCGTCGCAGCGGGCGCTGTTGTTGGCGTCGACCCGGTCGCATCAGTCGTGCTGGAGCCAGGAATGTCGACGCTGTTGTCGTCGTCCCCTGGCTCATCGACGATCACCACGGGCGATGTCGGATCATCGTCGGTGGGCTCGTCGGCCGTCGACTCGGCCGCTGTCGACTCGCTCGGTGACGGCTCGGCGTCGCCGTCCCCACCGGCGCACGCCGCGACCGCCAACGTGCCGACGGCCAGCCGAGCAAGTGACCGCCGTGCAGCCGGCCGGGGCGAAGCGCGCATACGCCCAGTCTGGCGGGCGTGGACCGAGTGCGGGGAACGGCCGACGTGGCAAGCTCGCATGATGAGTCAGTCGCCTCCCAGAATGATCCTCGACTGCGATCCCGGACACGACGACGCAGTGGCGATCGTCGTGGCCGCCCGGCACGCCGACCTCGTCGGGATCACCACCGTGGCCGGCAACGCACCGCTGGAGCAGACGACCTACAACGCGCGGGTGATGCGCGATCTGCTGGGCGTCGATGTGCCGATCCACGCCGGCGCCGATCGGCCGATCGTCGAGCCGCTCAAGATCGGCGCGTTCGTGCACGGTGCGTCGGGGCTCGACGGCGCCGACCTCCCCGAACCCACCACGCCGCTCGACAGCACGAACGCCGTCGAGTTCATCATCGACACGTGTCGCGCCGAAGAGGGGATCTGGCTGGTGCCCACCGGACCGATGACCAACATCGGCCTCGCGTTGCGGGCCGCCCCCGACCTGGCCTCGCGCATCGCCGGTGTGTCGTCGATGGGCGGTGGCTCGCACGGCAATCGTGTACCGATGGCCGAGTTCAACATCTGGGTCGATCCGGAAGCCGCCGATGTCGTCTACTCCGCAGGCGGGCGACGGATCATGGCCGGTCTCGACGTGACCCACCAGTTCCAAGCGAGCCCAGCGCGCATCGCCGCGATCGCTGCGATCCCGGGACGGCTTGCGGCCGTCCTCGCCGACCTGTTCACGTACTTCAGCGCCAACTACCTGAGCCGGCACGAGGACAACTCGATCGAGGGCGCGGCGGTACACGATCCGCTGGCGGTGCTGGCCCTCACCCATCCGACCATGTTCGAGTCGATCCCGCGTCACGTGCAGGTCGAGCTACGCGGGACGATCACGCGAGGCATGACCGTCATCGACGTGCGCGACGTCATCGACCGTCCCGCTCCCAACTGTGACGTGTTGACCCACGTCGACGCCGACGCCGCCTTCGAGGTGGTCCGCGAGGCGGTCGCTCACTACTCGGCCACGACAAGCTCGTAGCGTGTCGTCGTGAGCGATTCGTTCCCGCGGCAATACGCCCGCACCCAACGGTTCACCCTCGGTCGTCCACGAACGATCACGGCGAGCGCCGACGGTCGCCGCGTGATGTTCCTGCGCAGCGCGGCCGGCGACGACCCCGTGACGGCGCTCTGGGTGCTCGACGTCGATACGGGCGAAGAACGCTGCGTCGCCGATCCGCGAGCACTCCTGGTCGATCCGCGCGACGAGACGCTGTCAGCCGCCGAACAGGCCCGCCGCGAGCGCGCCCGCGAAGGGGCGGGCGGAATCACTGGGTACGCCACCGATGGGACAGGCCGCGTCGTTGCCGTCTCGCTCGCCGGTCGGTTGTTCGTCGGCGGGCTGTTGAGCGGCGGAATGCGCGAGCTACCCGTACCTGGGCCGGTCATCGATCCGCGCCCAGACCCGCACGCCCAACGTGTTGCCTACATCCGCGGTGCCGACCTCTGCGTTGCCGAGCTCGACGGCACATCGCGTGTGGTCGCCGCCGGCGAGGGCACCGTCACATGGGGCAGCGCCGACTTCATCGCCGCCGAGGAGATGCATCGATTTCGCGGCTACTGGTGGAGTCCCGACGGCACTCAGCTGCTCGCCGCCCGCGTCGACGACGCAGCGGTCGATCGGTGGACGATCGCCGATCCCGCACACCCCGAGCGCCCACCGACGACGGTGGCGTACCCCGCAGCGGGGACGGCGAATGCGACCACGTCGCTGTGGTTACACCCCGTTGACGACCCGAGTCCTGAGGACCCGAGGTCCAACGATCCGACATCGCGCAACGCGGCATCACCGATCGAAGTCGAGTGGGATCGCGAGGCATTGCCGTACGTCGCCGTTGTGGACTGGAGCGAACACGGGTTGATCGTCCAGGTCCAGTCGCGTGATCAGCGGCGCGCCGCGGTGCTCGATGTCGATGTCGCGTCGGGCGCCACCACGATCGCCTTCGACGACCACGATGACGCCTGGGTCGAGCTGGTGCCGGGGTCGCCACGGCGGATTGCCGATGGCCAGCTACTCGTGGCGGCCGACCGCGACGGCGCCCGGCGGCTGCTCCTCGAGGACCAGCCGATCACGCCCGACGACCTGCAGGTTCGTGCGGTGTCGGCGGCGAGCGGAGAACGCGTCGTCTTCGTCGCGAATCCGATCGACGACGCCACCTCGCGGCACATCTGGGTCTACGCCGATGGCAACTGCCGCGCACTCACCACGGCCGAGGGTGTCCACGACGTGGCGGTCGGCGGCACGACCACAGCGATCACGTCCGCGACGCTCGACGGCCCTGGATCCGTGGTCACCGTCACCGACGGCACCGGCGGTTCCGCCACGATCCGCTCGCTCGCCGAGAGACCGACGATCGAACCACACGTGACGATCTTCAACAGCGGGCCGCGCGCAGTGGCCACGGCGGTACTGCTGCCACGTCACCACGACGGCGGCCCACTCCCCGTGTTGCTCGACCCCTATGGAGGACCACACGCGCTGCGCGTGCAACGGACTGCGGATGCGTTCGTCGCCTCACAGTGGTTTGCCGACCAGGGTTTTGCCGTCGTGGTGGCCGACGGTCGCGGCACGCCCGGCCGAGGCTCCGAGTGGGAGCGCGCCGTGCTCGATGACCTGGCCACGCCACCACTCGACGATCAGATCGACGCACTCCTCGGCGCTGCCGAGCGACATCCCGAGCTCGACCTCACGCGCGTGGCAATCCGCGGGTGGAGCTTCGGCGGCTACCTTGCGGCACTAGCGGTCCTTCGTCGACCCGACGTGTTCCACGCGGCGATCGCCGGCGCGCCGGTGACCGAGTGGCGGCTCTACGACACGCACTACACCGAGCGTTACCTTGGCGACCCGACTACCCAACCCGAGGTCTACGACGGCTCGTCGTTGCTGCCGCTGGCCGACCGTCTGGAGCGCCCGCTCTTGCTGATCCATGGACTGGCCGACGACAACGTTGTCGCCGCGCACACCCTGCAACTGTCATCCGCCCTGCTGGCTGCCGGCCACCCCCACGAGGTGCTACCGCTCGTCGGCGTGTCGCACATGACCCCCCAAGACGTGGTCGCTGAGAACCTGCTGCTGCATCAGCTGGGCTTCCTGCGTCGCTCGCTCGGCGTCGGTGACGTGCCGACGACGTGACGCTGACGTACCGACATCTTCGAACGGCACCGTCGTGACGTCTCCGCAGTTGATCACCTACGCCGACCGGCTCGCACCCGATCTCTCGGCGTTGGACGACCTGCTCGATGGCCCACTGCGCGGGGCATTCGGCGGCGTCCACATCCTGCCGTTCTTCGACCCGATCGACGGCGCCGACGCCGGGTTCGACCCGATCGATCACCTCGAGGTCGATCGTCGGATCGGCACGTGGGACGACATCGCCCGGCTGGCCACCGAGCGCACCGTGATGGCGGACCTGATCGTCAACCACGTGTCGGCGCACTCGACGATGTTCTCCGACGTGCTCGAACGCGGCGAGCGCTCGGCGCACCGTCCGCTGTTCCTCGATCCGGTTGCTGTCTTCGGACGGGTACCTACAGCGGACGACTTGGCACCGGTGTACCGGCCACGGCCCACGCCGCCGATCACCAACTTCGCGTTCGCCGACGGTACGACGGTGCCCTTCTGGACGACGTTCAGTGCCGACCAGATCGACATCGACGTCGAGTCGCCCGCCGGCTGGGAGTACCTCGTGTCGATCATCGACACGCTCGATCAGGCCGGCGTGACGCAGATTCGTTTCGACGCTGTCGGGTATGCGATCAAGCGAGCGGGCACCTCGTGCTTCATGATTCGCGACACGTTCGATTTCATCGATCGTGTCGCCGAGGAGTGTCACCAACGCGGGATCGACGTGTTGGTCGAGGTTCACGGCCATCACCTCGACCAACTGGCGATCGCCCAACGGGTCGACCTGGTGTACGACTTCGCGCTGCCTCCGTTGGTGCTCGAGGCGTTGTTCACCGGTCGCAGTGATGCGCTGCGGCGGTGGATTGAAATTCGGCCGACGAACACCGTCACCGTGCTCGACACGCACGACGGGATTGGAGTGATCGACGTTGGGGTCGATCCGCGCCATCCGTCACGCCCCGGCCTGCTCGCGCCGGAACGTATCCACGCGCTGGTCGAGGGCATTCACGATCGGTCGCGAGGCACGTCGCGACGAGCGACCGGTTCGGCGGCGAGCAATCTCGACTTGTACCAGGTGAATTGCACGTTCGTCGACGCCCTCGGCGGCGACGAGCAGCGATACCTCGCGGCGCGCCTGATCCAACTGCTGCTCCCCGGAACGCCGCAGATCTACTACGTCGGGCTACTCGCCCAGGGCAACGACGTCGATCTGCTGCTGGAGACGGGCGTCGGCCGCGACATCAACCGGCACCGCTTCACGGGCGGCGAGATCGATCGGGCGCTCGAACGTCCGGTGGTCCAACGCCTACTCGGGCTGCTGCGATGGCGGGCGAACGAGCCGGCGTTCGATGGTTCGTTCGAGTTGCTCGACAGCGCGGACCACGCGCTTGCCGTTCGCTGGTCGTCGCCAGACTCGACATTCA
>JBCCVW010000089.1:0-17440 GCA_039194665.1 Actinomycetota bacterium
ACACGGCGAGCTGTGACACGAGGGGTCTGACCCCCGCTGTCACACTCAGTCGAACGCGTTGACGCCGGTCAGGTCGGCCGACAACGCCCACAAACGGCTGGCCTCGTCGGCATCGACGGCGTGGTCGTCCACGCCGATGTAGCGGGCGAACGGACTGTCGGGGTCGGTACGGGCGGCGACGTCACAGTCTTCGCAGTACACCCCGCCTTCGCCGTCGAGTTGTGGTGAGGTCGCCGCCCAGATCGTGGTGGACGCGCCTTCCTCGGGGCTTTTGAACAGCTCGTTCACGTTGCCTTCTTCGTCCATCCACCCCGACGCGATCATCTCCTCGCGAGGCAGATGACGCTGCAACGGCGTCATGATGCCGCCAGGGTGGACCGCGAACGTGCGCACTCCGGCGTCGCGGCCCAACCGATCGAGCTCCACCGCGAACAGGGCGTTGGCCGTTTTTGCCTGCCCGTACGCCTGCCACTTCTCGTAGTCCGACTCGAACTGCACGTCGTCCCAGCGGATCGGCGAGATCTTGTGGCCGGTCGACGACAGCGCGACCACACGTCCGCCACGCCCGGGACCGTCACCGTCCGCGGCGATGAGATCCCAGATTTGGTTCAGCAGCGCGTAGTGACCGAGGTGGTTCGTGGCGAACTGCGCCTCCCAACCCGGACCCACTCGCGTCTCCGGGCAAGCCATGATCGCCGCATTGTTGATGATGAGGTCGAAGGGCTCCCCGGTCTCGCCGACTCGGCGGGCAAACGCCGCCACGCTGTCGAGGTCGCCGAGGTCGAGCTCGTCGACGGTGATCGTCCCGGGCAACCCGTCGAGCTCGGCGAGCACCTCGCGGGCATGATCGGGCCGGCGTGCCGGCACGAGGACGTCTGCACCAGCGGCGGCAAGGGCCTTGGTGGTTTCGAAGCCGAGGCCGCTGTATCCGCCGGTCACGAGGGCACGTACGCCAGACATGTCGCGGTCGCCGATCACCTCGCTCGCGGTCGAGTTGCGTCCGAAGCCAGAGTTGATCGGTGCTTGTTCGGTCATCGCTCCGACTGTACGCGTCGGCCCGACCGCCCAACCCGTCGGAGCTCAGCCGGTCGGAGGCTCGACGCGGACACGGACCCCGTGGTAACCCTCGGCACCGTTGGGCGCCACTGGCGCCGGGCCCTCGGGTTGCGGCACGCCGTCGCCATCGATCGCCCGGGTGCGCACGATGTAGTCGCCGGGGGTGACGTCGGTGGTGTCCCAGCGATACACCCATTGCCGCCACGTGTCGTCCGAAGGAACGGCGCCCAGCTCGGCCTCGAGCCACTCGCCGTCGTCGATGCGCACCTGCACGGCACTGATCCCGCGGTGCACGGCCCAGGCGAGGCCGCCGATGGCGATCTGCCCGGTGGAGGTGCCGCGGCCGCGCGGTGTGTCGATGCGCGACATCGTCTTCACCGGACCCTCTTTCGACCAGCCACGGGGGACCCAGTACGCGTCGTAGTCCTCCCAGCGGACCATCTCGATCTCGGTGACCCACTTGGTCGCCGACACGTAGCCGTACAGACCGGGAACGACCAGGCGAACCGGGTAGCCGTGCCGGGCCGGCAGGGGTTCGCCATTCATCGCCACAGCGAGCATCGCGTCGCGCCCGTCCATGATCACCTCGGTCGGGGACCCACACGTCCAGCCGTCGATCGACCTGCTGACCGTTTGCGTGGCCTCGGGGTGCACGCCTGCCTCGTTGAGCACGTCGGCCATCCGGACGCCTTGCCACAACGCGTTGCCGACGAGGCCACCGCCGACCTCGTTCGAGACACAGGACAGGGTGATGTAGCGCTCGATCTGCGGGCGTGCGAGCAGATCGTCGAAGGTCAACTCGAGCTCGTTATCGACCATGCCACCGATCCGCAGCGACCACGAATCCTTCGACACCTGGGGCACCACGAGCGCCGTGTCGATGCGGTAGAACTCGTCGGTCGGGGTGACGAACGGGTCGATGCCGGGCACTCCGAGATCGGCGTCGGCTGGGAGGGGCGGCGCCACCGATTCGGCGGCTGGTAGCGCCACCGACGCTCGCTCGGCGCCCACCTCGAACCGCTGCTGCATCAATCGGCCGACGCCACCCGTGATGACGGCCGCCGAGCCGATGCCGACAGCACCGGTCATGAACCGCCGCCGATCGACCGCCATCATCGGCTGGGCGCCTGTGGGATCGGTCTGTTGGTCTGCTGGCACCGGCTTGGGGCCGAGCCACCACAGCACGGCGATCGACACGGCAGTTCCGATGATCGTCGGGAACAGTTTGACGAGTGTCGGGTCAGGACGGGTGAGCACCGCAAACGCGCCGACGACGCCGATCGCGCTCGTCAGCGCATACGCCGCCGATCGCGCCCCGCGCATCGCCAACAGGCCGACGACCACGCCCAACCCCAGAATCACGATCAGCGCGCCGGCGACGAGCACTGCCTTGTCGTTGGTACCGAACGTGTCGATCGCCCAATCCTTGAGCCACGCCGGCACCCGATCGATGAACACCTGACCAACCGGTACTACGGGCGATGCCGTGTTCTGGAACAACCCGACAACCAGCTCGGCGGTGGCCAGCCCGGCGCCTGTTGCGACGAGCCCAAGGGCAGCACCCTGCCACTTCGAGCCGTACCATCGGGAGGACATGTCTGAAGATGTATCTGATTCGGACCGCTCCCGAGCGGAATCGATCGTCGCTGACGTCGGTGTTTCGGGGAATGTTCGACTTGCGGAAGAACTCGTTTCCGAAGCGCTCGGCCTCATCGGCGACGAGCCTGACACGCTCGACCTCAAGATCGCCACTGCTGCCCTCGCCGAGATGCGCGATGCGTATGAGGTGTTTGCGCCCTACCGCGACGAGCGCAAGGTGACGATCTTCGGATCGGCCCGCACCAGGCCTGACGAACCGCTCTACGACCTCACCCGTCGGTTGGCCGCGATGCTCGCCGAACGTGGGTGGATGACCGTGACCGGTGCGGGTCCGGGGATCATGGAAGCGGGGATGGAAGGTGCCGGTCGCGAACGATCGATCGGCGTCTCGATCCGGCTGCCGTTCGAGGCCGGGGCCAACCCGATCATCGCCGGCGACGAGAAGCACGTCAGCATGAAGTACTTCTTCACCCGCAAGCTGATGCTGATCAAGGAGTCGCATGCGTTCGTCTCGCTTCCAGGCGGCTTCGGCACGCTCGACGAAACGTTCGAGCTCCTCACGTTGGTGCAGACCGGCAAAGGACTCCCCGTGCCGATCGTGCTACTCGATGCGCCCGACGATCCGTATTGGGAGAGTGTGGTGACGTTTGTCGCCGACCAACTCGTCGATCGTGGGTTGGTCTCGGCGCGAGACACCGAGATGTACACGATCACCCATTCGTGCGACGAGGCGTGTCGATCAATCGAGCGGTTCTATGCCAACTACGACTCGGTGCGCGTCGTCGGCGACAACCTGGTGATGCGCATCCGCGAGATGCCCTCCAAGGCTCAATTGCGTGAGCTCAACGAGCAGTTCGCTCATCTGCCGGTCGAGGGCACGATTCACCCGATCGAGCCGTTCAAGGTCGAGGTGCGCGACGACGACAAGCTCGACCTGCCACGACTCGGCTTTCACTTCGACAAGCGGGGCTACGCAGGCGTGATCGGCCTGATCAACGCACTCGGCGATCTCGTCGACTAGACCCCTCTGAGTGCCTGAAGGCCACACGATTCATCGCGCTGCACGTCAGCAAAACCGCGCCCTGAAGGGCCGGACCATCGCGGTCTCGAGCCCGCAGGGCCGGTTTGCCGCCGATGCTGCGCGGATCGACGGGGCAGTGCTCAAACGGGTGGAGCCGTACGGCAAGCATCTCTTTTTCCACTGGGACACCGGCGAGATCGGCCACGTGCATCTCGGGCTGTTCGGTCGGTTTCGTACCAGCTACTCCGCGCTTGGCGACCCGGCTGCGCCGACCGGCGCTGTGCGTATGCGCCTCTCTACGACGACCGACGACGGCCCTGTGGATCGACGCGAGGTGACCATCGACCTCAGTGGCCCCACGGTGTGCTCCCTCGACCCGCCCGACGCCCGCAAGCGTGTCCTTGCGCGACTGGGGCCCGACCCGCTCGCCCGGAAGCCCGACCCCGCGCCGATGTTCGACCGCATCCGACGCAGTCAACGCCCGATCGCCGACCTGCTGCTCGACCAAGCGGTTGTCGCCGGCATCGGCAACGTGTACCGCGCCGAGATCTTGTTCGTCGTTGGCATCCATCCACTGCGACCCGGTCGAGATCTCGACGACGCCGAGCTTCACGCGATCTGGGCGACCACCTGCGGAATGCTCGCCCAGGGTCTGCGCGACGGGAGGATCGTCACCGTCGACCGCGCCGAGCTCGGACTCGCGCCGGGAGCCCGCCGCCCCCGGGGCGAAGCGACGTACGTGTACAAGCGGGGGACGTGTCTGCGCTGCGGCGACACCATCAGTACAGTCGAGGCGGGCGGTCGCCCGTGCTACTACTGCCCCACCGATCAGCCCCGTTGAGGGCGATCGTCGAGAGCTGCTTCCTCAGCCGTCTCCGGTGCTCCCGCCACCACGTCGGACACTCGCCGTCCGACCGGCCCGTACCGTGCGTCGTGGCGTTGAGCGCGCTCGGTGGCGCGGCGCAGTTTTGCTTTGTCGTAGCGGCGGGCCCAGCGCGACGTCGGGCGGGCCAAACGCGTCGCCGCGACCAACGAAATCAACGGAATGAACGTGCCGAGGAGCGCCATCCGGTACTTGCCCTTGGCCACTGCGATGGCGACGAACACCAGGTGCAAGGTGATGCCGATGATCGTTCCCACGAGGATCGGCAGATCCTCCGTCCCGTCGACGCGGAAGGGGTTCGAGCCGAGCAGACCGAGCCCCAAGCAGGCGACCGCAAGGGCGACCATCTCAACTGAGACTCTTCCGTCCTCCGCCCAGTACACGTCGTCGAGGTGGAGAATGAGCGCGAATTCATCGAGCACGAGCGAGGCGCCGATGCCCACCATGATCCCGGCGATCTCCGACCACCCGGCTGCGCCGCCCGCACCGACGGCGAGGAAGGCGCCGCTCGACATCAAGATCACCCCGGGCACCGCGTGATGAACGTGCACACCGGACGAGGAGACGTTGTCGTCGAACGGCCCGCGGCCGGCGCGGATCATGCGGGTGATGCCACGGGTGACCGCAAACGTGACGATGAATGCGAGAAAGCACAGGAACAGCGGAAGCCGACCCGTGTCGACGATCGTCCGTTCGAACCAGCCGATCACGGCGCGGGCTCGTCGGCCAGCCGGCGCAGTATGACTGCCGCCTTCTCGGCCGCTCGCCGGGCCTGCATCAGGCGCTTGTCCGACGACGGTCGCATCGTCGCGCCGTCGGCGACCGCCTCCTGCAGCTGTTCGAAGGCGAGTTCGTCGATGTCGGCGACGAGCACATCGAGCCGGTCGGCGAGCGACCCGTAGTCAGTCATCGGGCACCACCCCAAATGCGGTGGCCACGATGTCGACGGGGTGCTGCACATCGAATCGGTGCGGTACGGCGGCGCCGATGAAGCCTGAACAGCCAGGGTTGCCGCTGGCCACGAGCACGGTGCCAACGCCGGGCGCAGCACGCTCGATCGCGGCCACCTTGCGGGAGCGGACGTTGTTGGCCATCGCCGGTTGCATCAGCGAGAACGCACCACCCGCTCCACAACACAGGCCGTCATCGTCCAGCTCGATGATGTCGGCGACCAGTTCCAGCACGGCGCGGGTGTCGCTGTGGGCTCGTTGCACGTGTCGCAGGTGGCACGGATCCTGCACGATGACGGGGCGCCGCTCACCCTGGTAGGTGGGCAGTTGGTCGGCATGCTGGGCGAGCCAGGTCGACGCATCGATCACCCGTGCAGAGAAGGCGTGCGCTGCGGGGGTGTCCAGCAATGCGCCGACGTGTTGCAGGCCGGCGCCGCAACCCGCAGCATCGACCGCGATGGGCGCGTCACCAGGCATTGAGGCGATGACCCGCTCTGCCAGCCGAGCGGCGTCATCATGCAATCCGGCGTGCGTATGCAGCGCACCGCAGCAATCGCCACCGCTCCCGGGCGCCGACCAGGTCGCACCGGCGAGCTCTACGAGGGTGGCCAGATTCCGGTGGGTCGGCCGTTGCCAGGCGTCCATCACACAGCCGGTGAACAACCATACGTCGGGCTCGTCGGTGGTCTGCCTGAGCGGCCGCGGTCGCCGCAGCGGAAGGTCCGGCAGCCCCAGTCGCTGCGGCACCAGCCGCAGCCGCTGCGCTCCTGCGAGTGCCGTCGACCCCACCAGTACGAGCCGATGGTGTCCGAGCGCCTTGAGCCCAAGGCGCTGCCACCACGGACTGATGCGACCCTGCTCGGCCAACACCGTGCGGGTCTGCTCGACCAGCGCACCGTACTCGACGCCGCTCGGACAGGCCGGCTCACATCCCCGGCACTGCACACACGTGTCGATGAAGTCGACGAAGGTCTCATCGACTGGGGTCGCACCCGACTCGACGCCGCGCATCGCGTCGATCCGCCCGCGCGGCGAGTAGCGCTCCTCGCCCGTGACGCGAAACGTCGGGCAGTGCGGCAGACACAGTCCGCAGGCCACACATGCCGAGAGTCGGTCGGGGTCGAGACCGAGCGGCCCGGTCGATGTCATGGAGCCCCGACCGCCTCGTCGATGAGCGCATAGAGCTCGGGCATCACCCGGTCGGCGACCGGCTGGTTCGCCTCGATCAAGAAGAACCCGCCATAGTCGCGATCGGCATCGAGCCACGCAACGCTGCCATAGGCCCCCGGGTCGGTGCGCCGGCCTGTCGACCGGTCGACCCACCAACCGAGGCCGTAACCCAGCTCGGGACGATCGGCATCACCCCCGTATGCCGCGGCGACTCGATCGGCCAGCATGTACTCGATCGCCTCGGGCGACAACACTGGTTCGTCGTCGCATCGCCCGTCGCGCAACAGCATCAGCAACAGCTTGCCGTAGTCACCCGTCGTCACGTACGCACCGCCTTCGATGTTCGGGTTGTTGGTCGGTGGCAACGACAACGGATCGAGGCCATCCGGGTTGAGTAACCCGATGGTCTGCCCGAAGTGATTGTTGAATCCCAGCGCATCGAGCCCGCACGGCTCGACGTAGACCTCGTCGATCAGCTCCTTCCAGGTCATGCCCGACACCGCTTCGGCGACAGCTCCAGCCACCTGCCACTGGCCGCCGCCGTAGCGAAACTCGGTGTCGGGTGGCACCACGGCGCGGTCATCCAGGTCTGACGTGAAGATCGACTCGGCGCACGCCTGCAACGTGCCGGCCGACTCGAACTGGCACCGATGGGTCGCATAGACCAGATCCCGAATCAATCCCACAAGTCCCGAGCTGTTCGACACCAGCTGCGCTGGCGTGATCGCTGGTTGAGCGCTCCCCCACTCCACCGCGTCGGCAATCGACGCGTCGATGTCGAGCAGGCCGCGATCGTCGAGCGCCAACAGCACCCCTGCGGCGATCATCTTCGACGACGACGCGACGAACGACACCCGATCGTCATCGAACTCGCCCCAATGCTCGTGGTAGATCACGCCGTCGTCGCGGTGCACGACGATCAGGCCCGCCCCGTCGAGCCCCTGCTCATCGACGAACGCGGCCACCACCGGGTCGATCGAAGTGAAGTCGTACTCGCGGGCGATCGACACCGTCGGAGCCGGCGCAGTCGAACTCGCCGCTTCGGCGGTCGGCTCCGACGTCCCGGCGGGCCCGGTTGTCGGTGACATCGGCGGCACGGTCGTCTCCGCCGCAGCGTCCGTCACCGTTGCTGTCGTGGCAATCGGCGTGGTTGGTGGCGGGTTCGCCGGTGCAGCAGCGACATCTGCGGCCGTCGTGGGAGGCACGCTGCCGGCCGTCGAGTCGGTGTTGCACCCGGCGATCAGCGCCGCGACGGCGATGACGATCGGCAGCGTTGTGGCGCGACGCAACGACACGCGTTCACCGTAGCCATGCATGCAGCTCCGGAGATGGCCCTACCATGTGGTCATGACAACGGTCGAGGCCATACCCGACATCGTCGAGCACCTCCGTGAGGGGTTCCGTTCGGGGATCACCCGCGACCTCGAGAGCCGGCGCGTTCAGCTCAAGCAGATGCGTCGGATGATCGAAGAGAACGAGGACGTACTCCTCGACGCGCTCGTGGCCGACATGGGCAAACCGCGCATCGAGGCGTATATGACCGAGTTGGCGTTCACGCTGACCGAGATCGACGACGCAGTGAAGAACCTGGGGAGGTGGGCGGCACCGACCAAGGTCAAATTGCCGCTCAACTTCAAGCCCGGCAGTGCTCGGCTGCGCCCCGAACCGCTCGGCACGGTGTGCATCATCGCCCCGTGGAACTACCCGGTACAGCTGTTGCTCGCGCCGTTGATCCCAGCGCTCGCTGCCGGCAACACCGCCGTCGTCAAGCCCTCAGAGGTCACCCCAACGGTGGCCGACACGCTCGCCGACCTCATCCCTCGGTACCTCGACGGCCGGGTCGTCTCGGTGGTCACCGGCGGGGTCGACGAGACCACGGCGCTGCTCGAGGAGCGCTTCGACCACATCTTCTACACCGGGAACGGGGCGGTCGGCCGGATCGTCATGGCCGCCGCGGCCAAACATCTCACGCCGGTCACCCTCGAACTCGGCGGCAAGAGCCCGACCATCGTCGCCAACGACGCCAACCTCAAGGTCGCCGCCCGGCGCATCGCCTGGGGCAAGTTCGTCAACGCCGGGCAGACCTGCATCGCCCCCGACTACGTACTGGTCGATGAACGCGTCGAGGACGAGTTCGTCGCCGAGCTGACCAGCGCGCTGCACGACTTCTACGGCGACGAGCCCAGAGACTCACCGGACTACACCCGCATCGTCAACACGCGGCATCACGACCGACTGATGGCGATGCTCGACGCCGGTGGCTACGACCGCACGGTGATCGGCGGCGAGGGCGACCGACTCGAGCGCTACTTGGCACCGACGATCTTGTCGGGAGTCAAGCCCGACGCAGCGGTGATGAACGAGGAGATTTTCGGACCGATCCTGCCGATCGTGCCGGTCTCCGACATCGACGAGGCGATCCGTTTCGTCAACGACCGCGACAAGCCGCTCGCGCTCTACGCCTTCAGCGAAGACGATCGCCGGCTGGAACGCATCGTCGAACACACGTCTGCGGGTGGCGTCACGCTGAACCATGTGGTGCTCCACTTCGGCGTCGCCGGATTGCCCTTCGGTGGCGTGGGCGAGAGTGGGATCGGCAGTTATCACGCCAAAGCCGGTTTCGACCGCTTCAGCCACGCCAAGCCGGTGCTCAACAAGCCGACCAAGCCCGACCCGTCGCTGCTCTACCCGCCCTACACGTCGTTCAAGGAACGGATTCTCCGGCGCTTCCTGTAGAGCCGGCGGCCGGCACGTTCAGCGCGTGGTGACGTCGTCGAACCACACGGCATCGGGATCGACCGCCGTGCCGAGGTAGTTGATGAAGATCTCCTCGCCCACGTCGATGTCGCGCACGGCAGTAATGATCAGCTCGTCGCCCGATTCGGTGGTGGTGGCATTGGGTTCGAAATGATGGTTGTACAGCGAGCCGTAGCCAAGTGCGAGCGCCGTCGACGAATCCCCCCAACCGAACACGTAGCCGTCGGCACCCTCGGTGAGCGCATCGCCTTGTGCGCCGTCGACGATCAACATCGGGCACCGCTCGATCAGCGCGCCGCGCTCGATCGCCTGCACGGCGAACACGCCGCGTCCTGCACCGGTCGGTGACTCGGCGACGCGCAGGTGAGAGAACACGGCGGTGTAGTAAACCGGCCGATCACACCGCCTGCCACATCGGCGCGTCCGGTTCGCCGCGCCAGTACCGCAGTCGGCGCTCGAACTCCGGGCGTGCGGCCGGATCCTTGCGCGCCGCGACGCCGCGCAGCAACGTGGCCGCAACCAGTCGCAACTCGGCGAAGGCCTCGGCCGCCGAGTCGCCGCGTAGCGACCTGCCATAACCGATGGCAAAGTCGTCGTAAATGCCGACGGGTCCGCCCCAGCGCCTTGCCCAGTTGATCAGCGGGCCGTGATCCCACGCCGCAGGTGCGGACGCCACCAGATCGAAGTCGACGATCACGGGTCCCCCGGCGGTGGCGACCACGTTGCCGGGATGGATGTCGCCATGACAAACGACGCGCCGAGTGCGCTGCTGTTCCCAGGTTTCGGGATCGAGCCAACGACCGTGACGTTCGACGACGTCGAGTAGACCGGCACGCGCGTCGGCGTCGATCGGCGCCGACGCCGCGAGTTGTCGTTCGAAGTTCCACCACGGCAACGCATTGGGGGCGCTCAGCGGGAAGTCGGCCGGCAACGCGGCCGACGGCATCTCATGCAACGTGCGGACGGCGACTCCGACGGTGACCCAGTCGACGGGTGTGGCGGTCGGCTGCACATGACGCCATGCGGTGACCACCATGTCGTCGACCTCGAAACTCTCGTTGCGTGCCGGCGTCGCCGCTGGGATGTTCTGCGCGCGCAACGTGTGCACCAGAGCGATGAGGGCAGCTGCAGACGCATTCGGTGTCGCCACGCGCAGGACCTCGTCGCCGGCGGCATAGACCGCGTTCATGCCGTACCGCATCACTGTGGGCTCCGGCAGCTGCCAGTGGGCGGCGGCGGCGGACGCCACCTCGTCGGCGCGCACCCGGTCGGTGATCGGGCGATCCACGTAGGCCCTCACGACAGCGGTGAGCGACCCGGGTTGAGACGACCGTCAGGGTCGAAGCGTTGCTTGATTCGCCGATGGAGTTCGATGACGGCCGGGTCGACCGTCCGGTCGTCGGCGACCGACTTCTCGTGGTGGACCACGCCGACGCCAATTTCCGCGATGAACCGATGACGCAGTGCGCGAGCGGCATCCATGAGTGCGCTCGGGGCGTGTGATGTGCGGGCGACGCTCGGCAGGGGCGGCGCAGCATCGACCGGCTCCAGATCGTGGCGCCGTACTTGCTCGTGGAGATCATCGGGATGGCCGTCGAGACGTACCCAAGTGGCCGTCCCGTCCCACAACACCGATGCCGGGCGGTACACGTTCGCCAGCATTTTCTCTGGGTCAGCATCGCTCCGGCACCACATGGTGGATGGCGGGATGGGCCGAGTGCGCAGGGTGACCTCGGAGAAGAACCCAAGCGCGCCCTGCGCACCAACGAACAGCCGACAGAGGTCGAAGCCGCTCACATTCTTCACGGTCGGCCCGCCAATGGTGACCAACTCCCCCGCCGCCGAGACATACCGCGCCTGCAACAGGGCATCGCGCATCGGGCCGTACCGCAACCGATCGATGTCGCTGTGACCCACGGCCAGCGCGCCCCCGACCGTGCCGAACCGGGGAAGCGCGACGGTCTGGCCGTGCGCTGCAAGCACGTCGCACAGCTCCTCGACCGATGTCGCGGCGCCGCACGTCACGGTCATTTCGGCGGCCTGCACATCGCGGACCCCCGTTGGTGCGGCCACGATGCGGGCACCGGGCGACGGGCCGGCCCGCGTACCCAGCCCGATGACCGTCACCGGACCGGCGGCGCCCACGTCGGCGGCGAACGCCTCGTCGACGGCGGCCATCAGGGCGTCGCTACACCCATGCGCCCTCCGGAACGGAGTGCACATCGCCACAGGTCGCAGCCGTGGGGAGCACCTTGTCGGGGTTGGCGAGCCGTTGCGGATCAAATGCATCGCGCAGGTCGGCCTGCGCGGCGAGATCCACGTCGCGGAACATCAGGGGCATCCGGTCACGCTTCTCGCGGCCGATGCCGTGCTCGCCACTGCGCACTCCCCCGGCGGCGACCGACGCCTCGACGATCTCCTCCCCCGCGGCGTGCACGCGTTGGGCCACCCCTGGCTCACGGGCGTCGTACACCAGCAGCGGATGAAGATTCCCATCGCCGGCATGGAATACGTTGAGTACGAGCAGATCGTGACGTTCGGCGATCTCGTACACCTGCGCCAACACCTCGGGGAGGCGTCGGCGCGGCACCACAGTGTCGTGCAGGTAGTAGTTCGGCTTGATCCGGGCGATCGCTCCGAACGCCGACTTGCGCCCCTTCCATAGCAGGGCGCGCTCGGCATCGTCGGCAGCGACGCGAATGGTCCCGACATTCCGCCCAGCTGCGAGTTGGCGGATCGCCTCGACGTCGGCGGCCACTCCGGCGGACAGGCCGACCACTTCGACCAACAGCACCGCAGCAGCATCGACGGGAAGGTCGGCTTCGATGTACGCCTCGACCGCGCGTACGCAGAGCTGATCCATCATCTCGACCGCCGCCGGGACGATGCCGGCAGCGATGATGTCGCTGACCAACTGTGCGCCGTCGTCGACGCTGGCGAAGTCGAGCAGCATCGTCGCCACCTCTGGCGGGTCCTGCATCAGCTTCACGCACACTGCGGTGGCCACACCGAACATGCCCTCACTGCCGATGAATGCACCGCGCAGATCGAGACCGCTCGGTTCGGGCTCCTCGCCACCCAACTCGGTCACGGTCCCGTCCGGCAACACCACCTCGATGGCGTGGATGTGGGCGCTCGTGACGCCGTCCGCCAGGCAGTGCGGGCCACCCGAGTTGTTGGCCACGTTGCCGCCGATCGAACAGGTCTGCTGGCTGCTGGGATCGGGCGCGAAGTGCAGACCGAGCGACGTGACGTGACGAGTCAGATCGAGGTTGAGCACCCCGGGTTCGACCCAGGCGATCCGATTCACGGGGTCGACCGAGCGGATACGGGTCATCTTCGAGGTGGCGATGACCACAGCACCGTCCGGCGGCACCGCTCCCCCGGCGAGGCCAGTGCCGGAACCCCGCGCCACGAAGGGCGCATCGTGGCGGACGGCGGCGCGCACGCACGCTTGCACCTCGGTCGTTGTCGTCGGAAAGCACACTGCTGTCGCCCGACCGCTGAGGTTGGAAGCGTCGTGCCGGTACAGCCACAACTCGCTTTCGGCGGTATGTACCCGATCGACGCCGAGCGCGGCGATCAGGTCATCGACGAGCGAGGCGCGGTCGGCGTCGGTCACCGCGCTGCGCGGCGGTGCTCGCGCATCACGATGACGCGTCCGCTCTCGACCGGCACTCCATCGACGAACACGCGATCGCCAGGTTCCACATGGTCAGCCAAGGACTCCAGACGACCGTCACGTCGGGCCCGCAGCTCATCCTCGTGCTGACGGGCGACCTGACGGCCCTCGCGTACGGCGTCGATCAGTTGCCCGCCGGTCGTCCGTGCCCGGTCGGCCACGGAGCGGGCGACCTGCGCCGGCGTGATCTGGGCGGCGGTCTCGCGCACTTTGCGGGCGGCGTAGTTCGCTCCAACCGCCCCGGCGGCGACGCCCCCGGCAAACCACGTCACTCGCTTCATCATGCCCGTCGCCGCCGGGGGAGTTCTTGCACGACCGGCGCGTCGATCGCCGTAGGGCCGGCCGCAGTCGACGTCGCGGCGCCGCGTAGTCGGGCAACGGTCCGCGACGCTCCTTTGGCCAAGCCGGCGGCCTTGATCATCGGCGACGAGAACGACGCCTTGGCGACCCGCCCGCCGACTGCATCGCCGATCGCTTCGGCCGAGCCGAGCACCCGATCGAACCGCTCCAGGTCAGCGCGCGCTTCGGCGATGCTCGTTTGGGCGTCGTCCGACGCAGCCTTCAACTCGATCAGCAACGGCCCGGTCTCGGCCCGCAGGTCGTCGACTTCACGACGCAGATCGCGCATCGCGTCGAGCACGCGCACGAGCACCACGATCAGCGCAGCAAAGCCGATCGAGATCAGCACGGCGGCGAGCAGAATCGCCAACTCGCCAGCGGTCATCGTGCGACCTCTCGTGCGACGACGACGTCTCGGTCACCGATGGGCTGGCGGCACCCACCAGTGCGATCCGACGAGCTCGTCGGGCAAGTACTGCTGGTCGGGGGCGCCATCGGCATGATCGTGAGGATAGTCGTAGCCGACACCGTGCCCGAGGGAGGCGGCGCCGCCGTAGTGAGCGTCGCGCAGGTGCGCTGGGACTTCCCCCACCGCGCCGTCCCGAATCGCGGCGCGCACCGTCCAGATGGCGCTGGCACTGGCGTTGCTCTTCGCCGCGAGCGCAAGGCGAATCGCGGCGTGAGCCATGTTCAGTTGGGCTTCGGGTAATCCGACGTGATCCACTGCGTGGGCGGCCGCAACCGCAACCTGCAACGCCTCGTCATCGGCCAGTCCGACGTCTTCGCTGGCAAAGATGATCATCCGGCGAGCGATGAATCGGGGGTCCTCCCCCGCTTCGAGCATTCGGCCGAGCCAGTACACCGCGGCGTCTGGGTCGGAACCGCGCATCGACTTGATGAAGGCGCTGATCACGTCGTAGTGGTCGTCGCGGCCATACCGCAGTGCGGTGGTCCCCAGTGCCGCCTCGACGTGTTCCAGCGCGACCGGATGCGGGTCAGCCAGCGCAACCGCAACTTCGAGCGCGGTCAGCACCTGACGCCCGTCGCCGCCAGCGCGATCGCCGAGCAGCGTGAACGCGTCATCACTGGCGGCCGACGCCTCCGCCTGCAGCCCACGGCGAAGTAGCTCGTCGATCGCCGCTCGATCGAGCGGCTCGAGCCGAAAGAGCGTCGATCGGCTCCGTAATGGGGCATTGACCTCGAAGAACGGGTTCTCGGTCGTCGCCCCGATCAGCGTCAGTGTGCCGTCTTCTACCGCTGGCAGCAGCGCGTCCTGCTGCGACTTGGAGAATCGATGGATCTCATCGAGAAACAGGATGGTGCCGCGCCCCTGCTCGCCGAGACGGGTGCGCGCTCGCTCGATCACGCCACGCACATCCTTCACCCCGGCCGAGACGGCCGACAGCTGCTCGAACGCCCGATCGGTCGAGCCCGCAACGGCCAACGCCAGTGTGGTCTTGCCTGTGCCTGGCGGCCCCCAGAACAGTACCGAGCTGAGGCGGTCAGTCTCGACGAGGGCGCGCAGCGGTCGGCCCGGACCGATCAGATGCTCCTGTCCGACCACGTCGTCGATCGTGGCAGGACGGAGCCGGGCGGCCAGCGGGGCCCGTCGTCGACGCGTCTCGTCGGCAGCGGCGGCGAAGAGGTCGTCGCTCATCGCCAGACGCGGACGTCGCGACGCCGTGTCACGGCGTCAGCACGCGTTCGTAGGCGGGTCGCCGGAAGCCGACCACCTGATCGATCAACCAGGCCGGCTCCACCCAGCGCCACGAGATGAACTCAACGCCATCGGGCGACGGCACGACGTCGGCGCGACGCACCTTGAAGGTGAACCACCGCTGCGCCTGACCGAGGCGCTTGCCGTTCTGGCGGACGTCGGCCGGCCACTCGTACACCGTCCAGTCGGGGTACTCCGCGATGAGATCGACATCGGCCGCGCCCAACGCGGTCTCCTCGGCGAGCTCACGCCAGGCTGCGGCGACCGGTGCCTCACCCGGTTCGATGCCCCCTTGGGGCAGCTGCCACTGGTTGGGCACGTCGCTGCGTTCGAACGCCATGATCTCGCCGGAATCATTGGTGACGACGGCGACCACCCCCGCCCGGAAGTGCATGCTGGGCATGCCCGCGGATCGTACCGTGCTGATCTCGTACCGTGCTGATCCCGACGGTGCTGGTCTTGGCGATCAGCGTCCGAGCCCGCGCAACCGGGAGTCGACGTCGGCGAACGCCGGGTCGTGATCGGCGACGCGCGAGAACCACCGTCGAGCGGCGATCGGGTCGCCGACGCGATCGGAGAGGTCGCCGAGCACGTACCACTGTCGCAGGTGATGATCGCGCACCACCTTCGGCGTTTTGCCCGCCGGCTGCATCGTTTCGAGAGCAGCACGGAGATCGCCACGATCGGCCTGCGCCCCGGCGGCGACGATGCGCCCCTCGGCGAGCACCTCGTGAGCCGGTGACGCAGCGCGCAGCTCCAACCAGGTCCGGTCGACCGCGGCCCAGCGACGCAATGCTCGATAGCAATCCGCCAGGACCGGCAACATCGTTGGGTCCGAATGCAACTCGTTGGCCCGCTCGAGCGCGGTCGCTGCCGGCTTCCAATAACCGAGTCGATAGTTGGCGAGGCCGAGGATCTGGTGGGCAGCGGAGAGGTCAGGCACCTCTTTGGCGATCCCGGCGGCGACTCGGCGAGCTTCTTGGAAACGCTCGCGGTCGAGTGCCGTCGCGGCCTGATCGAGCCGCTCGGCGACGCGCTCTCCACGTACGCCGCCGAGCGCATCGGTGAGCGCTCGTTTGTCCGCCGGATCGATCGACGTGGTCGGCTGGCCGCTCTTGGTGGCCCGTCGCGTGGCACCGGCGGCAGCCGCGCGGAGTCGCTGCTCGTCGTTCGTCGACCCTTCGTCGATCCACCGGTCGGTGGTGCGTTCCTCGATCCGTCGCTGCTCGGCGTCGGGATCGCGACGCGGGCGAGGCCCGCGGCGGGCGGCGACCTCGGCGGCGCGCCGCTCGGCTTCGGTCTTGGGTCGCCGTGGTGCACGGTCGTCGGTTCGACCGCGATCGTCGCGGCGACGCCGACCATCGCGGTCGCGACGCTGGCCGCCTCCGCCCTTGCCGTCACCGCCGCCCTGCGCGCCGTCGCGCCTCCCCCCGCCAGTGCCACGACGGCCGCTCTTGCCGTCTCCGCCGCGCCTGCCTCCGCTGGTCCCAGAGCCGCCGCTCTTGCCGCTACCGCCCTTGTACGAGCCCGTTTTGCCGCCGCCCTTGCCGCCACTGCCCTTGCCGCCACTCGGTCGTCGGGGCCGGCTCGATCCCGCGCCACGTCCCGACGAGCCCCCCGAGCGGCGCGGGGAGGAGTTCGAACGGTCGGCAGGCACGGCTGGCCAGCCTACGGCCACCGCAGAGCGACTCCGCTGTCTACCGTGCCGCCGGGATCAAAACGACAAACGCACCGTGGGGCGCTGAGTGCGCCACGGTGCGTTCACGTGAGAAATCCGGCGACGACCTACTCTCCCAGGGGATCACTCCCCAAGTACCATCGGCGCTGACAGGCTTAACTTCCGTGTTCGGAATGGGAACGGGTGTGACCCTGTCGCCATGGTCACCGAAAACTTGTTGTCAATCAGGTCTCCCTGAGGACTCCAGAGCAAGCACGAGCGTTCAATCCAAGCCCTCGGCCGATTAGTACCGGTCGGCTGAGCGTGTCACCACGCTTACACCTCCGGCCTATCAACGTGATGGTCTCGTCACGGGCCTTACTGCGTTGACCGCATGGGAATACTCATCTTCCACCGGGTTTCCCACTTAGATGCTTTCAGCGGTTATCCCTTCCGTAGGTAGCAAATCTGCGATGCCTTTGGCAAGACAACAGACACACCAGAGCTACGTCCGTCCCGGTCCTCTTGAATTATTTCCAAGTCTGAAAAGGGGGGTATTGAAAAAACATTTTGGCTATCAGGGGGGTCTAGAAAGACAGATATAGGTAA
>JBCCVW010000090.1:0-17391 GCA_039194665.1 Actinomycetota bacterium
CCGGCGTCGGCGAACGCACCCGTGAGGGCACCGACCTCCGACTCGAGATGATGGAGTCGGGCGTGTTCGAGAAGGCCGCCCTCGTGTTCGGTCAGATGGACGAACCGCCGGGCGTGCGCCTGCGTGTCGCCCTGTCGGCGCTGACGATGGCGGAGTACTTCCGCGACGTGCAGAACCAGGACGTGCTGCTGTTCGTCGACAACATCTTCCGCTTCGTGCAGGCCGGGTCCGAGGTATCGACGTTGCTCGGGCGCATGCCGGCAGCGGTGGGCTACCAGCCGACCTTGGCCGACGAGATGGGTCAGCTCCAGGAGCGGATCACGTCAACGCGTGGTCGTTCGATCACGTCGCTGCAAGCGGTGTACGTGCCCGCCGACGACTACACCGACCCGGCGCCGTTCACCACGTTCACTCATCTCGACGCAACGACCGAGCTGTCTCGTCAGGTGGCGGCGCTCGGCATTTACCCGGCCGTGGACCCGCTGGCGTCGACGTCGACGATCCTCACGCCTGAGGTCGTCGGCGACCGTCACTATGCGATCGCTCGCCGTGTGCAGGAGACGTTGCAGCGCTATAAGGAGCTCCAGGACATCATCGCCATCCTCGGTCTCGACGAGCTGTCGGAGGAAGACCGCCAGACGGTGAATCGGGCACGCAAGGTCGAGCGCTTCTTGTCGCAGCCGTTCTACGTGGCCGAGGTGTTCACCGGTCAGACCGGCGAATACGTCAGCACCGAAGAGACCGTCGAATCGTTCGAGAAGATCGTCGACGGCGAACTCGACGAGATCCCCGAGCAGGCGTTCTTGAACGTCGGCGGTGTCGAGCAAGTCCTCGCCAAGGCCAAGGCACTCCAAGAGTCATGAGCGAGACGGTGCGGGTCGAAGTGGTCTCGCCGGAGGAGGTGCTGTACTCGGGCGACGCGACGATGGTCGTCACCCGCACCCTCGAGGGCGGTGAGCTGGCATTTCAGGCCGGCCACGCGTCGTTTCTCGGTGCACTGATCGAGAACCGCACCCGCTTGTTTCTGGCCGATGGCTCGGTGCAGGACATCGCCGTGCACGGCGGATTCGTCGAGGTCAGCGGCTCACCGACCACGGTGTCGATCCTCTCCGACGCTGCCGAGCTGGCCCAGGACATCGACGTCGAGAAGGCCAAGGCCGACTTGGAGCGGCACGAGCTGGTGCTCAAGATGGAGCACGACGAGGCCAAGCTCACCGAGGCGATTGCCGGTAAGAAGGCGGCCGAGATCCAGCTCGAGACCGCTGGCGTCAACTTCACGGCGTGATCCCTGCCGGGCGGGGTGCCCGGTCAACTCGTAGCGACCGTTGATCTAACGTCGCGCCATGGCTGATTATCCGTTTCGTTCGGCGTTGATCACCGGCGCATCGTCGGGAATCGGTGCGGCGATGGCCGAGGCGCTTGGCGCCGCCGGCGTCCCGACGACGCTCGTCGCTCGGCGCGGCGACCGCCTGCAGGAGATCGCCGATCGCTTCACCGGATTCGAGGTGCTCGAAGCCGATCTGACCAAGAAGACGGGTCGGCAGGCGACGATCGAAGCGATTGCTGATCCCGGTGGCGCCCCCGACCTCGTGGTGAACAATGCCGGGTTCGGATCGAGTGGCCGGTTTGATCGGCTCGACCCGTCCCGACTGGCCGACGAGATCGACCTCAACGTGGGTGCGCTCACCGCGCTGAGTCATGCGGCCCTGGCGCGCATGATCCCCCAGCAGCGCGGGTACCTGCTCAATGTGTCGAGTGTGGCCAGCTTCCAGGCGGTTCCTGGCCTCGCCGTGTACGCCGCGACCAAGGCGTACGTGACCAGCCTGACCGAGGCGCTTCACGAGGAGGCCGCAACGAGCAGCGTGCACGTGACGGCGCTGTGTCCCGGGCTGACGCGCACCGAGTTTCAAGAGCAGAGCGATACGACGGAGATCGAGAGTCGCGTCCCCGAGTTGATGTGGTCGAGCGCCGAAGAGGTGGCGCGTGCCGGTCTCGAGGCGGTTGCCCGCAACCGCACCCTGGCGATCCCCGGGGCAGTCAACAAGAGCGCGGTGACGCTCTCGTCACTCACCCCGCGGATGTTGACCCGCAAAGTCACCCGCCTCGTGAATCGCGATATCTAGCTCGGCCTCACTGCGACTCTGAGCGTCTCGATGCTGGACGGCCTCGCGCCAGCATGCGCGGACGCGACATGCTGCACGCCAGACAGCGTGCTCAGGCTCAGGCGGGCGAGCGCCATGGGCGCGAGCTCGGGAGGCGAGGAGGAGCCCGCCAGGGCGACCGAGCCCGAAGATGATGGGCGCGAGCTCGGGAGGCGAGGAGGAGCCCGCCCGGGCGACCGAGCCCAGATAGCTAGTACTCGACGGCGGAGAACTCGCGCAGTTTGGCGACGCGGTGGCGGGCGTCGATCATCCGCACGGTGCCCGAGCGTGATCTCATCACGAGGCTCTGGGTGCGTGCGCCCTGGTTGTCGAAGCGGACACCGCGCAACAGTGCGCCGTCGGTGAGGCCGGTGGCGGCGAAGAAGCAGTTCTCCGAACGGATCAACTCGTCTTGGGTGTACACCTGCTCGAGATCGAAGCCGGCGGCGTTCATCGCGTTGAGTTCCTCGTCGCTCTGCGGCGAGTAGCGGCACTGGATCTCGCCGTCCATCGCTTTCATCGCTGCCGCGGTGACGACCGCCTCGGGGGTGCCACCGATGCCCATCAACACGTCGGCGCCGGCGTCGGGCCAACAGGTGGCGACTGCGCCGTAGACGTCGCCGTCGGTGATCAGACGGATCCGGCATCCGCTGGCACGCACCTCGCTGATGAGGTCTTCGTGGCGCGGTCGGTCGAGGATGATCACCGTGAGGTCGCGAATCTCTTCGCCCTTCGACTTGGCGATCCATCGCAGGTTTTGGGTGGGTGAGGCGGTGATGTCGATCGCGCCCACGGCGTCTGGTCCGACGGCGATCTTCTCCATATAGAACGAGGGGCCCGGGTCGAGCATCGACCCGCGATCGGAAACGGCGATCACCGACAGCGCATTGGTCTTGCCTTGCGCGGTGAGCGTGGTGCCGTCGATCGGGTCGACGGCCACATCGACGCTCGGTTCGCTGCCGTCGCCGACCTGCTCGCCGTTGAACAGCATGGGCGCCTCGTCCTTTTCGCCTTCGCCGATTACGACGACGCCGTCCATCTGCACGGTGGACAGCGAGAGGCGCATCGCCTCGACGGCGGCCCGATCGGCGCCGATCTTGTCGCCGCGGCCAACCCAGCGGGCGGCGGCGAGACACGCCGATTCGGTGGCCCGAACGAGTTCCATCGCCAGGTTCCGGTCGGGCTGTTGACGGGGCACCGAGGGAGTGTCGGTCATGGTCTCAACGTAGTGGGCGGGTCGTGGAGCCGAAAATGGGTGTGCTGGGGCGAGCCAACGGCGATGGCTCGCCCCAGCGGGGTTGGCCCGGATTACGTGCGTCGATGACGCGACCGGAACCGGTGGCGCCGCCCGAACTCGCGGCTCAGGCGATGCTGTTCCGCTTGCCGACGTAGGTGAGCGTGACGCTCACGAACCTCAGCCAGCTGGTACTCGGGGTGGGTCGTGGTGAACATGGCGGGTGCCTGTCTTTCTTGTCTTGTTGGGGTTGATGGTTGGGGGTTTGATGGTTTGGGGTTGATGGTTGGGGATGATGGTTGGGGATGATGGTTGGGGTTGGTTGATGGCAAAGACGTGCCGGTGGTGCGCTCGCGGGCGCGCCGACGAGCGGCGTCCGGCATTGTCAACGGGCCGGGCGTGGGTCGCCGGGGAGGGTGGCGTCTGCGGTGCGGGCGTCGAGTTGCTTCAGGAAGCGGCGTGGTTCGCCGCGGAGCGTTCGCTCGTCAGCGCATCGCTGGCGGCCGGCCAGGCAACGACGTCACCAGCGAATTGACGATCCCGGCGATCTGACGGCGCCGCTTGGTTGTTGGACGATTGAGCATCATCGGGGTCCTCCTTTGCAGGTCCGTGGTCGTGTCTGGAGCGTTCGCAGTGTTGCGGTTGGGGAGCAGGTCGTGCAACTGAGTTTCTCCTCACTGCCGGCAACGGCGGTCGACGGCCACCACTGCGATCGCGGTGAACACGAGCGTGAACCCGGCCATGAGCATCCACGCGGTGGTGTTGCCGATCGACCAGGTCGAGCCGAACTCGGCGCGCAGGGCGCTGCCGGCGCTGGTCAGCGTGAGCACGTCCACGACTCCGAGGTCGCGGCCAACGGCTGCGAATGCCCAACGGTCGGACATCGCTGCGCTGATCGCTTGGCCCGCTGGCGCCATCTGCGGCACCGGCAGGATCGCTCCGGAGAACAGTACGGCCGGAAAGCACAGCATTGGGAGCGCCAGCGACGCCTGGGCCGGCGAGGCGACCAGTGCGGAAGCGGCGAGGCCGAGCGCGAGCGCGGCGCATCCACCGAGCCCGAGGGTGACGGTCAGCGTTGCCGCAGTGTGGGCGGAGATCGCGGGGAGCCGATCGAGCCACCGGAGTACGGCAAGCATCGCCACGTTGATTCCGATGAGCACGGGGGCGAGTGCGGCGAACTTGGCGGCGACTTGGACGAACGCACCGACGCCGATGCGTCGTTCTCTGCGCATGCTGGCCAGCTCGGTGCAGATCTGCAGTAGCCCGTACGTCAGCCCGAAGAAGAAGCTGCCGAAGGCGATCCAGAAGGTGATCATGATCACTGCGGTGGGGCTTGGCGCGACCGCATCGAACGCCCCGCGGCGGAAGAGCACTGCAAACATCGCGATCACCATCGCGGGCGCACCGATCATCACGCCGAGTGTGAGGCGGTTGTGCACGATGCCGTCGAGCGTGCGCACGGTCAGCGTCGACCATTGGCGTCGTCGTGTCGGCCGAGCGGTCCACCGACTGGGCGCGCTGCTGCTCCCGCCGGTCGCCGTTGGGGCCGTGGCTGGCCGCGCAGTGGTGGCGGTCGCTGCGGTCGTCGCATCGGTCGTCGGGGCGGTGGCGGTCGCAATGGTGGTCGCAGCAGTCGAGGTCGAGCTGGCGCCGTCGGGCGACGTGTTCGGCCGCCACTCGTGGTCGAATCGGCCGGCGATGAGTGCCCGGTGGGCCTGGTCGTAGTCGTCGACGCCGGTCGCTGCGTGGAGCTCGGCGAGCGAGCCGTCGAAGACGATTGCGCCACTGCCGACAGCGATGATGCGGTCGCAGCGTGCGAGATCGGTCGCCCGATGTGTCGAGAACACCACGGTGGCCTGACGCACGGCGAGCGCGCGCAACTCGTCGACGACGACGCTGGCCGTTGTTGGGTCGAGACCAGACGTCGGTTCATCGAGGAGCACGGTGTGGTTTTGGTCGAGCAACTCGACGGCGATGGAGGCCCGTCGTTGTTGGCCGCCACTGAGCTGGCCGACCGTGGTGTCGATCGAGGTCTGCAGATCCAACATCTCGAGGGCGCGTACGACCGCCGACTGCACCTCGGCGCGGCTGCTGTGGCGTGGTAGCCGGAGGCGTGCGGCGTAGCGCATCATCCGACCGAGCGGGAGGTCGTTGGGGAGTGGGTCGGTCTGAGGTACGAAGCCGATGCGCCGAGCCGCTGCAGGGTCAGCCGTGACGTCATCGCCATCCACCAGCAGGCGACCATCGGTGAGCTCGCGATCGGCGCACACAGCGCGCAGCAGCGTGGACTTGCCGGCGCCTGATGCCCCGACGATCGCTGTCAACTCGCCAGGTCGAAGTGTCAACGTCACGCCATCGAGCAACAGATTCCCGTCGTCGCCGGCAACGCTGATGCGCTGCGCCTCGATGACGCTGCCGCGTCCGATGGATGATTCGGCGGTCGTCGCGGCGGGCGACTCGACGGTCGACGACGTCGACTCGGTGGTCGACTCGGTGGATCCTGGTGTCGTCTCCGACGCCACGATGGGCGAGACATGGTCCGGGAGTGGTGTGGTGGGGTGATGAGACATCGCTGCGTCGTTCCTCTGAGCGGTTGTTTGGCCCGTCGTGTTGTGCCACCACGGTGATCGAGACCAGTGCCCGCCACATCCGTAGTGATTACGCAATTGGAACCAATCAGTCACGCAATCGGTGCGCTGGTACTACGCATTTCCCCGTTGACGCACCCATCTACCCACGTTCGCTGTCGTCGCTGTCGTAGGGTCGACGGCGATGTCCGCGCCGCTCTCGCTCGACCTCGTCGTGTCGAGTCGCGACATCACCGAGCCGCGGCCGTCACCAGACGGGCGGTGGATCGGCTTCATCCGTCGATGGCGTGGACGGAGCGAATTGCTCGTCGTGCCGGTCGGCGGGGGAGCGGCGACGCCGCTGGCCTTCGGCGCCGAGCCGTCGCCGGGCCGGGGCCTTGGTGGCGGCGGGTTCGCCTGGCTCCCCGACAGCGACGGCGTGGTGTTCGTTGGAGTCGACGGCGAAGTGTGGCTCACCCGCGGCGCTGAGAGTCGTCCGGTGACGCGGTTCGAGCGCTCGTGCCGGGCCCCGTCGGTTGGTGTCGTCGACGGCCGGCTCGCAGTCGTAGTCGCCGTCGACGAAGCCGAGGTGTGGCTCGTGGCGATCGATGAAGAATCGGCCGGTGGCCGCGATGGCGAGGCTCGTCGTATCGACGACGGCCGCCATGAATTCTGTTTCGACCCGGTCGTCTCCGTCAGCGGACAGATGGCGTCGTGGGTTGGCTGGTCGCCGCCATGGATGGCGTGGGACGCCGCGGAACGAGTTGATGTGGTATTTGGCGGTGCGCCCGATGGCCACACCGATCGCTACCGCGATCGCACCCCCGATCGCAACAGTGTCGTGTCAGCGTGGAAGCCAGACGATGGCGCCGTGTCCGAGCCGCGGTTCGCCCCCGACGGCATGCCGACCCACGTCCACGACGGCTCTGGCTGGCGCAACGTGTACGTCGGCGGTCGGCCGGTGCTCCCCGAGTCGCTCGAACAGGCGGGCGCCACGTGGGGCATGGGCAATCGGTCCTACGACGTCGGCGCCGACGGCCGTGCGGTGGTGACCCGCAATGTGCGCGGCGGTGGGCAGCTCGTGGCGGTGCAGCCGGGAGGCGACACGGCGGTGCTGGACGACAGCCATGTGTGGGGACAGGTGTCGATCGTGGGAGAGCGCATCGTGGCGTTGCGATCGGCGCCAGGCCGACCCGGCGAGATCGTTGTGATCGACCCACGTGCACACGGGCCATCAGCGCGCCCTGCCCGCGTGATCGTCGGGTCGGGCGTGGCCGCGTGGCGGACGGTGGAGCCGCCGCGTATCGAGACCCTCGACACGACGATCCCGGCGCGGCGCGTCGTCGCTGGCGGCCGCGAACGAGAGCAGCGCGCAGACCCAGTACGGGACACGGCGCCAGATCCTGCTTCGGGTTTCGATTCCAATTCGGGCCGACGGCGTGGGCCAGCGACGTTGTGTTGGATCCACGGTGGGCCGACCGACCAGTGGCGCAACGACTTCCGGCCGCGGCTCGACTACTGGACCAGCCGTGGGTATCAGATCGTGATCCCCGATCACCGGGGATCCACCGGTTACGGGCGGGCGTTTCAGCAGGCGTTGCATGGCGGATGGGGTCGCACCGACGTTGACGACATCGCTGCCGTGCTCGCTGAGTTGCACATGTCCGGGGTGACCGACTCGGCGTCGACGGTGATCGTCGGCGGCTCGTCTGGGGGCGGCGCAGTCCTCGGCATCCTCGCCGACCATCCCCAACTCGTCGCCGGGGGCATCGCCTCGTATCCCGTCAGCGACCTTGCCGACCTGGCGGCGCGCAGCCACCGTCTCGAGGCGCACTACACCGACACCTTGGTTGGTCCGCGCGACGACGCCGCTGCATTTGCGCGGTTGTCGGTGATCCACCGCGCCGCGCAGATCACCAAGCCGCTGCTGGTGTTCCACGGAAGTGACGACCCGGTGGTGCCCGCCGAACAGACCGAGCAGCTCGTTGCGACGATCACCGCCCACGCCGGAGCCGCCGCACGCGTCGAGCACGTCGTGTACGACGGTGAGGGGCACGGCTTCCGCGACCCCGACAACGTCGCCGACGAGTACGCGCGGATGCAGGCGTTTCTCGACGCGTTGTTCACGCACTGACCAGCGCATCACACAGATAGCGTTTGGGTCGTGGCGTTCGTCAACAAACAGGGCGCCGACGCCCAGGTGGAGCAGGCCGGGCAGTCGGGCCAGATCGACTTCGATCCGAACGATCCCGCGGTGGTCAAGGTGCACTACGACTTGGCTGCGTGGACCTGGGAACAGCGTGCCGAGCTGTCCGAGGCGCTCGCCGAAGCGCTGATCCCGCACGCGTGGGACGGCGAGGAGCTGTTGGTCCCCGAGGTCGCCGAGGAATCAGCCGACCAGCTGTTCGAGCAGCTCGAGTCCGAGATCGGGCCGTTTCCCGTTCCGCTGGACGACGACGCCGAGGTCACCGAGTTCGGCCTCGACGAGTGGACCGACGCCGATCGCGAGGTGCTCACCGAGGCGCTCGTCGAAACCGAGGTACCCCATCGTTGGGACGGCACGACCGTGTTGGTCGCCCACGATGCCGAAGACGCCGTCGATGACCTACTCGACGCGATCGAGGCCGGCGAGCTGGTGTCGGCCGACGATGATGGCCCGGGGGCTCCCGACGATGCGTTATCGGCGATGTTCCTCGCCGCCGATCGGCTGGCCAAGAACCCCAACGATGCCGACGCACGGGTGGGGTTGATGGAGCTGTCCCAGTTGCTCGACCCGAAGGTGCCGCCGTACGGACTCGCACAACGGCCGTGGGCGCAGGCGGTGCGCGGCGTCGATGCGATCGTCGAGGTGGTGCGCAACGACGGGACGGGCGCCGCCGGTGTCGATGGCGCGTCCGATGTGATTGGCCTGGCCCAAGAGCTGCGGTCGCTCGTGCGGCCCTACGTGTGAACGAACGTCCGGCCGACGAGCCACAACTGCTCGCCGAGCTCGAGGTGTGGCACACCCGGCCAGCGGTACCGACCCGGCGGGTCGCGCTCGGCCACCTCGTGCTGCCGGTCGATCCTGCGCCCGGCTTCGGCGGGTTGTTGCTCGGGTCGGTCGTGGCCGCTCACCTCGATGGCATCGACGACGACCTGATCGTCGACATCCATCGTTTGATCACAGAGGTCGAGCGCGGCGAGCGCATCGTGCAACCGCGGCTGCGTCACCGGTTTCAGGTCGACCGTCACGGACTCGCCGTCAGCCGTCATCGTCTGGTCGGCGACGGCGATGACATCTCGTTCGACTTCGACGCCGTCGGGACCAACCTGGCGCAGGTCCTTGGCGCGGTATACGCCGTCGAACGGCTCGCTCCCGAACACCGGCGAGCGTTGGCTCCAGTACTGCAGAAGGCGGCGCGTTGGCGCGGCCCGATCGGCCCCGGGCTGATCGCTCACCTTGCCGGATCGAACACGCTGGCGCTCGAGGCCCTGGCCGACCCGCGGGCGTGGGCGCTGGAGATCCTCGGCTTCGACGTGCAGGGCACCGACCCGAGCGGCAAGGAGGTCACCGCCCGGTACCGCCAACGGATGCGTGACGTCCACCCCGATCACGGCGGCGACGAGTTCGATGCGGCCAAGGCGATGAGCGACCTCGCGGAAGCGCGTCGTGTGCTCACCGCGAAGCGCTGATCGACCATGGCGATCCCATCACTGCTGCTCTATCCCGGGGCCGGGTCCGATCGCGACCACAGCAGTCTGCTCGAGATCGAGGCCCACCTCGGCCGGCGCGCCCACGTGGACCGGCACGACTTCCCGTACCGCAAGCTTGGTCGTCGTGCGCCCGACCGTGCGCCGAAGCTGATGGATTCGATCCGAGAGGATCTGGCCGGGATTGCTCGGCGCCGCGGCCCGGTGGTCCTCGGCGGCCGTTCGATGGGCGGGCGCATGACGTCGATGGTGGCCGCCGACGTCGACGAACAGGGTCCCGTCGCTCGACTCGCCGGTCTCGTGCTCATCGCCTATCCGCTGCATCCACCAGGCAAGCCCGAGAACGTGCGCGTCGACCACTTCGGGGCGATCGAGGTGCCGTGCTTGTTCATCTCGGGTACGCGCGACCCGTTCGGCACGCCTGACGAGTTCGCCGAGTGGTTGCCGACGATCAACGGTCCGGTCGAGCACGTGTGGGTCGACGGTGGCCGCCACGACCTGCGCGGCGCCGACGAGCTCATCGCCGATCAGGTCGCTGGCTTCCTCGCCGAGCTCTCCTGACTCCCGGCTGATCTTGGGCCCCTCCGCCCGGCTGGGGGCCCGGTTGATCCGCTGCCTGATCTTCTCGTTGATCTTCGGGGTTGAGCGTCTCGAGCTCGGTGTGTGCCGTTTCGGGGTAAGCGAGCAGAACCAGCGCAGTGACTACGAATTGGCCGATCCCCATGACGGCCATGACCGACCCGAATCCCCACGACTCGTCGAGCAAGAGGCCGGTGGCGATCAGCCCGAAGATGCCGCCGACCAGGGCGGACGCGGTGAGCAAGCCGCTGGCGCGCCCACGATTCCCCGTTGGAAAGAGCTCGTTGCGATAGACGGCCAGCGCGGGGTACGCCGCGCTGGCCAACATTCCGCCGACGAGCGACAGCAGCCACAAGGGTGGTCCGCCGACCGAGTAGGCGCCGACGAGGGCGATCGTCGAGAGCGGCAGGGTCACTGCGATCAGCATGCGCCGCCCGGCGGTATCGGCCAGCCGTCCGCCGATGATCAGACCGATGCCCGCCGGCGTTCCAACGGCGATCGAGAAGATGCCGATCATGCCGCCCGAGAAGTCGTGTACGTCGGTGAGGTACCGGTTCTGGAAGAAGCTCACCGGGGCGACGAAGATGTTGCCGGCGAACGCGACGGCGGCGAGCAGCAGTAGTCGGCTCCGATTGAGGCGCGGGGGCCGTGACGTCGGTGTGATCTCGGCGGCTTGGAAGCGTCGTGTCTCCGGCAGCCGTCGGGTGAGGTCGATGGCCACGATCAGCCAGATCGCCGCAAGCAAGTACACCAAACGCCATCCGCCATCGCCGGTGTCAGCGAGGCGCAGTGACAGCACGGCGATGCCGGCGCCGAGTCCCGAGGCCATCGCCAGGATGCTCACGGCGTAGGCCCGGCTGCTGCGTGGCATCTCCTCCGCGGCGACCACGCCGATCAGGAAGGCCAGTGCGATCCCCATCGGGCGGGCGATCGTCTGGGTGGCGACGAGTAGCGGGTAGGACGGCGCGATGGCGCCGAGCAGCGACAACGCCGGTCCAAGCCAGGCGACGGCGACGATCACCCGTCGCCTCCCGATGCGGTCTGCGAGCACCGCGGCGGGCAGGGCGATGAGGATGCCAGCTCGTACGACTGCTCCGCCGATGCCGATACCGGTGTCGCTGACGTCGAATTCGTCGGCGGCGAAGGCGACGGTTTGGGTGAACAGCGTGTTGACGAACGCGGCGCTCATCGACGCCGCGGCGAGCAGCCCGAGGACCAGAACCTGTTGTGGGTCGAGCCGATCCGGAGGCGTCCACCAGCCAGTTGGGGAGATGCGGCGGGCCAACACCGCGCGCACGGCCGGTCCGAACAGCCACCCGAACCAGGGCACCTCGAGGCGATAGCGGGTGCGTTCCACGTACTCGTCGCCGTCGGTGGTGACGGTGCGTGAGTAGTGCAGGAACGGCCCCTCGGCCTGCTCGAATCGAGTGCTGGCGGCGGCATTTGTGCCGGCGGCGACGCCGACGTCGCGTTCGCCGCTGTCGACCGCTGGACCGGACTGCTCGGGTGGCGTCTCGTCGACGCGGGTCTCCTGCAGGATGCCCGAGCGCGGTGTAAGTAGCGCCGGATCGGCGGGCCAGCGCTTGGTGAGCATGCGCCCAGCTCGCTCCACGGCGGGAGCATACTGGGGTGATGTCGAACCCACCGGGCAGCCAGGATGGCGCCGACGAGACGATCGTCGTCAGCGGCGGGGCACCACTGTCGGGCACTGTCGACGTGCCTGGGGCCAAGAACTCGGTCCTCAAGCTGATGGCCGCCACCCTGCTCACCGACGGGCAGTTCGAGTTGACGAACGTGCCCGACATTGCCGACGTGGCGATCATGAGCGAACTGTTGGAGGCCATCGGTGTGCGCATTGAGCGGCCGTCGGGGGACCGGATGTTGGCCACCGACCACGGCGCCCTCACGCCGGTTGCGCCGTACGAGCTGGTCGAGCGGATCAGAGCGTCGATCAACGTGTTGGGTCCGCTCCTCACCCGCTGCGGCCATGTGCGGCTATCGATGCCGGGTGGCGACGACTTCGGGGCGCGCCCGATCGATATGCACGTGGCTGGGCTCGAAGCGATGGGCGCAACGTTCAAGTTCAGTCACGGGTATCTCGAAGCGTTCGCCGACCGGTTGCACGGTGCGGAGATCACCTTCGACTTCCCGAGCGTCGGCGCTACCGAGAACCTCGTGACCGCGGCGGTGCTCGCCGATGGGCGGACGCGTATCGACAACGTGGCCCGTGAGCCCGAGGTGATCGATCTGTGCGAGTTCCTGGTGGCGATGGGCGCACGCATCGACGGGATCGGTACGCCGACGCTGACGATCGACGGGGTAGAGCGGCACGAGCTGCATGCGGTGTCCCATCACACCGTGCCCGACCGTATTCAAGCGGCGACCTACCTGGCAGCCGTGGCGGTGAGCGGGGGAGCGATCACCGTGCGCGGCGCCCGCCCCGATCACATGGTGACGGTGCTCGACCGGTTCCGCGAGATGGGATTGAGCATCGACGTGCGCGACGGCCACGGTGGCCCCGGCGGCGCTGGCCATGACAGTGGTGGTAGCGATGGGAATCTCCGCAGCGAGATGATGGTCGAGTCGAGCGAACGGCTGCGATCGATCGACGTGGCGACCTTGCCGTATCCCGGCATCGCCACGGACTACAAACCCTTGATCATCACGATGCTGGCGGTGGCCGACGGTGTGGGCATCGTCACCGAGAATCTCTATCCGGGTCGGTTCCGCTACGTCGAGGAGCTGCAGCGCCTGGGCGCCGACGTACGCACGAGCGGCCATCACGCGGTGGTCCGTGGCGTTCGTCGCCTCTCGGGCGCGCCGGTGCGCGCCCACGACATTCGTGCCGGGGCAGCGATGGTGGTTGCCGGCCTTGCGGCCGAGGGTGAAACCTCAATCGGTGGCGTGCACCACATCGACCGCGGTTACGACGATCTGGTCGGTCGGCTGGCTGCGGTTGGCGCTGGTATCAGCCGAACGTAACGACGGCGCGCGCCCGACCGTTGTTATGCGGCGGGTTGGCGTCGGTCGACTGTTGATCCCGTCCAGAACACGGTGCCGTTGGGCCGAGTCCAGGTGGCGACTCGATCGGGCGTCATGGTGAGGCTCCAGCCACCCTCGTGCACCTGGTGGTGATGGTGTTCGCACACCGGGAGCAGATTGTTGAGGTCGGTGGGTCCGAGATCTCTGGTCCACCAGTCGAGGTGGTGAATCCGGCAGGCGTTGAACGGCATGTTGCACTGCGGATGGGCACAGGTGGCGTGCATTGCCGCGAGTGCGTGTCGTTGTTCGGCCGTCGCCGTGCGTTTCGCCCGGCCGACGTCGAGGACTCGGCCCTCGCCGTCAAGGACGGTGGGGATGATGTTGGCGTCACAGCACATCCGCCGGATCGCCGACACCGGCAACTGCACACCATCGACCGTTTCGGCGATGCCGTGCTCGTGCAGCCCGTTGACGAGCGTGTCGTAGTCGACGAGTACCTGAACCTCCGCGCCACCTGATCCCGAAGACGTCCCCGCTCGGCTGGTGACCCCGCCGCCGGCGGTGATGGCCGTGACGTAGCCATCGACCTCCAACGCCCGCCACGAGCGCGTCTCCTGAGCGGGGAGGGTCGAACGAATCGTGTTGGCCGCCCGGCTGATTGCGGCGGTGACCTTGGCGGCGCGTTCGGGGTCCAACTCGGCGTGAATGTGATGCATGCCGGTGGTCTTGTCGACCCATTGGGAGATCTTCGACTGCTTCCGTTGCCGGGACAGTTCGTCGTCTTCGCCGTCGTTCGCCTGCGCGGCGCGAATGTCGCGGGCCAACTGTCGGCACTTTCTGCGGAAGGCGTCGACCGACAACACCGCCGCCGCAGCCAGCAGCTGCTCTTGGTGCGCAAGGAACTCGGGTCGTAGATCCTCGGGGAGAGCGCTCGCTGTCGTGGCGATCGCGTCGACGTAGGCCGTCGACACTCGGCCCTCGGAGAGTGCGTCCTCGACGTCGGCCGCCTGATTGCACAGTTCCTCACGAGCTGTGGCGGTATCGGCCGCTCGCGAGTCCATCCCACCGGCTGACCCGAGTAGCGACTCGGCGGGTTCGGCGTGGCCGGTATCGGCCAACTCACGCGCTCGTCGCGTCAAGCCGATTTGGACGGCGTCGAGCCTCGATTTCAACCATCTGACATCACTGACCGCAGCCGCGAGCTCGTCGCGATCGCATTCGTCAGGAGCGATCGCAAGCACCGCCGCAAAGGCAGCCACCGCGTCGTCGTTGGTCATTGCACTACCTCCCATACGGAGGCTTCAGTTGGACACAGCGAGGTGTCGAGTGAATCGTTCCGCCGATGCGGTATCGATTCGAGTTCCTACTCTATCGCGCATATGCGCGATCCACTACAGGTATCACAAACATAGATTCCTATGCCACGCCGATCGTCGACAGCGATGGTCATGGACCGGGCGGGCTCGACGTGCGGACGGCGGCGGCGTCCGGCCCGGCGCTACGCGTGCTCGGTCTCGCGCTCGTCGGCCGCCGCCTCGACGCGCTTCTTGGCGAGGATCAGCAACCCGGCGATCAGAGCGATCGGGCCGGCGATCAGCAGGATCTCGTCCCAGCCGCCCTGGTGGGCGAGCAACGCACTCACGAGGTTCGATCGTACGGCCTTTGTTGATTGAATGTGTGTCGAGATGCGTGAACAGGTCGAAGCCACCATCGAAGTGATCCGTCCGGCGCTCCAGGCTGACGGCGGCGACATCGTGTTGCGCGATGTCGATGCCGATACCGGAGTCATCGAAGTCGAACTGGTGGGCGCCTGTGGTACCTGTCCGGCGTCGACCGCAACCCTCAAGGCCGGTATCGAACGGATCATGCGCGACCGCGTCGATGGCGTCACCGAAGTGGTGAACGTCACCGAGGCGCTCGCGTGATCACCGTGGTGGCCGGACTAGCCCGGTGATTCGCCGCGGGGCTCCTCCTGAGGAGCTGTTCGATGCCGCCCTCGCGGGCGACCGCGCTGCGTTGGCCCGACTGCTCTCGCTGATCGAGCGCGGCGACGAGGCGGCGCGCATCATCGGTCGGCTGGCGCACCCGCGTAGCGGCGATGGCTACACGATCGGTCTCACCGGAGCGCCCGGAGCGGGCAAGAGCACATTGACCAGCTCGTGGATCGGCCACCTGCGGTCGCTCGAGATGGAGCTCGCTGTGCTCGCCATCGACCCGTCGTCGCCGTTCACCGGTGGAGCGATTCTCGGCGATCGCGTGCGTATGCAGGATCACGCCACCGACCCTGGGGTGTTCATCCGTTCGATGGCCACCCGCGGTCATCTCGGTGGCCTGTCGCTCGCCACGCCCGAGGCGGTACGCGTGCTGCACGCCATCGGCCGCCAACTGGTGTTGGTCGAGACCGTCGGCGTCGGGCAGGTCGAGGTAGAGGTGGCTGGCAAGGCCGACACCACCGTGGTGGTCGTCAACCCGGGCTGGGGCGACAGCGTGCAGGCCAACAAGGCCGGGCTGATGGAGATCGCCGACGTGTTCGTGATCAACAAGGCCGATCGCGACGGTGTGCCGGAAACCACGCGCGATCTGATGCAGATGCTCGATCTCTCCGACCTGCCCCACGATGCTTGGCGACCGCCGATCGTGCCCACCGTTGGGTCGACCGGCGAGGGCGTCCCCGAGCTGTGGGCTGCCGTGCAAGCGCACCGGGCATACGCCGAGGACAGCGGACTGCTGCTCGAGCGGCGCACGTTCCGCTTGCGTGAAGAGCTCCGCGAGATCGTCGCCCAACGGCTCGGCCGCCGAGCACGCGAAATCTGCTCGGGCGACCGCTGGGACGAGTTGACCGACGGTGTCGTCGCGCGCGAGGTCGATCCGTGGACGGCAGCCGACGAGATGTTGGCTCCCGTCGACGCCTGACAACCCGCGGCGGCGTCAGCCGCGAACTCGGGCCAAGTCGACGGGGTTCGCCGGGCTACTGCGCCGGCGCGTCGCGCAGCGACCACGCCGAGCGAGCGAGCCAGACCCCGCTGGTGACGAGCGCCACCATCAGCGCACCACACAGCAAGTACGCAGCCGTCCGTCCGGTGGTGTCGTAGGTCGCACCGATGACGATGGCGGTGACCCCGGCAGCCATCGCCTGCGCGGCGCCGAGCACACCTTGCGCGCCCGCCTGGCGTTCCTTTGGCACGGTCATCCCCACGGCAACGCCGGCTGACGAGATGGTGAAGCCGTCGGTGACCGCATGGACCATTGCCAAAGCGAAGATCCATCCCCCGGTGGGCAGGATCCCGTACATCGAGATGTAGAAGGCGCCCGCCAGCAATCCGAGTGTGGCCACGCGGAACGGCCCGTACATCTGACTCAACTTGCCGCCGAGCGGGCCGAACAGAACGAGCGGCACGGCGAACAACGTGATCCCCAAGTTGGCCATCCAGTCGGCGGTGCCGAGGTCGTCGTGCACCACGGCCCACAGCGCGTCGAACCCGCCGATCATCACGTACACCGCTGCCCCGAGGAGGACGGCGCCGGCGAACGGCTTGATGCGCAGCAGGTCGAGAGCCAGCCGGGCGGGAGCGTCGGTGGTGACCTCTTCCTCGACGGAGAAGCGGGCCACAACTGTCATCAAGATCGTCGTCGCTCCGGCGACGACGAAGAACGGCGCCGGAATGCCGAATGGGCCGACGAGCACCGCCGAGATCGCCGGCCCCATGGCGAAGCCGAACACTTCGGCAGAGAGCAGACGGCCCAGGTTGCGGCCGAGGTTGGCCGGGTCGGCGAGAATGACCATTCGACGCACCGCAGGAACCGCCGCGCCGATCCCGACACCGGAGATGCAGCGGCCGATCAGGATCGGCGTGAGCGACGTGCCGATCGCCATCAACAACAGGCCGGCGACTCCGATCGCCGTGCCGGCGAGGGCAACCGTTCGGGCGTGCCCGCGGTCGGCCCACGGCGCGATGAACAACTGGGCGATGAACGCCGTGATGAACCCGAGGCCGATGACCACGCCGATCGCCGTTTCGCTGATCCCGTACTCGTCGCGGTAGTCGTCGACAATGGTGAACAGCACGCCGTAGCCGGCGGCGAGACACATCAGCAGCGCGCCGAAGCCGGCTAATGCCAGCCCCGACATGCCGGGCGCGGCGCGCTCGTCGACGGTGTCGGTGGTGGCCATCGGCGCAACGCTACCGATCGCCTGACG
>JBCCVW010000091.1:0-17196 GCA_039194665.1 Actinomycetota bacterium
CGGCGATCGCCGGGCACTCGATCCACACCTTCCACACCGAGGGCGCCGGCGGCGGCCACGCCCCCGACAACATGACCGTCGCCGCCGAGCACTACGGGTTGCCGTCGTCGACCAACCCGACTCGGCCGCACACGGTGAACACCGTCGACGAACACCTCGACATGTTGATGGTGTGTCACCATCTCAACCCGCAGGTCCCTGAGGACCTGGCCTTCGCCGAAAGCCGCATTCGCCCATCGACCATCGCCGCCGAGGACATCCTCCACGACCTCGGGGCGATCTCGATGATCGGCTCGGACTCGCAGGCAATGGGGCGCATCGGCGAGGTGGTGATCCGCACCTGGCAGACCGCACATGTGATAAAGCGGCGTCTCGGCACGCTCGACGGCGACGGTCTCGCCGACAACCTGCGCGCTCGCCGCTACGTTGCCAAGTACACGATCTGTCCGGCGATCACGCACGGTCTCGCTGCCGACGTCGGCTCGGTGGAGGTCGGCAAGCTCGCCGATCTGGTGATGTGGGACCCGGCGTTCTTCGGCGTGCGCCCGCACCTCGTGGTGAAAGGCGGGATGATCGCCTGGGCCACGATGGGCGATGCCAACGCATCCATCCCGACACCGCAACCCGAACTTCCGCGACCGATGTGGGGCGCTGCGCCCAAAGTCGCTGCCGACCGCAGCGTCGCCTGGGTCAGCGAGGCCGCGATCGAGGCCGACATCGCCGAACGCGTGGCGGTCCACCGCCCGCTCGTGCCGATCGCCAACACCCGCGCCGTCGCCAAAGCCGACCTTCCGCTCAACACCGCCACGCCAGCGATCGACATCGACGCCGACTCGTTTGCCGTGCGCATCGACGGTGAACTGATCGAAGCGGCACCCGCCGACGAGCTGCCGATCGCCCAGCGCTACTTCCTGTTCTGATGATGACCAGTCCCTCCGTCGCGCCGCCTCGCAACCGATGAACCCGCTCCTCCTGTTGATCGCCGACGCTCGCCTGCCGGCCGGCGGCCACACCCAATCCGCCGGCGTCGAGTCGGCGGTGCGCTACGGCGACGTGTCCGACGCAACGACGCTCGAGCACTATCTCCGTGGGCGGCTCGCTACGACGGGCCACACCGAGGCGGCGTTCGCGGCGCGGATAGCGATGCCCCTTGAGCGATCGGCACCGGACGTTGTCGCCACCCTCGATGCCGAGCTGGTAGCGCGCCTGATCGCCCCCCGCCAGCGGGAGGTGAGTCGTCAGCTGGGGCGGCAGATGATGCGTGTGGCCACCCGGGTTGGCAACAGCGACGTGCTCGACGCGCTTGCCGAGCTCCCCGGCGGTCCGCTGCAACCACTGGTACTCGGTGCGCTGACCAACGCAATCGACGGTACGTCGCTCGACGCGGCAACCGTGCAGCTGCATCACCTGGTTGCTGCCGGCACGACTGCGGCGATTCGGCTGCTCGGTCTCGATCCGATCGAGCTCGCGGCGCTGTCGGCGCTGCTCGCCGACGACATCGAACGACTGGCGGTGCAGGCCACGAGCGATGCGTCGGCGGATGACTTGCCGTCGTGGGGAAGCGTGCTGACCGAGATTCTCGCGGAGGATCACGGCACGTGGGACAACAGGATGTTCGCCGCATGACTCGAAGTGTCCGTACCCGAAGTGTTCGTATTGGCATCGGTGGGCCGGTCGGCAGTGGCAAGACCACGCTGGTCGGGGAGTTGTGCCGCACCCTGCGCGACGAGTTGTCGGTCGCCGTGGTGACCAACGACATCTTCACCACAGAAGACGCCGATGCGCTTCGTGCCGCTGGCGCATTGCCGACGGAACGGATCGTCGCCGTGGAGACCGGCTGTTGCCCACACACCGCGATTCGCGACGACATCGCCGCCAATCTCGACGCGGTCGAGCAGCTCGAAGCAGCACTTGGGCAGGTCGAGTTGACCCTCGTGGAGTCTGGCGGCGACAACCTCACGGCGATCTTCAGCGAGGGTCTGGTCGACGCGCAGATCTTCGTGCTTGATACCGCTGGCGGCGATGACGTGCCGCGCAAGGGTGGCCCCGGCGTGGCCAAGGCCGATCTCTTGGTGATCAACAAGACCGACCTCGCGCCCCATGTGGGCGCCGACGTTGAACGGATGGTCGCCGACGCCAACGACCGTCGCGACGGTGCGCCGGTCGCTGCCGTGTCGCTCGCCGATCCGAGCGGGGTGTCGTCGATCGCCGACTGGGTGCGCCAGCGCGTCGGTCGGCCGATCGATTGATGCGCGCTCGCTCCCTGATCACCGTGGAGCGTCGTGATGGACGCGATCGGCTCGTGGACGTGCGCTGCGAGCCGCCGCTCACGGTTCGGCAGTGTCACGACCGCATTCTCCTCGTCGGATCGACGGCGGCACCCGTCGGCGGAGACGAGCTCCACACCGATGTGCATGTCGGCGCAGGAGCGTCGGCTCGTGTCGGCTCCGCAGCGGCCACGCTGGTGTGGCCAGGCCCACGTGGCGAGTCGTCATCGACATCGACCTCGATCGTCGTCGCCGAACGAGCACACCTGGACTGGCGACCCGAGCCGGTTGTGTCGGTCACCGGATCGGTGCATCGCGCGTCGACGACGCTCGATCTCGACGCGACGGCGTCGTGTCGATTCGTCGAAGAGGTCGCTCTCGGCCGCCACGACGAACCCGCCGGTGACCTCGAGCTGTTCGTACGGGTACGCCGCAGTGGCCGAACGTTGCTTGCGCACACCGAGCGATTCGGTGCGAACAGTCCAGGTGCCGGTTCGCTCGCTGCGGTCGCCGATGCCGGCCATGTGGTGTGTGCGGTGCTCGTGGGTGCCTCATCACACGGCGATCAGTGGCGTGGTGACCGCAGCGTCGCAATTGGCGACTCGGTGTCGTCTGCTGCGGCGACGCTGCCGATCGCCGACGACGCCACAGTCGTGCTGGCAGTCGGCGTCGACCGTCTCGATGCCTGGCGATTCGTTGCGCTGGTGGCGCCAGCGTTGGCCAACGCCGGATCACCTATCGATCCGCAGCGACCACTCCCGACCGGCTGATCGCGACGGCGTCTGGCCCGAGGTAGGACTCGATCACGCGCGGGTCGTGGCGCACCTGTTCGGGTGGCCCGTCGGCGATGACAAATCCGGCCTCGAGACACACCAACCGATCGCATGCGTGAGACAGCATGGCGACGTCGTGCTCGACGATCACGACCGTTGCGCCGAGGTGCTCGCGCAGCGCGTGGAGGATCGGAGGAAACTGCTCGACCTCTCGTTGGGCGAGGCCGGCAGTCGGCTCGTCGAGGAGGAGCACGTGACCTGCCGACGCCACCAAGCAAGCGACCTCGACGATGCGTCGCGTGCCGGTACTGAGCACCGCGCACGGCTCATTGACGAATCGCGAGAGACCGGTGAGCCCGATCGCCGCGTCGGCGCGTTCCGCAAGGCGCCGTTCAGTGCCTCGCCAGATCGCGGGCACCAAGGCGTCAAGCATCACACTGTCGCGCTCACGTGTCGCTGCCGCGACGAGCACGGTCTCGCGCACGGTGAGGTTGGGAAACAGACGCGCATCTTGGAACGTGCGACAAATTCCGAGTCGGGCTCGTCGCTCCGCTCCGAGACGAGAGATGTCGCGCCCGCCTAACTCGACGCGTCCCCGCGCCGGCTGCAGGCCGCTGATCGCGTTGAGCAAGGTGCTCTTCCCCGCGCCGTTGGCGCCGATCAACCCCACGATCTCGCCGGCACGAACCGTTAGATCGACATCCTCCACGGCCGCCACCGCACCGAAGCGGACTTCGATGCCCACGACCGACAGTGCCGCTGCACCGCCACGGTGCCGATCGACGTTGAGGGTGAGACGTTCGACGATGCCGTCGAGCGGAGTGGCAGGCGCGGTCGCGTCGATGCGTTCGCCGGACACCTCTGCGTGGCCACGCGGCCGCGGGGGGCCTGCAAGCGCGGCTTGCGCTCGACGCACGATGCTGGCGAGGCCATCGGGGAAGTACATCAACAGCACCAGCAACCCGACCCCGCTCACCAGGAGCTGCAGGCTGCTGAGATCGGAGAAGAAGGCCGGGAGCGCCCCAACGTAGACGACGCCGAGGATTGCCCCGCCGAGCGAACCGAGCCCGCCGATGACAGCCATCACCACGATCTCGATGGAGTCTTCTGGCGTGAACTCACCGCGCCGGAAGGTGACGAGCAAGCCGGCCAGGAGTCCTCCACCCAGTCCGGCGAGCCCGCCGGACAGCGCGAAGGCAGCGACGCGGGTGCGCCACGCGCTGATGCCGAATGCGGCGGCTGCCCGCTCGTTGTCGCGTACGGCCCGCCACCGTCGCCCGGTCGCTCGTCGCCCGATCACCGTGAGCACGAGAAACATCACGGCGACGACAGCGACGACGAAGAGGTAGTACGCCCGTTGCGACACGAGATCGAACACACCGAAGTCGACCCGTGGCACCTCGAGCACCTGCTCGGCTCCGGTGATTCCCTGTCGGAACAGCCAAGCAGGAGCCATCACCGAGAGTCCCAGCGTGGCAATCGCGAGTTGCGACCCACGCAGCCGCGAGGTTGGCAGCGCGACGAGCGCGGCGGCGACCGCGGCGACCACGGCGGCGCCGACAAGCGAGGTTTCCCACGTGGCGCCGGCGTCGATGAGTCGGGCAGACACGATGGCGCCGATGCCAGCAAGGGCGTACTGGGCGAGTGACACCTGGCCCGACCAGCCGGCGAGCACCGTGGTCGCGGCCACGATCAATACGAGAACGGCCAACCGCGCCAGCTGAAACGTGTTGCCGGCTGATGTGACGAAGAACGGCAGCGCAACGATTGCACTGATCGTCATCACGGTGGGAGCGAAGCGAGCGATTTGCACGCGCATGGTCGACGGCCAGTCGGACCACGGACGGCCGACATCGTGGACGCGCGTGCCGTCGTCGGAGTCCTGGCGAGGAAGGCGGGCCAGGCCGATGACCACCAACACGAACACCACCAGGTTGGTGACGCCGGGATCGGTGAAGTAGTTGATCGCCATCGCTTCGCCAACTCCGAGTACCAAGCCGCCGACGAGCGTCATCGGGATCGAGTGCAAGCGACCGATCGCGGAGGCGGCGAACCCGCGCAACAACAGACCGGGTCCGACCGAGGCGAGCGCCACGGCGGTGCCGCCACGCAGTGGAACCGCAGTGGTTGTGGCGACGACGGCGATCGCACCTGCTGCCACCCACACCATGGTGGAGACGAGCGAGGCGTCGATACCGGCGAGCCGTGTTGCCTCGCGGTTCGCCGCGGTCGCCCGTACGACCGCGCCGGCTGTTGTGTGCGACAGCACCCACCACACCACCACCGCCACGATCGGAGCGATGATCAGCGCACTCGACTCGGCGCCGGTCAGGTCGACGGGTCCGATCTCGATCGGTGCGTTGATCACGGTCGGGAACGGCGCGAATGGCTCGACGCCGGGGAGCGACACGCGTAACAACGTGACCAACTGGCCGACTCCGAGTGTGGCGACCATGAGGACCACGGCCGATCGATTGCCGAGACGCTTCATCACGATGATCTCGGTGAGCCCGCCGATGACGGCGCCGCCGAGCACACCGACGAGGAGGGCAATCGGCAACGGCCATCCGTAGCGAACGGCGAGCAACATGACGACCGCTCCGCCGAACGCACCGATGTCGCCTTGTGCCAGGTTGAGCGTTCCGCTCAAGCGATAGATCAGCGTGATGCCGATGCCGAGCAGGCCGTAGGTGATTCCGGTGATCAGACCGATCGTGACGAGGTCGATGCTCATGCGTCGCCTCCGAGAAAAACCGCGCGGGCGAGATCGCGTCGCTCCATCAGCTCGCGGCCGGCACCGACGAAACGCACTCGTCCGCGGTCGAGGAATACGACGCGGTCGGCCGCCGAGGATGCGATGTTCAGCGACTGCTCGACGACGACGATTGCTGCACCGCGGGCGCGGATGTCGTCGAGGGCTTCGACGAGGCGCCCGACCACCACAGGCGCGAGTCCGAGCGAGAGTTCGTCGATCAGCAGTAGCTGCGGATCGAGCAGCATCGTTCGGGCGAGTCCGAGCATCTGTTGCTCTCCACCCGACAGCCGGTCGGCTCGTCGTTCGAGCAGTGGGGTCAGCTCGGGGAACAGCTCAAGACTGCGATCGATCGCCTTGCGACGTTGCCTCGCCGGTACGTGGAGCGCGCCGACCTCGAAATTCTCGCGCACTGACAGTGGCCCGAAGCTGGAGCGACCCCCTGCGAGCTGGACGACGCCGGCACGCGCCCGCGCATGTGCCGACCACAGCGTGACGTCGGAGGCGCCGTATCGGATCACCCCGTGGTCGGCGACCTGCAGACCCGAGATCGTGCGCAACAATGTGGACTTACCGGATCCGTTCGTGCCGACCACGGCGACGATCTCGTTGGCGCCGACATCGAGATCGATGTCGTGCAGGATCGGTACCGTGCCAATCGACACGCCGAGGCCACGGACCTGCAGCGTTGGGACGTCACCGCCGCGCAGGCGCCGTACGCGCTCGGCGGCCTCCTCCTCGACCTCCGCGACGAGTCGAGCGCGATCGCCGTCGAATGTCTGGGCGGCACGGGCGATCAGCCAACCGCCGATCGCCGCGGCCGGCAGGATCACCGCCGGGATCGCTGCACGCGTGCCAATCGAGTCGGCGACGATCCCGGCCAGTAGGGACCCGGAGAACCCGCCGATCAAGAAGACGTAGACGCCGATCAACGAGAACCCCTGGGCGCGCAGCTTGGGCGGCACGATGGCCGCAACGATCACCGAGAGCGAAACGAACGCAGCAGACCCGATGGCCCCACCGAGAGCGAACCACACCGTCAGCAGCGCGGCGTTCGGCATGAACACTGCGAGCGAGGTGCAGACGGCTGCCGCGGCGACCGCGCCCCCCATGAGTCGGAGCAAACCTCCGGGATCGCGTTCGAACAAGCGACCGCCGTACCCGGCACCAATCGGCACGGCGATCACCGATGCGCACGCGGCGATCGTGCCGATCACACCGCGCTGACCAGGCGATAGCCCGTAGCGTTCGTCGAGCACGAGGTTGACGAAGATCGGGACGCTGAACAGGGTGAAGCCGATCACGCCGATCCCCGTGGCCAGGCGGTCGAACGTGGCGATACGGCGAATGCGGGCGAACGCCATGGCGATCGACATCTGCGGCTCACCGGTGCCGTGATCGGCCTCTTCGGCGAAGCGGTCTGGGTCGCCGTCTGGATGGTCGTCTGGGTCGTCGTCGGTGTTCCCGTCGGCGTGATCGATCCACCGACGTTCATTGGCGCCGCGCCTGGGCTCGGGCAACCAGATCCAGGCGATGATCGCCACTCCGGCGGGCACGATGACCACGATCGGGACCATTACTCGCCATGCGTCGTCGCCCGTGAACACCAACGTGAGCACTGCCACGGTGAGCGGTGCGAGTACCCGCCCGAGCGGGCCTGATGCGCCGTGGAGTGCGTAGATCGCGCCACGGCCGCGTTCTGGGTATGCGTCCGCGAGCATCGATCCGTGGACCGGGATCGTGTTCGACTTCCCCAAGCCGGTGACCACCCGGGCGACAACGAACTGGACGAGGTTCTGCGCCAGTCCGATCAGCGCAGTCGCTACCGTCCACATCAGCGTGGCGGCAACCACGATGCGGTTCCGCTTCGTCCGATCCGCCAGCCGCGCGATCGGCACGGCCCCCGCGACGAACACGGCGCCTGCTGCAGTGGAGATCGCAGCGAGCGCGGTCGTGCTGATGCCGAGCGAGTCTTGGATCTCGGGGGCGAAGATCCCGATCACCGCGCCGTCGAGTTCGTCGAACAGGGCGAGCGCGCCGAGGATTCCCACCGTGCGGATCCCGCCGACACGCAGCGCCTCCGATAACGACATCGCCTCGGACGTCGAGTCGGGGTCATCCCCGGATCGGTGGTCGGCGCGGGTCTCACCGCCCACGCCGTTTGCGTCAGCCGACATCGAGCGGTGCGTACTCGCCGACGACCGACCAGCACCCACAATCCGCCGACCATGTGATTTCACGCACCTCGGTCGTTGCGGCCTGACGACTGTCACCGAAGCCTGCCGGTCCGAACCCAGCGAACTCGATCTGGGTGACCTGCCGCAACGCCGCGGCAAGCGATTCGGTGGTCGGCTCACCATCGAGGAACTCGCCGGCTGACACCAGGAGGTCGATGTAGTTACACGCCTCTTCAGCGCCGGCGACGTCGATCGAGTCGATTGCGATCTCGGTGCCGAGTGCGTCCCCGGCGCGAACTCGGCATGTCTCGCGTGCTTGCGGTTCCGCCAGGCCAGCTCCTTCCCATCCGGTGTCGCGCACCGTGACCGCACGTGCACTGTCGAGCTGGTTCGGGTCCATCTGGCTGGCGAACAGGTCGCTGGCAAACCCGCCCGCATCGGAGCCCACCCAGGTGACGTCGACGCCACCCGCCTCGAGCGCTGCGGCGAATGCGGCGGTGGAGAAGAAGCCAGTGGTCGAGATGATGGTCTCGACTCCGGCTGCGCGCAGCGCTTCGACCTCGATCGGGATCTGGCTGGCCGCCACTTGCGCATCGCTGTCGACCAGCACGGTGACCGCCGGTTCGAGTCCCGCAGCGGACAGCGCCGGGAGCAGCACGTCCTGCATCGTGTCGGCGTCGCCTCCGCTGTTGACCTCGGAGAAGACCGCAAACGGAGCAGCACCCAACGTGTCTGCGAACGCCGACAACGTTGCGAGCTGCGTATCGCCCTTCGAGGGCACCAACGTGAACAGTCGACCATCGGCGCGCGCGTAGAACTCGTCGGGTGAGCCGTCGGTGGTGATCAACAGCGTCTCGTTCTGTTCCGCGACGCAGACGACCGGGTCGCCGAACACTCCGCCGACCCCGATCACGATGTCGGCAGCGATGTCCTGCGTGGCGGTCAGACACGCCCGCACGCTGTCGCCGTCGACGATCAGGTCGAACTGCACCATGTTCAGGTCAATCGGATGGCCGCCGATCCCGCCAGCCTCGTTGGCCGCATCGGCGAGCGCTTGGAACACCGCGGCGAGGTCGCCGATCGGTTCGGCGAAGCCGAACTCCGCAGCCACTGACACGTCGGGGTACATCACCGCGACGCTGATCGGTGCGAGCGTCGCCGGTCCGCTCGGCGCATCGGTATCGCCGGTGTCGGAGCTCTCCGCGGTGGGCGGCGAGCCATCACCGGTGTCCTCGCGTCCGTCGGCATCAACTGCCGTGTCGGCAGCGGTGCTCGGTGGTGGCTGGGAGTCGGCGCTCGCTTCGCTCGTCTGCTCTGCGGCCGGGCCCGTCGTGTCGTCGGTGGCGGGACTCGAGCACGCGGCAACGAGCGCGGCGGCCACCGCTGCCGCGGCGAGCGGTGCGTGTTTGCGGTGGCGTCGAGGCGTCCTCGAACGGTTCATGTTTCCCCCTCCTCGGCGAATCTCCGAGGTATAGCTACTCCGAGTAGGTATAACATACTGCTGGTAGGTACTGTCTCGTCCAGTCGGGTCACCACATCGCTCACGGAGGTCGGTGATGCGATCGACGACACACAACAGCAATTCACCACCGAGACTCAGCACATGTCGACTGCCACCATCGTGATCGATCGCCTCGAAGCGCGTCTTGACGCAATCGCCGACGACGTCGCCCAGTACGGACCACGCTCGGTACCGACCGGTCTACGCCGTGATCATGTGCTGATCGCCGCGTCGCTGTGCTTCGTCGCCGACGGTTTCGACGGCGTCTCGATGGAGCACATCGCCGATCGAGCCGGGGTGACCAAACCGGTGCTGTACTCACTCTTTGACTCCAAGGTCGATCTCTTTGCGGCGGTCATCGACATGGTCACCGATGAGATGGCTGAGGCTGTTGGTACTGCGATCGCTCCGGAGGGCGAGTCTCAGCTCGGAGCCGGGATTCGCGCATACCTCGACTACTTCAGTGGACAACACCAGCTATTCGGCCCGATGTTTGCATCGGCACACCGGGGTGAAGTCGCCGCTGCCCTCGGGCGGATGCAACACCGTCAGGTGGATGTCGTGATGGGCTCGCTGGGCCGAGGTCACCGCGCCGCCGGCCTGGAGCCGGACGACCGGGAGCTGGAAGCACTCGCCCACCTCGTGACCGGTGCAGTGCACGCGGTGTCGCAGTGGTGGCATCGCCACCCCGAGATTTCCATCGATGAGATGACTGCGTTCCTCACGGCATCGCTCGCGCCGACCCTCGACGCCTTGCGCACCGAGCACCGCCACACGGTGTGGTTCGGTACCGCACTTCGACGATGACCGCCGGCCCGCTCCTCGAGCGATTGATCTGTGCCGTGCCCAACACAGCCCAGCAGCTCGCCTGGATCGACGACATCGTCGCCTTCGGGGTGCGCCGTCCGGGCTCGGCGACCGGCGCGGCCGTGACGCGCTGGTGCGCCGACCAGCTCGGCTCGATGGGGTATGCGGTCGAGCTGCAGCCGGTGCGTTGCCTGACCTCGCACCCTGGACCGGCGCGTCTCGATGCGTGGCTCGTCAACGATCCGAGCGATCGCTGCTCGCTCGACGGCTTCACCGCGCCGTTCAGCACAGCGGTCAGCGCTCGGCGTTTCCGTCTCCAGCCGTCCGACGCGCCCACCACCTCCGGCGACGCCGCGCTGACCCACGTTCCCTTGGTCGAGCTCCCCGTCGCGTTGCTGGACGGTGCGCGCCTCGGGGTATTCGACCCCCTGGACGAATTCGCCACGCACACCCACGTACTGCCGTTCGGTTCTCGTCTCGGCAAGGAGATCGACGATGTCGTCGCCGCTGGCGCTGGGGCAATGATCGGGGTATTCGATGCACCGTGGGAGAGCGCCTACTACTTCGTTCCGTACGACGGCGTGCTGCGACCGATTCCGGCGCTATGGCTCGATCGCAGTAGCGGCGAGGTCCTCGACGGCCTGCTCGCCCGCGGCGCGGTCGACATCGAGATGACGACCGAGGTGGTGAACGAAGAGCGTGTCGACCACAACGTGATCGCCACGGTTGCGGGTGGCGACGCCGAACGATGGATCGTCGTCGGTAGTCATCACGACGCGCCCTGGGCATCGGCCGTCGAGGACGCCTCGGGTGTCGCCCAGGTGTTGGCACAGGCAGCGGCGTGGGCGACGATCGACCCGGCCGACAGGTTGGCATCGATGGCCTTCTTGCTCACTGCGGGCCACATGTCGCACGGCGCGGGCACGCGCTGCTTCCTCGAGTCGTGGCAACACCGTGCCCACATACAGTTCGGACTGCACCTCGAACACATCGCCGCCGAGGCGGTTCCGGACGGACGGGGCGGTCTTCGCCCGACCGACCGGCCGGAGGTGCGCTGGTGGTTCGTCTCGGCCGACGGGGAGTTACAGCGTCGGCTGGTGGATGCGGTCCTCGAGGCGGTGCGCGCCGAGGACCTCGACCGGTCATTGGCGTTGCCGCCTGACCTGTTCGGCCCGTTTCCACCGACCGACGGTGGCTTCTACCACCTCGAAGGGATTCCGATGGTCAACCTGCTTGCCGCACCGATGTACCTGTTTGATCCTGCCGATCGCCACGAGATGGTCCATGCGGCGTCGCTCGAGCCGACGGCGCGCGCCGCGGTGCGGATCACACTCGACGCGATCGACGGTTGGGGCACCGGAGCGTCAGGAGACCACCGTGGGTACGAGTGACGTGCCCGAACGCGCCGTCGACGCGTCCCGGAGCGGCGCGCTCCTCACCCGCAACGTACCGTCGTTCCCCAGCGGTCCGTGGCGGGCCCGGTGGATCTGGGCAGCCGATGCTCCTGCCGATACCCGCCATGTCGTCGCTCTCGGCTTGCGCTTCGAGCTCGCCGCCGTGCCGCAGGAAGCTCCGATGCGCTGGTGTGCAGTGTCGCGGGCGGTGGTCAGCGTCAACGGTGTCGAGGTGGGCCACGGCCCGGTGCGCGCCAACCCTCGTCGCCAGCCGTACGAGCACGGCGACCTCGCCCCGGCCTTGCGGGTCGGCGCCAACGAGCTCGTCGTGCTCGCTATGCACTACGCCGGACCGACTCCCTGGTATCTGCCGATGCCGGCGCTCGCCAGCGACCTCGCCGGTGGCGCATTCGTGTTCGAGGCCGACCTCGGCGATCGCTGGCTGCTGACCGACGAGACGTGGTCGGCGCAGCGCCTCGAGGGATGGGGCGCATCGGCACGACACGGCATCTCTGGGCGAGGCACCGAACTGATCGACCTCCGTTCGCTCGGCGACCCAATCCCAAGCGGTCCGGCGATCGTTCGGCGGGCGCATGCGGTGGGGGAGAGTGGTCGACCGACCCCTCCGTCGTATCCGCTTGGACCGTTCGCACCGAGCGCGATCAGCGATGCACGCAGTGTCCCGATCGCGTTCGACAACGTCGAAACTGGCGTGTGGACGACCGAGCGGATCGTCGCCGGCACCCTCCGCCTCGATGTTGAGGGCGCGCCAGGTGCTTCGGTGACCGCACGGGTCACCGAAGCGGTCGACGAACACGACCAGCCGGTGATCGGTCCCGAAGACGCCGAGGCACAGGTGGTGTGTGACGGAACGCGGCGACGGGTCGAGTCGCTCGACCGATACGGGGGGCGCGGGGTTGTTGTCACCTCCGATCCCGGCGTGCTGGTTCACGGCGTGGAGATCATCGAGAGGCTTTATCCAGTCAGCGGTGGCGCTCGGTTCGCGTCGTCAGATCCGCTCCTCGACCGCATCTACGAGGTGGGCAGGCGCTCGGTCAGCCTGAACTCGACCGACGCATACACCGACTGTCCGACCCGCGAGCAGCGTGCCTGGACCGGCGATGCTGTTGTCCACCAGATGGTCGATCTGACCACCAACGACGACTGGCTGCTGGCGCGCCGCAACGTTGCCCTCATCGGCGAGTCGAGACGGCCTGACGGCATGCTGCCGATGGCCGTCGGCGGCGACGCCGAGGCAGTCGACTTCACGATCATCCCCGACTGGGCGCTGCACTGGATACACGCAGTGTGGAACCTGTACCGCTACGTCGGCGACCGTGAGGAGATCGCTGCCCACCTGGTCGTCGCCGAGGGTGTGCTGGCGTGGTTCGATGCCTTCGTCGACGACCGCGGATTGCTGCGCGACGTCGTCGGGTGGGTGATCATCGATTGGTCGGCGGTGAGTACCGACGGGGCATGCGCCGCGCTCAATGGTTTGTACGGCCGTGCCCTGCGCGAGTTCGCGGAGATGGCCGGGTGGCTCGGCGATGGGGGGCGCGTCGCCTGGGCCCGACTCCGGCACGAGCGCCTGCGGAGCGGCTTCGAGGCGCTGTGGGATCCGTTGCGCCAGCGCTACATCGACTCGATCGTCGGTGCCGACGTTGGAGCCGAGGGCGAACGGCAAACCGCGTCGGAGCATGCCCAGGCGGCGGCAATAGTCGGTGGCCTCGTGCCAGACGAGCGTCTGGCGCGGCTTGTCGACGTGCTCGAGCAGCCTGAGGGCAGGGTGTGGGCCACGTTCTCCGAGCCATCCGGTCCAGCACCGCCGAACTCAGAAATCGCCGTGGGCGGGGCGTACCTGCGTACCGGTACGCCTGAGCCGTGGTGGGATGTCGAGGGTCTCGTCGTCGCCCAACCGTTCTTCAGCTATGTGGTGCACGACGCCTTGGTCGCGGCCGGGCGCGGCGACCTCATCGTGAACCGGTGCCGGCGATGGGACGTGGCACTCGAACGCTGCGCAACCTCGTGGACCGAGACGTGGTTCGGCGGGACGTACAGCCACGGATGGTCGAGCACGCCGACTCGCGACCTCGTGCAGCGGGTGCTGGGCGTGACACCGGCCGAGCCAGGCTTCGGAACGGCCGCAGTCGAGCCGCGTCTCGGCGACCTGGCGTGGGCGGAGGGCACCGTGCCCACACCGCACGGGCCGATCGAGGTGCGCGCTGAACCGGGCGAACTCGCGGTGCACTCCCCGATTCCAATCGTGGTGGCGGGCACGCCCTACGCCGCCGGCCGTCACTCGATCCGCATCGGCCCGACGTCGGATCGTCCCAGCGAGCGCAACGACGATGACTGAACTCGACGCAGCGATCGCCGCCCACGTTGCGCATCTCCGCAACGCCTCGCTCGACGACGTGCTCGCCGGGCGGGTCGAACGTCCGGCGCTGCAACCAGCGCTGGTACCGGGCGTGCGCGCTGTCGACGGGCGCGCCGGTCCGCACGACATCCCGGTTCGCTGGTATCTGCGCGATGACGCGTCAGCCACGCTGCGACCGGCAATCGTGTGGGCCCACGGTGGGGCCTGGATCGCTGGCGACCTCGACATGCCGGAAGCCGACGCCGTTGCTCGTCGGCTCTGTGCGCGTCTCGACGCTGTCGTCTGCTCGGTCGACTATCGCCTCGCGCCTCAGTACACCCATCCTGCCGCGCTCGATGACCTGCTCGCGGCCTTCGACGCGACGACCGCGCACCCGCGCGTCGACGCCGAACGGGTCGTCATCGGTGGCGCGTCCGCAGGTGGCACGCTCGCCGCGCTCGCCGCGCAGCAACTGCGCGACCGGGCGGCGGACCAACCGGTCGCCGTGGTGTTGGCATACCCAGCGACCAACCCGGCCGGAGGCCCCTACGACGCAGTTCGGCCGGATGTGTGCCCACCTGTTCTTTGGCTCGATCGAGCCGTGACCGCTGGCGCGTTCGCGCTGTACGTCGGGGCCGAGAGCACGGATGACACTGTGGAGACAGTGGCACCGGCGGCCCATGATTTGTCCGGTCTCCCGCGGACCCTCGTGACCACAGCGGCGATCGACGCATTGGCCGACCAGGCGGTGGCCTACGTCGAGACCCTGCGCGCCGCTGAGGTGGAGGTGACCCACCACCTCGTCGATGCGGTGCTCCACGGCTACCTCAATCTCACCGGGGTGTTCCCCATCGCCGACCGAGCCCTCGACCGACACATCGAATGGATCGCCGCGGCACTGACGCAACGTACGGAGCAGCTGGCATGACCGACCGCCCGAACATCGTGATGATCATGGTCGACCAATGGCGCGCCGACCACTTCGGTATCGATGGGCATCCGGTGGTCGAAACGCCGAACATCGACATGCTTTTTGGGCGGGGCACGGTGTTCGATCGGGCCTACGCCGCTGTGCCGAGTTGTATTGCCGCTCGCGCGTCACTCCTCACTGGCCTCGATCACCGACGGCACGGACGCGTCGGGTACCAGGCCGAGGTGGCGTGGAACTATCCGTTCACGCTCGCCTCGGTGCTCGCCGACGGTGGATATCTCTGCCACGCCGTCGGCAAGATGCACGTGTGGCCGGCGCGCCGCCGGATGGGCTTCCACGACGTCGACCTGCACGATGGGTACACGATCGACGAGCGGCGCAAGCTCGACAACTTCGATCAGGTCGACGACTATCGGACGTGGCTGCGTCTGCGCTCGCAGGTGGAGGCCGACATCGTCGACGCCGGGTTGGGCTGTAACGGCTACGACGTGCGCCCATGGCCGATGGACGATCGGCTGCACCCCAACGCGTGGGCGGTGACCCGTGCGGTCGACTTCCTGCGCCGCCGCGACCCGACCATGCCGTTCTTCCTCAAGGTGTCGTTTCATCGGCCGCATCCGCCGATCGACCCGCCGCAGTGGGCGCTCGACCGGTACTGCGACGTCACCCTGCCGCCGCTGATCGAGGCCGGCTGGAACGACCGATCCGGGCCGCCGCGGCCCGGGTACTTCCTTGAGAGTCCCGTGCCCACCAGTCCGGCCGCCGTCGACCGGGCGCGTCGCGGGTACTACGCCCAACTCACCGCAATCGACAATGAGCTGAACCGTCTGGTCCACGCCCTCAATGAACATGGTCTTGCGCACAACACTGCGTTCGTATTGCTCGGCGACCACGGTGAAATGCTGTACGACCACTGGCGGGTCGCCAAGAACCTACCGTACGAAGGGTCCGCTCGGGTGCCGATGATGGTGCGGCTCCCCGGGGCACCACACGCCGTGAGGCGATCGTCTGCGGTCGTCGAGTTGATGGATGTGCTCCCGACGATGTGCGAGCTCGCCGGGGTCGAGACCCCGATCGAGGCCGACGGCCACAGCCTGGTGCCGCTCACCAGCTGCGACCAGACCGCGCCGCGCAGCACGCTCCACGGCGAACACTTCAACTGGGCGAGCAGCGCCCGCGTCAGCGATGACAACCAATGGATCACCGACGAGCGGTTCAAGTACGTATGGTTCCCGCGCTCGGGACGCGAGCAACTGTTCGATCTCGGCGATGATCCCGACGAGTGCATCGATCTGGCCAACGAGCGCAGCGACGCGCTTGATCGCCTGCGGGCCGCGCTCGTCGTCGCGCTCGAGGGGCGCGAGGAGGGGTACGTGCACGACGGCGAGCTCGTCGCCGGACGAGTCGGTCGGGCGACCCTCGAGGAGGCGGGCATCATGAGCGCAGACCAGCAACAGCGTCAACGCGACATCCTCGATTGGATCGGGGCTCGATAGTGATCCCGTGCGCGACGAGCACCGTGCGGTCGATCGACGTGGGACGCGGTGTGCGGATCCACGTGCGCATTGACGGTCGACCCGATGATCCGGCGGTGATGCTGCTGCACGGTTACCTCGGCACTGGCGAGGCGTGGGTGGCCAACGTGACGCCGCTGATCGAGCGCGGCCTGCGCGTCATCCGTCCCGATCACCGAGGTCATGGCAGTTCGACCCACACCGCCGACGAGACGGCGTACACCTTCAACCACTTGTACCTCGACACGATCGCACTCGCCGATGCGCTCGATCTGGAACAGTTTCACCTCGTCGGCCACTCCATGGGCGGTCTCGTCGCTCAACTCGTGGCCATCCGCGATCCGCACCGGCTCCACTCGCTCGTACTCGTCGACTGCTCGCCGCTTCCGGGGCGCGCCGAGCGACGGGTCTTCATCTGGCTGCGACGAGTCGTGGGCTACCGCCTAGGTGCCGGCCGACTCGTACGGCTGCTCACCCCGGTCCTCATGCGGATCAACGTAGCCGCCGCTTCCGGTCGCTCGCCCGCGGAGCGACGAGCCGAACTCGCCGCGCTCGCAGCCTCGGTCGACCAGCTCGACCCGGCTGCGTTCGTTGCATTCGGAGAGCGTCTGGTGAACCACGGCGACGTACGGCCTCAGTTGCCAGCGGTCACGACCCCAACGACCGTCGTGGTTGGGCAGAACGAGATCCCCAAGCTACGTCTGGGCGCCGAAGCGCTCGTCGC
>JBCCVW010000092.1:0-17180 GCA_039194665.1 Actinomycetota bacterium
CCGGCGATCCGCGGCAAGTTCAGGTCGCCGGGGAGGTAGCCGACCCGTCCGCGGATCGCCGGGTCGGAGCCGACGCCGCCGAGCAGGCGCGACGTTCCCGACGTCGGTCGAATGAAGTCGAGGAGCATGCGCGCCGTCGTGGACTTGCCCGACCCGTTACGACCGAGAAACGAGTAGCACTCGCCTTGTTCGACCGCGAGATCGAGCTGATTGACCGCGATCAGATCGCCCCACTGCTTCGTCAGACCGTCGGTCTCGATCACCGTTGGCATCGCGTTAGTCCCCCGGCGGGCGACGGTACCAGCGCATCGCCGTGCGCACGGTTCCATCGGCAACCAGCCATCCCCTGACCTGCTCGGCCTCACGGACGACGAGTAGCTCCACCTCGGTGTGGGCCTCGACCGGGGCTGCGTGTTCCACCTCGGCCACGCCGACCCGGTCGTCGAGCAGCTCTTCGAGTGCGGACCACTGCGCTGCGTTGTTGACGTGGCCGAGTGGGTCGAGGTCGGTCCGTCGGAGTGGCCACGAACGGCGCTCTGCCTCCAGTGGAGGGTCGTCGAGTTGCAGCCGGGTGGACACGCGCCGGCCGCCGGCCGCAGGCCCATAGGTCGCCATGAAGTCGTCGCCGAGGCCTGTTGGTCGGCCCGTGGCTGGATCGACACGAATCCACAGGGCGACCGCGTCGATATGGGCACCGCGGTTGCCGTTGATGGTCGTGCGCCGCTCGGCCCAGCTGCGTCCTGTGCCAGAGCAGAACGTGGCCAGGTCGACGCGCTCGCCCAGCCGAGCCGGGGTGTGCACGGCGATCATCGTGCGCCGAACCACCCACCCGTACGTATCGCCGAGTGCGGCATCTGCCGCGTCGTCGGTGGCCACGTCCTGCAGGTAGCGGGCGGTCGCGTCCAGACGCAGAGCGGCGTCGACGTCGACATCGCCGAGGCGGATGCGTCGTTCGCGGTCGACGACGCGAGCATCCGATGGGCGTGGAGTGAACGTGGAGGCGGGGAGATCGGCGGGCACAGCGGGGTGCACGCTACGGGGCCACCGAGGCCGGCTGCGAAGCGGCGTCACCCTCGGCTACGGTCGGCGGCGAGACGACGAGACGCGTCGATCCGGACAACCCCTGGAGACCGATACACGATGGCCACGACCCTCACGGTTTGGAAGTTCGATACGCCCGACGGCGCCGAACGCGTGGAGAACAAGCTCATCGCGCTGAGCAAACAAGAGCTGATCCAGATTCACGACGCCGCCGTCGTGTCGTGGCCGGAAGGCGCGAAGAAGCCCAAGACCAAACAACTGTCGAACCTGACCGGAGCTGGCGCTGCCGGCGGGGCCTTCTGGGGCCTTCTCTTCGGCATCCTGTTCTTCGTCCCGCTGTTCGGGATGGCCCTCGGCGCGGCGGTCGGCGCGATCAGCGGCTCGCTGGCCAACGTCGGCATCGACAAGGACTTCATCGAATCGGTGCGCGCCCAGATCACCCCGGGCACCTCGGCGCTGTTCCTCACGTCGAGCGACGCGGTCGTCGACCGGGTGAAGGCAGCACTCGAGAACGAACACATGGAGCTGCTCACGACCAACCTGTCGGTCGAAGACGAAGAACAGCTGCGCGAGCTCCTCGCCGAGTGACCGAGTCGGTCATGGCCGGGTCGGCCGGCCCGTTCGACGCCACCGACATCGACACGCTGATCGAGGCGTTTCGCACGATGACGGCCGCCGAGATCATCGAGCGCGGGTTCACCGTGCAGGGCACCTTCGACGAGATCGACGACCCGGTGCTCCTTGGGCCGACCGGATTGCCGGTGAAGACCTGGCAGGAGGGGTATCCGTACGACGAACGGATGTCACGTCGCGAGTACGAACACGTCAAGCGTGGCCTGCAGATCGAGTTGCTCAAAGCGCAGAGCTGGTTGGCCGACACCGGGCACAAGCTCGTCGTGCTGTTCGAAGGACGCGATGCTGCGGGCAAAGGCGGGAGCATCAAGCGGTTCATGGAACATCTCGATCCGCGTGGCGCCGATGTGGTGGCGCTCGGGGTGCCGACCGAACGCGAGCAGGGCGAGTGGTACTTCCAGCGCTACGTGCAGCACCTTCCGACGAGCGGCGAGATCCGCTTCTTCGACCGTTCGTGGTACAACCGTGCCGGTGTCGAGCGGGTGATGGGGTATTGCGACGACGCGCAGTACGAGGAGTTCATGCGGGCGGTGCCCGAGTTCGAGCAGATGCTGATCAACTCGAACACCACGCTGGTCAAGTTGTGGTTCTCGGTGTCGCGTCGCGAGCAGATCGCCCGCTTCACGATTCGGCGCATCGACCCGGTGCGCCAGTGGAAGCTGAGCCCCACCGACATCGCCTCACTCGACCGGTGGGACGAGTACACCGCGGCGAAGGTGGCGATGTTCCAACGGACGTCGACGGCACATGCGCCATGGATGGTCGTCCGGAGTAACGACAAGAAGCGTGGCCGGGTGAACGCGATGCGCCATGTGCTCAGCGTGCTGCCCTATGCCGACAAGGACCTCGAGGTGGTGCGTCCGCCCGACCCGCTGATCGTCGGCGGCTTCGAGCAGATCGCCCCCGACCACGGCGACATCCACCTGTAACTCACACTTTTGCGTCGGTCGGGTCGAGGGCGTCGCGTAGACCATCGCCGAGGAAGTTGACGCACAGCACGGTGAGCAGGATCAGCAGGCCGGGGAACCACACGAGCCACGGTGCCGTCTGCACGTAGCCCTTCGAGCCCGCGAGCATGTTGCCCCAGGTGGGAGTGGGCGGCTGGATGCCGAGGCCGAGAAACGAAAGTGCCGACTCGAGCAGGATCGCTGCAGCGACCGTGAGCGTCAGGTTGACCACGACGGGCCCGATGATGTTGGGCAGTACGTGACGGGTGATGATTCGCAGCGGACCAGCACCTGCGGCGCGGGCGGCGAGGATGTACTCCTGCTGGCTGACCGACAGGGTCACTCCACGGACGATGCGGGCCATGCCCATCCAGGTGATCGCCGCCACGATCAACACGATGATCGGGATTGCGTCGCCGAGGCTGCGCGCCGCAACGATGATGAAGATCAGCGCGGGGAGGGCGAGCATGAAGTCGGTGATGCGCATCAACACCGCGTCGATCCACCCACCGGCGTAGCCGGCAATCGCGCCGACGAGTGTGCCGAACAGACCGGCGACGAGCGCGACACCGAAGCCGACCGCCAGCGACACCCGCCCGCCGTACAACAGACGCGAGAGCTGATCGCGACCCAGCGAGTCGGTGCCCAGCCAGTACGTGCCATTCGGTGAGGCGAACGTCGACGACAGGTCTTGCTCGGCGAAGTCGTAGGGCGCGATCCACGGCGCTGCGGCACATGCCCCCACCAGGGCGAGCAGCACCAGTCCCGACGCCACCGCCAGCTTGTGGCGCCGCAGGCGTTGCCACGCCATTCGCCGCTGCGAGATCGCCTCGCTGGCGAAGGTCACCGTCGGATCGGGCGACACGGCGACAGTCGACTCGCTGATGGTGGCATCAGCCATATCGAATCCGTGGATCGAGGAAGCCGTACGACACGTCGGCCATCAAGTTGAGCAAGATCACTGCCGTTGCCGTGATCATCAGCCACGGCAGGATCACCTGATAGTCGCCGGTTTGCAGCGCATCGAGAAAAAGCGGGCCCATACCTGGCCACTGGAAGACGGTTTCGGTGATCACCAACCCGCCGAAGATCGCCCCGACGTCGGTCGCCAGCTGCGTCGTCACCGGCACCATCGCATTGCGCATCGCATGGCGACCGATCACTCGCCGCTCGGACGCACCTTTGGCGCGTGCGGTGCGGATGTAGTCGGCGCCCACCACCTCGAGCATCGAGGCCCGCATGAATCGGCTGTACACCGCCACCAGCTGGACGGCGAGCACCATCGCCGGAAGTGCGAGGTGGCGTAATCGATCGACCAGATCGAATCCATCGGTGCCGGGCGAGCGCGCCCCAGCGGTGTAGAAGATCGGTCCGTCGAGTCCGAGCCAGTTCACGAGGTACACCCCGAACAGGAGCTGCAGCATGATGGCGAACCAGAACGTCGGCATCGACAGTCCGAAGAAGGCGAATCCCGTCGACGCGTAGTCGAACGCCGAACCGCGTTTGATCGATGCGATCACACCGATGCCGACGCCGATGACGAACGAGAACGCCACGGCCGTCACGCCGAGGACCATCGTGTTCCACAGCGCCGTACGCAGTTGCGGCCACACCTCGCGGTTCGACACCAGCGACGTACCGAGGTCGCCTTGCAGCGTGTTGCCGAGCCACCGCAGGTACTGCTCGGCCGCCGAGTCGTCGAGACCGAGCTGTTCGCGATAGCGCTGGATGTCCTCAGCGCTGACACGTGGGTTGGTGCGGATGCCTGCTTCGGGACTGCTGATCGACCGGGTGGCGACAAAGGCCACGATGCTCAAGATGAGCAGCAGCGGGATCGAGACGAGCAGGCGCCGGATGACAAAGGAGGACAACTACGAAACTCCTGCGTCACAAGTGTGAACCGTCACAGTGTGTGCCGTCCGGCGCCTGCTCGTCTCTACGGCTGGTTCACTCCAGGACGAACCAGTCGTACATGTTGGCGAAGCCGCCGTAGCTGCTCGCGGTGAAGTCGCCGATGGGCCCACCCAGCTGGTCGCTGCGCCACGCCGTGAGGTTCGGCAGCTGGTACAGCGGGATCCAGGCGAAGTCTTCGCGTACCGTGGCGCCGATCTCGCGGATCGTTTCCAGGCGTTCATCGGGATCGAGCTGCTGGTCGCTCAGCTTGGCCAGCTCAGTGACCTGCTCGCTGTCCCAGGCGATGTTGTTCTGGCCCGAGTTGCCGTTGGCTTCGCTGGGAATCTGCTCGCGGTCGTAGATCGTCGTGACCGACGGGTCTGGGCTGGCCACCTGGGCGTACAGGCCCATCCCGAACTCGAGCTGCGGCAGCCGATTCTGGAACAGCTCGGCGGCGTCGAGGTTGTTGATCACGAAGCGGATGCCGAAGTCGGACACCTGCTCTTGGACCAGCGCCTGCACGTCTTCGCGGCGACGGTTGCCCGCCACGGTGTTCCACTCGATTTCGAGCGGCGTGCCGTCCTTCTCCCATACGCCGTCGCCGTTGCGTTCCCAGCCGTCGTCGACGAGCACCTGCTCTGCGCGGTCGAAGTCCTGCGTGACATCGGCAAACTCGTCGCCGCACCACGGACCCACGTTGGGCACCCAGCCAGCGCACTGCAGCACTTCGGCGTTCGGGTCGACCGGCTGCATCACGGTTTCTACGATCTGCTCGCGGTCGATGGCGAACGCGAGGGCTTCGCGCACTGCCGGGTTGGCGAGTATCGGCGACTGCGGCGACTGCTGGTTGAGCCATAGGCCCTCGAACACCACCCCACCGGCGATGGTGGAGTCGATGCCGTCTTGCGCCAAGCGTTCATTCACCCCGGGCGACGGCTGCGGGAAGATCGCCGAGACCTCGCCGGTCTGCAGGGCGATGATCTCGGTGTCGGTGTCTTCGCGCGGCACGAACGTCACCTGGTCGAACAACGGGACGCGGTCCTCGACCCAGTAGCTGTCGTTGCGCACGAGCACGGCCTCTTCTGGCCCCCACGATTCGAGGATCCATGGCGCACCCGAGAACGAGATGAAGTCGAGCATCTCTTCGGCCGTGTCGGTGCCGGTGAACTCATCCGCTTTGAGAACGAACTGAGTGCCGCCGCCGAACAGATCCGCCCACGGCGCGTAGTTCTCGCTGAACTCGATCACGACCGTGCTCGGATCGCTCGTGTCGATGTCGGTGATCAGGTCGTAGCCGGTCGTGGTCAACGTGCCGGTGGAGTCCATGATCGCCCGCCACGTGAAGGCCACGTCCTCGGCGGTGATCGGTGTGCCGTCGTTCCACGTTGCGCCATCGACGAGGTTGTACGTGATGGTGAACGGATCTTCGGTGATAAGGCCGTTCTCGAGGCTCGGCGCCTCTTCGACCAGCGGCGACGCCTGGTAGTTGCCGTCGGCGTCGACCTCCATCAGCTTCGGCAGGATGTGATGGACCACCGACCAGGTCAGCCACGATGCGTTGGCGCAGGACGTGACCGGGTTGAGGCAGTCCGGCCACTGCTCGGCGGCGAACACGACGCTGCCGCCCGCCGCGCCGTCGTCAGTGTCGGGCGCATCGGTCGAGTCGCTCGACTCGGTCGAGTCGGTCGATCCGGCGCCGTCATCGGCGTCGGCCGTGCTCTCCGTCGCGGTGTCGCTCGACCCGCCGCCATCGTCATCGTCGCCGCACGCCGCAGCGACGAGCGCAAGTACGAGCGATCCAGCGATTGCTCGCCGTCGCCATGATCGTGTGGTCATCTCTTCCCCCTGGTGCGCGGCGCGCGGTCGGTCCGATGTGTTCACGTTGGGGAGTACACGCCCGACGTGGCGCCCGCGGGGGACAGCGGCGCGCGTTAGGTGACGCCGGGAGGGAGCGGCCGCTGCGCAGGGGCCTGCTCGTGAACTGCCGCCACCCTGCTGATCATCGCCACCTCGACATACGGATCGAGTGCAGGCGCGGCGGTGTCGACCGATGACGGCGTCGCGGACCGCTCGACGTCGACCTCGAAGTCGTCCGCTGCGGCAGCATCGTCGGCGGTCGCGGAATCTGTGGGCTGTACGTCGTTCCACACCACGATCCCGCCCGTGAGCGCCAAGAGCACTGCGCAGGTGGCGAGCACTGCCGAGATACCGATTCCGCCCGAGCGTTGACGACGCGGTGGCGGCGGTGGCTCGATGGGTACCGCGCGCAGCTCGCGCGCCGTGTGCCAGAGGCGCCGATCGAGATCGTCGTCGATGTTCACCGTCGACTCGTTCCGTGATCACCCGTTGACCGGGCGGGTGGATACGAGGTGGCCAACCGCGCCGCCAGCTCGCGGCGGCCGCGCTTGAGATGGGTGCGCACAGTTTCTTGGCTGAGTCGCAGGATCGCGGCGACGTCGGCGATCGATTGATCCTCCATGTACACCAGCGCCAACACCTCGGCCTGTCGTCGCGACAGCGAGCGCAGTGCGGTCCACAACTCTTCGTCGCTGAGCGCTGGCTCGACCGCTTCGACCGGCCGCTGGGATACCCGCTCGAGCGCGTGGCGCTCCGAGCGTTGGCGTCGGCGGTATGACAACGAACGGTTGATCACGACGCGTCGTACCCACAGGTCCGGACGGTCGAATGTCGCGATGCGCCGCCACATGCTGTGGGCCGTGGCGAACGCTTCCTGGGCGAGTTCTTCGGCGATCGTCATCGATCCGCACAGCGAGTACGCCAATCGGACCACGCCGGGATAGTGCGCGGAATAGAAGCCGTCGAAGTCGCTGGCGAGGGCCGTGGGCGGTGCGGTTGCTGCGACCGCGTCGGGGCGTCGCGTGTCGGAGGTTCGCACTACCACGGACAGAACACGCCGCAGCAGGGTGTTGCGGGGGACACCCATCGAAAAAAGTTAGCTCGCCCACTCGAGTGCCCTCGACGATGTGTCCCCGTCGCCGGAGCATTCGCCGCGGGCCGGACCTCCGTGCCAGGGTCGCGGGGTGAACGGCGACACCAGCTATCCGCAGCGACTGCTGCTGACGGTGATCGCCGCGATCGTCGTGTTCACTTCGTCGATGACGATCGTGTCGGCGTCACTGCCCACGATGGCCGAAGCCCTCGACTCGACCGAGTCGCTGCTCAGCTGGGCGGTGACCGGACTCTTCCTGGTGATGGCGGTCTGCACGCCGACATTCGGGCGGCTGGGCGATATCCACGGACACCGCACGGTGTTTCTGGCCGGTGCGGCGACCTTGTCGTTGGCCACGGTGGCGGCGGCTGCTGCGCCTTCGGCCGAGGCCTTCGTTGGCGCACGCATGCTCGCTGGGCTGGGTATCGCCGCGACGATGCCGACGGCCATGGCGTTGATCATGGAGGCCTACCCCGTCGACCGTCGGGCCGAAGCGATGGGCTGGTTCTCCGCCGCCATGACCGGCGCACCGGTCGTGGGACTGGTGGTCGGCGGTCCGTTGATCGAGGCGTTCGGCTGGCGGTCGGTGTTCATCGTGCTCGCGCCGATCTCCCTACTCGGCCTGGCTGCAGCATGGCGCGTCATCCAACCCTCGCCGCGGGCCGATCCATCGCCGATCGATTGGGCGGGCGCAGCGACGTTGGCCGTCGGCACCGTCGGCGCGCTGTTGTTTCTGCAATTTGGCGGGACGAGCGGGTTCGGGTCGCCATTGGCACTGGTGATGGCGGTCGCTGGTGTGTTCGGACTGGCGACATTCGTCGTCGTGGAGCGGCGCGCCCCTGCGCCGATGCTGCGCCTCGACTACTTCCGACGGCCGAACTTCCGCGGGCCGCTCATCGCCCAACCGACCGCCCAGTTTGCGTACATGGGCTCATTCGTCATCTCGCCGCTGCTCCTCGACGATCTGTTCGGATACTCGGTGTCGGTTGTGGCCTTGATCCTCCTTTTCCGGCCAGGTACGTACAGCATCACGTCACCGCTCGGTGGTCGTCTCGCGGGACGCTTCGGCGAGCGGCTGATGGTGGTGCTCGGCACGGTGTTGATGGTCGCGTCGATGCTCGCCTGGGTGGGTGGAGCGTTGTGGACGAACGTGCCGCTGATCCTCGTCGGGCTCGTGCTGTCCGGCCTTGCCATGGGTCTGGCGACCCCCGCCTATGCGACCGTGTTGGCAGGGTCCGTTGATGAGGCCGATCTCGGTGTGGCCAACGGAATGGGCACCACGATGATGAACATCGGAATGTTGACTGGCATCCAGTCGCTGTTCACGATCCTCGGCGACGGGCGCGAACCGCGTGACTTCGCCATCGTGTTCGCCGTTGCCGGTGCGGTGGCGGCGATCGGTCTGATTGGCGGCGTGATGATCCAGCGACAGCCCGCCTCGGCGACGCCCTCGGCGCTCGACGTCGCGGTGTCGCTGGTGGCCGAGGAACCTCGCGCTTGAACGTCGCCGCGCGCCTAACCGGCCGCTCGGTTACGCCACCAGTCGGCGCCGAATGGCGCGTGGCATTCGAGCAGTTCGCGGTCCCAGCCGAGGAGGTCTGCGGCGGCGACGTGTGCCGACTCGACGAACTCGAGCAGCATCGCGTCGGGATCGGATGCCGCACGCACGACAGCGTACGGCAACGCAAACTCCCCGAGATCGGCAAGCCAGAACGCCTCGTCGGGGGCCACTGTCGCGTCGGCGTACCCGTCGGGAGTCGGGTAGGCGTACGCGTAGAACATCGGCGGCGCCGCGCGATTGCCAGGCCAGAAGCCGCAGCTGGTCACCTCGTGGCTGTACGCCTCGCGGGAGACGTCGTCGGGGAAGTTCGGCACGCCACCCGGGTGCGGTGGGGCGGTGCGCCCGGAGAACCGCGTGACCGCCATGTCGAAACTGCCCCAGAAGAAGTGCACGGGCGACGCCTTGCCCCAGTAGTCGGCGCGGAATCGGGTGAACACGCGGTCGGTCTGGATGAGCGCCTGCCACAGCGTGTGGATGTGGTCGCGGTCGTAGTGCTGATGCGTCGTGTCGTCGGGAAAGTCGATCGCATCAGCGATCTCGTTCGGCGTGGTGTTGATGGTCACCGGCAGCTCGGCGTCGGTCATCAACGCCATCACCCGGTCGTAGAAGCTGGCCACGGTCATCGGTTCGAGATCGAAACCCAACCGCGTTCTGGCGCTTGTCGTGAGCTCCAGCCGGTGGTCGATGAGATCGAACGTCAGCTCGAAGGCTTCGCCATGGCGCGCAGTGTTGGGCCCGGAGTACGGAACCAACGAGGTACGTAGCCCTTGCGGCGCGACGTAGAGGGGCACGCTCCACGAATGGTTGACCCATACCGCGTTGACCATACGGATCTTGCCGATCACCTGCGACCACAGGTGGAACGTCTCGATCGTGTCGAACCACGCGTCGTCGGACGGCAGGGTCGGCCACGTGTTGTGGGGTGTGTTGGTCATGTGTGGACGTTAGATCGCCCGCGTGGTGCTCCGCTCGGTGGAGGGTCGTTAGACCAGAGCTGCCGCCGTTGGCCCGGTCGAGTCCGTGGCATCAGTCGTCGGCCCGCGGAAGCGCATCACGCCGTCGACGAGTGGAGCCGTGCGGAACATCTTCTTGTCGCGCCGGTAGTTCTGCGGGTTGATCCAGGGTTCTCGGTCGCCCTGGCGAGGCATCTCGGGAAGTACGCGTTGGATGTAGCCGGACGTGAAGTCCTCGATCCACGGGCGAGCCTCCATGTCGGCGTCGCTCGGGCGCAGTCGTGGCGTGCACTGCACCGTGCCCGTGTCGCGCATGTGGTTGAGGAGCCGGCACACGTACTCGCAGATCAGGTCGGCGCGCAGCGTCCACGATGCGTTGATGTAGCCGAATGATGAGGCCAAGTTGGGGACGTCGGAGTAGGCGAAGCCCTTGTAGGTCCAGCGCTGCGAGAAGTCGACGGGTTCACCGTCGACGACGATGTCGACTTCGCCGAGCATCACGCACTTCAGCCCGGTGGCGGTGACGATGATGTCGGCATCGAGATGATCACCCGAGGTGAGCTGGATGCCGGTCGCGTCGACGGTGTCGATCGTGTCGGTGACGACGCTCGCCTTGCCGTCCTTGATCGCCTCGAACATGTCGCTGTCTGGGACGAGGCACAATCGCTGGTCCCAGGGGTTGTACGTGGGGGTGAAGTGGGCGTCGATCTGCTCTGCCGAGAGCTCATCCGACAGGAGGCCAAGGAGCTTCTCCTTCGCCTGTGCGGGGTTGTCGCGCATTCGCTTGTACATGAACTGCTGCAGCTCGGTGTTCTTTCTTCGGGTAAGCCCGTAGGCCAGCGAGTCCGGCAGTACTTTGCGCAACCCGTTGGCGATCCCGTCGATCGCCGGGCGCGACACCATGTAGGTCGGTGACCGCTGCAGCATCGTGATGTGGGCGGTGTCGTCGGCCATCGCCGGTACCAGCGTCACGGCGGTTGCTCCAGAGCCGATCACGACCACTTTCTTGTCGGCGTAGTCGAGGTCTTCTGGCCACCACTGCGGGTGCACGATCTGGCCCTCAAAGTCGTCGAGTCCCGGGATCTGCGCATCGTGGGCCTCGCGGTACGAGTAGTAGCCCGAGCACATGAACAGGTAGCTCCCGCGGTACTGGACCGTTTCGCCGTCGACCTCGACGGTGAGGACCCACCGAGCGTCGGCGGTAGACCACTCGGCGCGCCGCACGAGGTGGTTGAACCGCATGTGTGGTGCCAGCCCGTACTCGTCGACCGTCTCGCGCAGGTACTCCATGATCGCCGGACCGTCGGCAATCGCCTTCTCGGCGACCCACGGCTTGAACCGGTACCCGAGGGTGTGCATGTCGCTGTCGGAGCGGATACCGGGATAGCGGAACAAGTCCCATGTCCCGCCGATGTCGTCACGTCCCTCGAGAATGGCGTAGCTGCGGTCGGGGCTGTTCATCTGCAGGTGGCACGCGGCGCCGATGCCCGAGATGCCCGCCCCCACGATGAGGACGTCGACGTCGGTCGATCCGTTCAGGGAGGTGCTCATCGCCGCGACGGTAGTCGGCGCTTGGCACTGGCCAGACACCGAACAACTACGCTCGGCGGCCATGGTTGGACCGCAGCTCGATCTGATTCCGGGCGAGACGATGATCCTGCACTCGCACCCCCACTGGTGGTACTTCTGGAAGCAGGTGGCGGCCGGCGTGGGTGTGCTGGTGTTGTTCGTCCTGTGGGCAGCCCAGGACGGCGACGGCGCCATTCGTACCCTCACCTGGTGGCTCCTGGTGCTGGGCTTCGTGGTGTGGGCGATCAACACCGTGTACCAGTTCGTCCAATGGCAAACGACTCGGTTCGCCATCACCGACCAGCGGGTGGCCTACCAGAGCGGGGTGATCCGCCGCTCTGGTGTGTCGATTCCACTCAATCGGATCACCAACGTCAACTTCGACCAATCGATCATCGCTCGCATGTTGAACAACGGGATTGTCACGATCGAGTCGGCAGGGGAGACCGGCGACTCGATCTTCGAGAACATCCCGAATCCCGAGAACGTGCGAAACGTGATCTTCAAGCAGGTCGACATCGACAAAGAAGCCGACTCAACACGCGATGCCGATGCGCTCGCAGCCGCACTTCGCGACCGACTCCCGCCGCCAGGCGAATCAGGAGCGTCGCCCAAGGAGCGACTCGAGGAGCTCGAAGCCTTGCACGCTGACGGGTTGGTCAGCGACGAAGAGTTCGAGCAGAAGCGCCAGCAGATCCTCGGCGATCTGTAGACCCGCGTCCCCGGGCGAGGGGATTCTCGACGCCGTGGTTGGCGGGTTCCGCAACCGAGTGCGCCGGGAACCGGCGCCGAGGCGACGAGCGCTCAGGCGTGCTGATTCTCGGCGTCGTCGTTGGCGGGTTCCGCAACGGAGGCCGCCGAGAAGTCGCCGCCGCCACCGTCGCTCGTTGCTGGGTCGGTGTCGCGCCGGTTCGGGAGACCGCCGGTCGCCAGGAACCCGAGCCCGGCGATGGCGATGACGGCCAGCAGTCCGGCCTTGAGCGCGAGGAGTTGAGCCTCCTCGTAGTTGTCGACCAGCGCGTCGACGGTCTCGGGGGCGAGCCCAGCTTCGGTTGCGTTGACGGCGACGTCCTCGGAGGCGACGAAGTTCACCCCGGACGACAGTGCAACCTCGACGTCGGCGGTGACCTCGGGAGGAACGTCCGGGTCGTCCTCGATCTGATTGATGAACGCCGAGCCGAGGCCGGTGAGCACGATCGACCCGATCAGAGCGACCCCGAGCGACGACCCGAGCTGCTGGGCGGTGTATTGGAGCCCGCCCGCTTCGCTGCGCGCCTCGGCATCGACCGAGCTGAGCACGACGTTGCCGAGCTGGCTGGCGATGAGCCCCATTCCCGCGCCGAGCAACGCCATCCCGAGCCCGAAGCTGACACCGTCGAGCGTCGGTTCGATCGTCCCGAGCAGTACCACGCCGGCCAACAGCAGCACGCCGAGCCCCATCCGGATAATGGTCCGCTGGCCGAAGTACTTGAGCAGCATCGCGCCGCTGAACGACACGGCGAACATCACGATCGAGGTCGGCAACATCCGCACGCCCGTGTCGAGTGCATTGAGTCCGAGCACGATCTGCAGGTACAGCGGGAGGGCGAAGAAGATGCCCATCAGCACCGTGTTCTGGACGACGAACGATGACAGCCCAGCGCGCAACGAGTCGATGCGGAACAGCGCGAAGTCGACGAGCGGGTCGAGACCTTGGCGCACCCGGTACGCCGACCACAGCTTGAATGCGTACAGCACGGCGATACCGGCAGCGATGACGAACGGTGTGAGGGCGAATCCGAATGGTTCGACCGGGGAGTTGAGCGGATCCAACCAGCCCCATGTGCTCGACTGCAGTACCCCGAGGACCGCGATGGCCATACCGGCGGCCGACAGGACCGCGCCGACCACGTCGAGCTGGGGGCGCCGCTTCGACGCCACGTCGACGATCCATCGGCTCGTCAGGATGATCGCCAGGGCCACGATGACCTCGCCGATGAAGACGACCCGCCACGACAGGTTAGTGGTGGCCCAGCCGCCCAGGATGGGGCCGATGGCGATCCCGGCGCCGGCCATCCCGCCGAGGACGCCATAGGCGGTGACCCGGTCTTTGCCTTCGTAGTTGCCGGCGATGAGTGCGGCCATCGCCGGCAAGACGAGCGCGGCGCCGATGCCCTCGAGGATCGACCAGCCGATGGCCAGCGATCCGACCGACCACGAGGCTGCGGTGAGCGCCGATCCCGAGCCATAGATGACGAGCCCGATCACCAGTGCCCGGCGGCGCCCGATGATGTCGCCGATCTTGCCGCCGGTGATCATCAGCGCGGCCATCACGAGCGAATAGAGGGTGATCACCGCCTGAATCGACGACACCGTGGTGTCGAAGTCCTCCACCAACTGGCTGATCGACACGTTCATCACCGACTGGTCGAGCACCATCAGGAACTGCGTGACCGACAACACGATCAGCGCTCGCCAGCGAGCCATTGCGGCGACGCTAGTTCGTCGCCGCGGCACTGCGGTTGACCTGGTGCTTCGCGCCGGTTGATCGGTCGCTGACCGCTCGCTGATCGACGTGCGGTGAGATCGGTCGCATGCGTGCTTCACCGTTGTCCCGTGGTCTTCGACTTGGCGCTCGTGCGCGGCGCGTGGGTTCGTCGTACTCGGGCGGTGCTGCGCTGGCGCTCGTCGCCGCGGGAGCGCTTGTTCTGCTGACGCCGCTGGCAGGTGTCGCAACTGCACCGGACGACCCCGCCGACACCGATACGTCGGCGGGGGAGGAGCTGTTGGGGGTGGCTCAGGAGATCGACAGGGAGTGGAGGCTGTTTGCGCTGGAAGTCTTTGGGACGCCGGAAGAGCAACTTGATCAGATCTATGCAGACATCGAGGAGGGCCTCTTCGACCCATTCCAACTCGGGCCGCCGACCCCGACGGCGCTGTGGCCGGACGCATCAACAACGTGGGCGCTCGAACTCGAACCCGCGAGGACGTTCGCCGAGATGGAGGCCGGTCTGGCGGCCCCGAGCGGCCTCACGACGACGAGCTTCGAACCCGAGGCGCTCCAAGGCCAGGAGTACGGCGGGTTGATCGTGCAGGCGGTGGCCTTCAACCAATCGCCGCGCCCGGCCGATGGGTCGGCGCCGCCGGTGGCGCAGTTCTCGACCTTGCTTCGTCAACCCGGCGCGAGTCCGCTGGACGCTGAGGGGCTCGACGGAGCAACTGCTGAGTTCGCCAGCTTCTACGAGCCGGCTGCGTTCGTCGAGAGCTCGTTCGGGCCAGCGTTTGCCCGAGGCGTCAACGGCGAGGGCGGTCGCGCCGCGTCCCCTGTGCTCTTCACTTCGGGTCTGCGCGGCAACGTGATGTTCACTATCGTCCCGGTCGCGGGGATTGGCGAGGGCCTCGAGGCGGCGTTTCGCATTGTCTCGCCCAACGGCCCACCTCCCGCCGAGCCCCAGTGGGAGCAGCCGAAGCTGGGGGACGAGTTGCTCCCCGCGTTTGAGCTACTGGGCGAGGGACTCGAGTCTCCGGCCACCACAACGTCGACCTCGTCGACATCGACGAGCACGACCTCGACAACCGTCTCCGCCCCGCCATCGACGAGCGACGGGGCCGAGAGTGCCGACGAGACCGGCGACTCGGTGGGGGCTGCAGCCACTACCGGTGACAGCGCTGCGGCAGCGTCGAGTGAGGACGACGCCTCGAGCGGCGAGACCGAGCCCGCGGATGGCGAGGCCGATGATGGCGCGACCGGTGACGACGATTCGTCGTCCGCAGCGCCGGTGGTCATCGGCGTCGGCGCGGCCGTCGGGGCCGCCGCGGTTGGCGGTGGGCTGCTGATGCGGCGCCGCAAGGGCAACGGAGGGCGTGCGGGCGCCACCGGCCACTGTGGCGCCCAGCGACAGGCACGGGACGCTGCACGCGATCGGCTCGACGACGTTCGTCGTCGGCGGGCGTCGATCGAGACCGACCGAGATCGGGCGACGCAGGAACGACTCGACGCGCTGGATGCGTTCAACACGCTCGACGGCTTGATCGAGCGCGACGAGTTCGTGGCCGACGAGAAGGAACGCGTCGAGCGGCTCGACCGCACCTTGCGGGAGCGCTTCGAAGAACGGATGCGCTCCGACCACGGCGCGACGTCTGAGACCTATCAGGAGGCGATGGCCGACGCCGACACGCCGAGCGCCCGGCAGTACCTCCGCGATGAGTTCTACGCGCAGCGCGAGAAGGCCCAACGCCGACTGGCCAATGCGGTTGACGCCGAGAAGGCGGCGGTGCGTTTACTCGACGACATCACCGCAGCCGAGCGCGCCGCCGAGGAACAGCTCGCCGACGCCGAACGACGCCTCGCCGACTGTCTGGCGACCAACGAGCAGTGACCGCCCGAACGATGGGCTAGCTCGCACGGAGTTGGCGGTCGAGTTCGGCGGCAGCGGCGCCTGGAGCGAGGGACAATTCCGCGAGCGCTTCCTCGCCGCGCTGCAACGTGCGCAACGCACCGCCTCGGTCGCCGAGTTGCTGTTGAGCGGTGGCGAGTGCCACGTACGCAGGTTCGCACCATCGGTCGGCCTCGATGGCCTTACCCGCCCACTCGAGCGCGTCGGCGGGCTGACCGATGGCGGCGCTCAATTCCGCAACCCGCACGGCCGCGGTCACGAACCGCTGGCGCAACCTGACCCGCGGCGCCTCGGCCCATTCCGCGCGATCGAGATCCGCCAAGTAATCGCCGCCCCACATCCGCAGCGCCCGCACCGTTGCCGTTGTCTCGGCCGCCGCGCTGTCGACGCGCTCGCCGAGCACCCGCTCGAACTCCCATGCGTCGATGTGCACCGTGTCGTCGTCTACCAGCCAGACGTTGGGCCCATCGCTGCGGACGAACCACGCGGTCGCGCCGGACGGGCGGTGCGGCTCGAGCACGGCGTTCAGATAGTTGATCGTGACCGCGAGGTTGCGCGCCGCTCTGCGGTCGTCGAGGTCGGGCCACAGGGTCGCGCTGGCGGCACGTCGGCTGATTCGTCGACGATCGACCAGCAGGCCGAGCAGTTCGCGGACCCGTTCGCGCCGCCAGTCGGCGTGGTGAAGGGTCTGGCTTCCGATACGCAGCTCCATCGGTCCGAGCACCCGAATCTCCAGCGGCGACTCGGGCGGCGTTGGCAACTCGGCGAGCAACTGACGGGCGGCACCACCGAGTGTTGGTGATTCGGCGAGCGATGCCACCAGCTCGCGGACTCGACGTCCGTGCCCGCTGAACAACGCATCGGCCATCGTCCGTCGTCCGCTGGCCGCGGCCGCACAGGCCAACTCTGCTGCCCACCGCAGTCCGAGCGCGCCGACGATCGGGCCGATCTGGACATCGTCAATCGAATCCCACTCGACGGCCCGACCGGCGCGCGCTGAGGTCAGCGCTCTTGCTGCGTCTCGGATGTCGCGCCACCGTCCGCTCAGCGGCGCCGTCTCATACTCGGCGCGTGCGTCGTCGTCGAGCACGTACGCCGGTGGAAACAGCTGCGACAGACCCGGAGCGGGCCCGCCGAGGCTCCGCCGCCCCGGTTCGATCGCGGCGAGTGCGGCGCGCCGAGCAGACGTCTCATCCCCTGCCGCGATGGCCACCGCCGCAGTCGTGGCCTCGAACTGGGCGTCCCCGTCCGGACCAA
>JBCCVW010000093.1:0-17037 GCA_039194665.1 Actinomycetota bacterium
GCGGCCTTCGAACCCTTCGCCGAGGGTCCAGCCCTTGATCGTCTTGGCCAGGATGACGGTCGGCTGGCCGGTGTGCTCGGTTGCGGCCTTGTAGGCCGCGTACACCTTCTGGTAGTCGTGGCCACCGCGGGGAAGCGACCGCAACTCGTCGTCACTCAGGTGCTCAACCATCTTGCGCAGGCGGGGGTCTGGGCCAAAGAAGTGCTCCCGGATGTAGGCCCCAGACTCGACGGCGTACCGCTGGAACTCACCGTCGACGGTGGTGTTCATCTTGTTGAGCAGCGCGCCGTCTTTGTCCTGCGCCAAGAGCTCGTCCCACTTCGAGCCCCAGATCACCTTGATCACGTTCCATCCGGCACCGCGGAACACCGCCTCGAGTTCCTGGATCACCTTGCCGTTGCCGCGTACTGGCCCGTCGAGGCGCTGCAAGTTGCAGTTGATCACGAAGATCAGGTTGTCGAGTTGCTCGCGCGCCGCGAGCGAGATTGCCCCCAGCGTTTCTGGCTCGTCGGTCTCGCCGTCACCGAGGAATGCCCAGACGCGGCTGGCGCTCGTGTCGTCGAGTTGGCGGTTCTGCAGATAGCGGTTGAAGCGGGCGTGATACAGCGCAGTGATCGGCCCGAGGCCCATCGACACGGTGGGGAACTCCCAGAAATCGGGCATCAAGCGCGGGTGGGGGTACGACGAGAGACCGCGGCCCCCACGACCGATCTCTCGCCGGAAGTGGTCGAGGTCGTCAGCGGTGAGTCGCCCCTCCATGAACGCACGGGCGTACACACCGGGGGCGGCGTGCCCCTGGAAGTACACGTGGTCGCCGGGTGTGCCGTCGTCCTTGCCGCGGAAGAAGTGGTTGAACCCGATCTCGTAGAGCGCAGCCGAGCTAGCGAAGGTGGACAGGTGGCCACCGATGCCGTCGGCGGCCTTGTTCGCCTTGACCACCATCATTGCGGCGTTCCACCGGATGAACGCCCGGATCCGGCGCTCGATGTGCTCGTCGCCCGGGAACCACGGTTCTTGCTCGCGAGGGATCGTGTTGACGTACGGCGTCGACACGGTGGCGGGGAACGACACCTGGCTCGCAGCGGCCCGCTCCATCAACCGGGTCAGCAGGTATCGAGCGCGCGTCTTGCCGCGGGCGTCGACGACGGCATCGAGGCTGTCCAGCCACTCCGATGTTTCGGTCGGATCGATGTCGGGGAGCTGGTGAACGTGACCGTCGAAGATCATGCCCACCAGTCTCTCACCGTTACCGGTGGGTACGCACCGGTAACCGCGAGCGGTTCATCTCGTGTCGAACAGACGCACGGGATCGGTGCCGACGAAGCCGCTCCCTGCGGTACCGATCACGTCGACGATCACCTCGACCTCGACATTGGTGTACACGCACAGCTCACCCGAGGCGCCTGGTTCGACGATCGTCAGATTCGCAACGGCGAGTCCGACGCGGGCGTTCAGATTCGAGGTCTGTGGGCGCGGCCGAGCGCAGTCGTAGACCGTTGCGAATCCTCGTCGGGCGGCGTTGGCGAGCGTGATGTTGGCGATCACCGCACCGTCGTCGTCGAGACCGACGTCGGCTGCGGAGTACCGAACGACCTGCCCGGCGATCGGCGGCGCAGGGTCGTCACGGGTATCGACCGCGCGCCGCGATTGACCGACGGCGAGTGATGTGGCCGGGCCGAACACCGCCATCAAGTCGACCACGAGGTGGGTCGTCGCGCTCGGCGTGAAGCAGACCATGCCGTCGTCGTCCGGCTGGGCGAAGACCAGGTTCGGTGTGGCGACGCCAGGTCGGAAGTTGAGGCTGGAGGTCTCGGTCTTGCCGACGTCGCAGGGGTGCACCGTCACGTGTCCACGCGAGGTCGCATCGACCGCTGTCGTCGCCAGGGCGACGACGCTCGAGTCGTCCGGAGCGCGACCCGGACCGGTGACCTTGACGCGCAGGGTCTCGAGCGCGCCCACCCGTGTGCTGCGCTCCCGGGTGTCGACCACGCGCTGTTCGGGCACGTCGTATCGATCGGACTCGTCGACGAACCGGCCGAACTCGTCGACGATGACCTGTGCGGCGGCATGGTTGTACACGCACACTCGTCCGCTGCTGCCGACCGGCACGATCGTGGCGCCGGCGACGGTGTCGGCGGTGCCGTAGTTGACGCTGCTGACCAATGGTCGATCACGTTCACAGCCGTACGCTGTGAGGTACCCATTGGAGCGCGTTCCGGTGGTGGTCAGGTTGTAGAGCACGGCGTCGCCTGCCGTGGCGGCAGCGACGTCGTTGACGCCGGCGTTCGGCGAGCGCGTCTGTGCGTTGGCCACCGCATCGGCGATCAAGCTGCTGTACAGCGCTGCGCCGGTCCGGTTGAGGTGGATCGCGTCGTACGTGATGCCCGTCTGATCGGCCACGGCTGCCCAGTCGACGAGGGTCAGGTTCGGGTGCCGCGACACTGCGCGTCGGAGGTGCTCGTTGACCGCCGGGAAGTACCAGTAGTACGGCTGCACCTGCGCCCACGCGCCCGCCGAGATGTACTGCGGCTTCACCTCGCGCAACGTGACCCAGTACACGTGCTCCACACCGGCATTGACGAGCGTGGCGATCATCGAGTCGATCGAGCGCTCGAACCGGGCCGGGTCCCAGTACGGGTAGTTGTAGCCGCCGGCGATGACGACGTGATCGCCGACGAGGCTGGTTCCCAGGTACGGCCTGACGTACTGGCTCTCGAGCTGCTCGACGAACCGGGCCGGCTGGCCGACGGTGTTCACTTCCCATGTCGGAGGGAAGGCGGCGGGCAGCGCGGCCTCTGCGCCCAAGCCGACCGAGTCGGCGACGAGCAGGACTCGCTCGGCGGGTGGCGCGAATCGAGGCGCCGGCGGGGCGGCCTCGGCGGTGGGCAGCGCGACCAGGAGCGAGGACGCGGCGAGGAGCCCTGCGAGCGTTGCGCCGATCCCTCTCATCGGCTGACCCACCACCCGGTCGTATCGAACACGGTCTGCGACAAGCGGTTGGTGTACAAGCACAGGCGGCCCTCGTCGGTGATCGCGGTGGTGACCGAGTTGGCCATCGTGACGCCCGCAGGAGCGTTGACCGACGACGTGGTCGGAACCGGACCGCACTCGAACGCCGTGGTGAAGCCTCGGGTGACGGGGCGCACCATCGTGAGCGTACCCGAGACCGCTTTCGCGCCGGGTGGAGCGACCAACGCATCGATCGTCTGGCCGGCCCCGTGCACCGGCGCCCAGCCGAAGGCTCCGTCGCGAGTGTCGACCGTGCGTGTCGACGGCGCTGCGGCGTAGGCCAGTCCGTCATCGGAGTCGACACGGAACTGACCTGTCAGGTCGATCACGACGTCGACGGGTGAGCTCGCCGCCACGCACAGTTCATCGCCTGCGCCCGTGGGCACGAACGCCGCCGAGGCGACCGACTCGCCCGGGCCGAAGTTGGTGTTGGACACGGTGGGTGGCGTTCCGTCGCACGGATACGCACGAAGGTTTCCCGATCGGCCGGCGCCGGTCGCGGTCAGTGTCACCGCAACAGCCTCGGCCCCCGGCGGGGTCGCGACGCGCACGACGGTGCTCCGACCCGACACCCGGGTGTCGACGAGTCGGTCGAGGACCACCGGCTCGAGCTTGGCGCCGTCGTCGCCGTTGATGAACAGACCCTGGAGGTCGACGACGACGTCGGTCGGGCTGTGGGCGTAGATGCATAACTCGCCGGCGGCGAGCGGCGAGATCGTCATCGCCCCGCGCGACTGACCGGCGGTGTAGTTCACACTCGATCCGGTCGGGATCGATGCGCTGCAGTCGTGCGCCGCGAGGTACCCGTTGGTCGCCGGGCCGGCCGCCGTGACCTGCACGGCGGCAGCAGTCACATCGGCGATGTCGACACCGTCGGGCACGTACGGTGCGAGATCCAGCCGCAGGTTCGAGCGCGCCGGCCGGCGGCCCGGTGGGTCGTCACGGGTATCGATGATGCGCTCGGGGTCGGTCGCCAAGAACGTACTCGGCGGACCCGACGGCGCTGGCAGGGAGGTATCGCCGCCGACCCGGCGGCCCACCGCCATGTCGGCAGTCAACTGGTCGGCGATCAGCACCGAACGTTGGCGATACCCCGACGGCGACAGGTGTACGCCGTCGCTGCTGGAGAAGCCGCCGGTGAGGAATGCGTTCGGCCAGTCCCACGTGAAGAAGTCGTCCCGTTCGGAGGCGATCTGGGCCAGCGCGGCATTCCAGTTGTTCTGCTGGTCGATGAACGGCGAGCGCTGCAGGCGCGTGATCATCGGCCACCAGATCTGTTTGCCCGGACCGATGGCGTCCACCAGGTGCATGATCGCAGTGCGAGCACAGGCGATGTCGGTGCCGCAAAATCCGCTGTCGTTGGCGCCGATGTTGACCATCACGGCCGGTGCGTCCCAACCCTGCGAGCGCCACACGTCGATCCAATAGCTCGCCTTCAGCTCGTTCTGCACGGGCTGGTTGCCGGCGCTGATCGCAACACCTCCGCGGAAACGAACCGGCCCCCAACCGCGTGCGACGAGTTGGTCGGGCAGCGTCGGCGAGAACACGCCGTGACCGAGCAGCACCGAGTCGCCGATCACGCTGATCGGCCCCAGCGGACCCACGGTCGGCAGGGTGAAGTCGGCGACACTCGGGGCTGCCTCGACGGGTGAACCCTCGCCGACGGTGATCCCCCCGAAGAGCAACACCGCGGCGAGCGCCAGCGTCGTCGAGACTCGTCGGCCAATCGGTCTGATCACGTCCACCGAGAGTAATGGGGCTCGTCACGAATTCGTCGTCGTAGTCTGCGACGCGTGTCGTCCTCCTCCGACCCACTCATCGTGTACACCGACGGAGCATGTAGCGGCAATCCCGGACCAGGCGGATGGGGGTGGGCGGTCGCCCCGCATGGGGATCCGTCTGGATCTGGTGGCGACCGCTCGACCACCAACCAGCGGATGGAGATCTACGCCGTCCTCGATGCGCTGCGCGCCAACACCGCCCGACCGCTCGAGATCGTCTCCGACTCGACCTACGTGGTCAACTGCTTCCGCGACAGATGGTGGGTGCGGTGGGAGCGCAACGGCTGGAAGAACTCGAAGAAGCAGCCCGTCGCCAACACCGACCTGTGGCGGCCGCTCATCGAGCTCGTGCGCGACGACCTCGCCGCCGGGCGGGTTTCGTTCCGCTGGGTCAAGGGACACAGCGGCGATCCGATGAACGACATCGCCGACCGGCTCGCCGTGGCGGCGATACCGCGATGATTCTCGCCGCATTCTTGCGGGCGTGAGGTCGCTCGATCTGCGCGGCGGCGACGCCGGTATGTCTCCCTGGCGGTCGCACATGCGGCTGTGACGTGTGTCAAGAACTGCTCAAGGGTGGCGTTGCAGGGGTCGATCAATCTCCCGTGGTGACCGTCCCGCCGCGTACAGCGACATTACAGTTTCATGACGTGCGGCCTGCGGCGATCGGCTACCTGGCGTGACGCGCCTGCTCAGCGCGGGTGTCGCGGCGCTCGCATTGCTCGTGACCGCAGTGCTGGTCGCAGTCGCCATGCCAGCCGGGCGTGCCGCTGCTGCACCCAACGACATCATCGCGGTGCGGATCGACGGCATCGGGTTTGGTCACGGGCGGGGGATGAGCCAATGGGGCGCCTACGGCTGGGCGGTCGACGAGGGCTGGACATGGCAGCAGATCCTCGACCACTACTACGGGGGCACGTCGCTCAGTTCAGTTCCTGCCGGCGGGCGGATTCGTGTCCGTCTGACCGACCTCGACGGTCAGGGCACCGTGGGGTTCATCTCGCACAACAGCGGTGTGCAGTGGAACGGTCAGTCGCGGGCGTCGATGTATGCCGTGGAGACATCGGAGGGCACATTCGACGTGTACGGCAGCGACTCCCGCGCCTGTCCGGGCGCCACCGCCCTCACGGTGCCCAACGGCCCGCTGTCCATCGGCTCGGGAGGCGACGGCGTCCGCCAGATCCAGACGTTCTTGTCGGCATACCACGACAATGCGATCGCCATCGATGGCGACTTCGGGCCGCAGACCGAAGGCAAGTTGACCGCCTGGCAGCAGTCCGAAGGGCTCACCGCCGATGGCGTTTGGAACCAGAACGACGCGGACCGCGCTCGATCGATCATCAGCTCCGACACCGGGCAGGTGTCGTGGAGCAAGCTCGGCACTGCCAGTGGTGTATTGACGTTCGCCACCAGTAGCGGCGACGATTCGGGAACCAGCGCAACGAACGTGCTCGGATTGTGCGAGCCCGGAGGATCGGTCACCCACTACCGGGGGACGATCGACGTGCGCTCCACTGGCGACGGCAATCGTGTGGTCAACGACGTCAAGGTCGAGGACTACCTGCGAGGTGTGGTGCCCAAGGAGATCTCCGCCAGTTGGGCCGATGCCGGAAGCGGCCGCGGCGCCAACGCCGTGCGCGCCCAGGCGGTGGCCGCTCGCTCGTACGGTTTGCAACAGGACCGCTACTCGTACGCCTCGACCTGCGATACACAGTCGTGCCAGGTGTACTTCGGAGCGGCATCGCGACCGACAGCAAACGGCACCCCGCGACTGGTCGAGGACTTCCGCACCGACCAAGCGATCGCGGCCACGGCCAATCAGGTGCGCACGTTCCCCAACGGATCGATCGCGTCCACCGAGTTCTCGGCCTCGAACGGGCCACGTACGGCAGGTGGCGTGTTCCCGCCCGTCGATGATGTCCCTGGCGACGGAACCGCGAACAACCCGAACCATCGCTGGACGCGCATCCTCGACGCCGATGATCTCGCCGCGGAGTACGGGCTCGGTTCGATCACCGGCGTGGACATGGTCGAAGCGGCGAGTTCGAGTTACCGCGGCTTCGACGGCATCTGGTTCAACGACGTCGTGCTCACAGGGTCGAACGGCAACACCTTCCGTCAGCAGGCGTGGGACTTCCGGCGCACCCACGACTTGCGGTCGCCGGGGTTCACGGTCACACCGATTCGCCGAGACACCACCACGAGCACCGTTGCGTTCATCGGCGACTCGGTGGGATCGAGCATCGCCACCGACTCCTCCAGCGAATTGCGCCGGCTCACCGACGGGACGTTCCCGTCGCTGATCGTCGACGCGGTGAGCAGCCGCTGTACCACCCGGACATCATGTCCAGGCACCAGCGGCGTCGAGGCGGCGGGCGCGCTGCCGAGCGGCCTCGATCTCGTTGTGGTCGAGCTGGGATACAACGACTCGCCCGCCGAATTCGCTGGCGATATCGACGCGATGATGGCCGCCCTCGCGGCGCGCGACGTGTCGCAGGTGGCCTGGGTGACGATGGCCGAGATTCGCAATGGTCCTGGCGGGAGTTCGTACTACGGATCGGCGAACGCGGCGCTGCAGGCCGCAGCCGGGCGCCATTCGAACCTGACGATCCTCGACTGGGACCAGGCCAGCGCGGGTATGGAGCAGCCGCGTTGGTTCTCCGATGGTGTGCACCTCACCGCCACCGGCCAGGCCGAGTTCGCATTGTGGCTGCGCGAGCAGATGCTGGCGCTTGCGCCGAGTCACCGGCTCGGCCCCCCCAAGATCCTGCGGCTGCCGGTCGTCGGTGAGCAACTCGCCCTTCCCGGTGGGGGGACCACGACCGTGCCGAGTGACGTCGCCGCGGTTGCGCTCAACCTGACGATCGTCGATGCCTTCGCCCAGGGATTCGCCACCGTCTGGCCGTGTGGTGTCGATCGGCCGACGGCGTCGAACATCAACTTCCCTCCGGGTGTACGGATTGCCAACGGCGTCATCGCGCCGGTCGGCGCGGACGGCACCGTGTGCGTGTACTCGCACCGCACGACCGACATTGTCGTCGACATCGCCGGGTACTTCTCCGGTGGTGACGGCGCGGACTTCGAGGCCGCAGTACCGCTCCGCCTCGTCGACTCACGCATCGGCACCGGCGGCCGCAGCGCTCAGATCACCCGCGATCAACCCTTGCGGATTCCGGTGCGTGGCGTGTCGGTCGACCAACCCGGCAGCGGCGCCGTCACAGTGCCCGACTCGGCCACCGCAGCTGCGTTGACGGTCGCCGTGGTCGACCCGGTCGGACAAGGCCACGTCACACTGCATCCCTGCGGTGTCGACAAGCCCACGGCGTCAAACGTGAACTTTCCGCCCGGGTCGCGTATCGCCAACGGCGTGGTCGCGCCGATCGGCGAGGACGGTGCCGTTTGTCTGTATGCCCACGTGCCGACCGACGTGGTCGTCGATCTCGCCGGATGGTTCGAGGGCGGCGAGGCCTCGGCCTTCGTCGACACCGTGCCGACGCGCTTCGTCGACACACGTGACGGGACCGGAGGACGGACCGGCCGCGTCGAGCGAGATGCCCCGCTCACCGTGGAGATCCACGGACGAAGCACGCCTGCGGGCGCGATCCCCACCGACGCGATCGCTGTCGCCCTGAACCTCACGATCGTCGATCCGCTCGACCGCGGGTACGCGACCGTGTGGCCGTGCGGCGAACAGCCGACCGCGTCGAACATCAACTTTGCTGCCGGCCAGCGAATCGCCAACAACGTGGTCGCACCGATCGGGCCCGACGGTTCGATCTGCGTGTACGTGCACAATCCGGCGCACGTCGTCCTCGACGTGAGCGGCTGGTTCCTCGACAGCGGAGGCTTCGTCGGTGCGACCCCGCGCCGACTCGTCGATTCGCGCATTCCGCTCGGCCCGATGCCCACCTGACGCGCCCGGCGCTTCTGTTTGCAGATTCCGGCGCGCAGCGCGGGAGTTGAGCAGGATTTCGGTGGAGGTCGGATTCTGTGCGGTGATTGTGGGGCGCGTAGGTTGGCCGGCCTATGGATCTCACCGACGTCAGTGCAATCGTCACCGGTGGTGCCTCGGGCATCGGCGCCGCAGCCGCGGAGCAGCTCGCCGAACAGGGCGCAAAGGTGGTCATCGCCGACCTGCAAGAGGACAAGGGGAATGCGCTCGCCGATCAGATCGGCGGCGGGTTCTGCAAGGTCGACGTGACCAACACCGACGACATCGTCAACGCCGTCGAGATGGCCAAGTCGATGGGCCCGCTGCGCGTGCTGGTGAACTCGGCCGGCATCGGCTGGGCCCAGCGCACGATCGGCAAGGACGGCACACTCGAGTCGGCGGCGAACCTCGACGCCTTCAAGAAGGTCATCGCCATCAACTTGATCGGCAGTTTCGACTGCATCCGCGTCGCCGCGACTGCGATGAGCACGACCGAGCCGCTCGAACACGGCGAGCGTGGCGCCGTCGTCAACATCGCGTCGGTGGCCGCGTTCGACGGGCAGATCGGCCAGGCGAGCTACTCGGCATCGAAGGGTGGCGTGGTCGGGATGACCTTGCCGATCGCCCGTGACCTGTCAGCGGTCGGTGTGCGTGTCAACACCGTCGCCCCCGGACTGATCGACACGCCGATCTACGGCGAGGGCGACGCCAGCGATGCGTTCAAGGACAACCTGCAAAAAGGTGTGCTGTTCCCCAAGCGGCTCGGCCATCAGCACGAGCTGGCGTCGATGGTCCTCGAGTGCGTCACGAACAGCTACATGAACGGCGAGACCATTCGCGTGGACGGCGGCATCCGCATGCCCCCGAAGTAACGCTGAGCGCCCAATCGCTGCGTTGCGGAGACTCCTCGCTGCCCACCAGGCAGCGTCGTCGTCCCGCGCCGTGCGCTCGGCCACTCATCGCCACTTCGGCGACAGGTGTCAGGGCGGTAGCGACACGACCGCTAGGGAGGCGCTGCTCGCAGCGAGCCGTCTGCTGGCGGCGAGCCGTCATCGCTTGAGGTCCTGGTACGTGCGGCAAGGCTCGCCAGATCATGTGGTGTAGTCGGCGTTGAAGCGGACGTAAGTGTCGCTGAGGTCACAGCCCCATACGGTGGCGTCGGCGTTGCCGGTGTGGAGTGAGACGTGGATCAGCACTTCGGGGCCGCGCATGTAGCTGGAGAGTGCGGCCAGTGCATCGTCGTCGAGGAGGCGTGGGTACACCTCGTCGGTGCCGAAGCGGATGACCACGCGGTGCTGGTCGATGTCGGTGTCGTCGCTGCACTTGCCGATGGCCATCGCCACGCGGCCCCAGTTGGGGTCACCGCCGTGGACGGCGGTACGCACGAGCGGGGAGTTGACGATGGCTTTGCCGACGCGCCGCGCCTGGTGAACGTCGCTCGCTCGATCGACGTGCACCTCGATGAGTGAGTTGGCGCCTTCGCCGTCTCGGGCGATTTGTTTGGTCAGCGAGCGAAGCACATCGTCGAGCGCAGCTTCGAACGCGTCACCGTCGACTGCACCGGCTGCCCCCGAGGCGAGCACGATCGAGGTGTCGCTCGTGGACGTGTCGGTGTCGATGCTGACGCAGTTGAACGTGCGGTCCACGACGCGCCGGAACACCGCACCGAGTTCGTCGGGAGGGATGTCGGCATCGGTGAGGACCAGCGAGATGTGGGTGGCCATGTCGGGTTCGATCATGCCGACGCCTTTGGCGACACCGACGATCGTTGCGTGACTGTTGCCAATCGCGGCGCACTCCACCTTCTCGACGGTGTCGGTCGTCATCATTGCCCGGGCCACGTCGACCGGTGCGGCGCTGAAGTCGGACGCGTCGCCGATGCCGCGGCGCAGTCGGTCGATCGGGTAGCGGCGCCCGATCACCCCGGTGGAGGCGACCAGGACATCGGTCGGTGCGCAGCCGACCGCAGCGGCGGTCATGTCGCAGAGTTCAGCTGCGTCGCGTACACCGGCCGGGCCGTTGGCCACGTTGGCGTTCTTCGACACGATCACCACCGCTTGGGCGCGCCGGTCGCCGATGTGGTCGCGGCTGAGATCGACGCTCGGGCCGGCGAAGCGACTTCGCGTGAACACCGCTGCGGCGGCGACCGGGGTGGTCGCGTCGACGATCGCCACGTCGTCGGTGTCGTCCTTCACACCGACGTTGGCAACGTGGGCGCGGAAGCCACGGGGGAGCGTGACCGTGCTCACGTCGCTCACGAATCGCGCCTCACGAGTCGCGCATGGTCGGTTCGCGACCGAATGCCCGACAGAGCGACGTGAAGATCGAGGCCATCGCATCGACCTGTTCGCTGTCGAGGTGGTCGAACATGTGTCGCCGCACGCTCTCGACATGGACGGGTGCGGCGTCGTCGAGCGCTTGGAATCCGCGATCGGTGAGCACTGCGCGCATGACGCGACGATCATCTTCTGATGGCTGACGCTCGACCCAGCCGTTGGCGACGAGTCCGTCCAGGCGGCGCGTGAGCCCACTTGGCGACAGCTGCAATACCTCGGCGAGGTCGCGCATGCGCATCGCCCTCCCCTCGGACTCGGAGAGGTACACCAGCACTTGATAATCGCCGACGGTCATCCCGTAGTCGGCGAGGTCGTGTTCGAGGGCGCGGGTGAGGTCGCCGGTCGACTCGATGAACGCGCGCCATGCCCGCATCTCGCGGTCGTCGAGCCAGCGGGTGGTCACGAAGAAAACCCTAGCGGCGGCAACAGTTGCGGAGGCCGCACAGTTCGGCGGGCTGACGCCTGCCGGTGGGCGTCGGGGTGGTCAGCTCGCCGAATCGCCGTCGTCGACCGTCACATCGTCGACCGTATCCGTCGCAAAGTGGGCGGCGAGTCGGTCGAGTGTCGCTTCGAGTGCTGCCGCGTTGCGCGTTGGCGCCTGGATCAGCCGCAGCATGAGCGGTGCGCGCGACGTTCGCCAATCGAACTCCTCGGTCACCTCGGTGCCGCCATCCACGGCGCGCAGCCGGTAGCGCCAGATGTGGCCGCCCAGATGGCGCCAGCCGATCACGGTGGGCTCATCGAACTCCACGACGGTGCTGGTGATGCGGTACGGCACGCCGAAGCGCATCGACATCGCGAACTTCGCACCGAGACTGAGCCGTACAGGTCCATCGACAACGCCACGCACGGTTCCCGACCCATCGAGCACGGCGTGTTGTTGTGGGTCCGCCAGGAGATCGAAGACCGCTTGCGGCGTTGCGTCCACGAGCTGAACAGCTCGCTCCACGCGCTCGCTCGCGGGTTCGCTTGTCGTGCCGCTGGTCTCGTCGTCCGCCACGGGGTCAGTCTTGCGCATCGAGCGCCGCGCACACCGACTCCGCGCACCGGCGGCCGGAATACAGCGCTCCCTGGATCGACGCAGTGTCGCGATGATCGCCGCAGACGTAGACGCCGGAGTCGAGCGCCACCGACTGCTTCGGTTGGAACGGTGGCGCCTGACGGGGCTGGCCGTGCGCGATGCGGTGGGTGGCCACGACCTCCCACCGATCGACGCTGTCACCCCACCACGACCGGAGCTGGGAGCGAATGTCGTCGACCAATCCGGGCCCCGCGTGGCCAGGCGCAGCGGCGACCACCAGATGACGCCCGACGGGGGCGTAGGTCGGAGCGACGTTGCTCATCACAGCCACGTTGAGCACCGGCCCGCGTCCGGTACCGTCGAGCACGACGAGACGACTGTCGACGGGAGGTTCCGGCGTGGAAAAGGCGACCGAGCTCACCGATTTGGATCCCACGGCAGGGAGGTCCAGGAGCGCTGCGGCGGTCGGCCCCTCCGTTGCCACGACCACTGCATCGGCCGCGATTTCCGGACCGTCGTGCACGGCGATCGATCGTGCGTTGACTCGTTCGACCGCAGCGCCGAGGTGGATCGATGTCGATGGAAGTACGCCGGAGAGTTGCGTCGGAATCGCTTGCATCCCGGCAGCCGGAACGGCGGAGTCACCGTCGGCAAGCATGCGAAAGATCACATCGAACATGCGGCGGCTGTCACCGAGGTCGGGATCGAGTTGAATACCGCCGACCAGTGGGGTGAAGAACCGTTCGATGATCGTGTCGCTGAACCCGGCGTCCGACAGCGCCTCGCGGGTCGTGCGGTCGTCGCCGGCGAGCAGCCGGGCAGGATGAACCGACCGCAGCCGGTGCCGCAGCTGAGCAATGCGTGCCTTGTCGAACACCGAGCCGATCGGTGCGGTCGCGGTCGACCACACGGTGCGCGGTTGGCGGAACGGGTCGGCGACCACCGAACCGCGGCCGTTGCGCCACACGAGGGCTCCCGGGTCGAACGACCGGAAGTCGAGTGCGTCGAGATCGAATTGGCGATGGAGCTCTGGGTAGGCCAGGAGGGCTACCTGGAAGCCACGGTCGACGATGAATCCGTCGATGTGGTCCGAGCGCACCCGCCCACCGACACCGTCGCTCGCCTCGTACACCGCGACGTCGATGCCGCGCCGATGGAGCTCGACCGCACACGACAGCCCGGCGAGCCCGGCGCCAACGACAGCGACGGTCACCGGTCGAGAATCGCCGCGAGCGCAGTGGCCAGGTCGCGATGGTGGAAGCGGAAGTCGCTGTCGGCATCGAGCACAGCGGGGACCACGCGCTGCCCAGTGAACAGCAGGTTCTCGGCGGCCTCTCGGCCGAGGATCATGCGCGGCCCGAACTTGGGGATCGGCAGGAATGTCGGCCGCCGAAGCGTCTCACCGAGAATCGTCGTGAAGTCGGCATTGGTCACCGGTTCCGGTGCCGTCAGATTGACAGGCCCCTCGGTGTCCGTGGTGAGCAAGTGCACGATGGCCTCGACCTCGTCGTCGATCGAGATCCAGCTGAGCCACTGATCGCCGCTGCCCATCCTGCCGCCCAGGCCGAACTTGAACAGGGGCAGCTGCTTCTTCAGCGCGCCCCCGTCGGCCGACAACACGATGCCGGTACGCAGGTGCGCGACGCGAGTGCCTGCCGCTTCGGCGACGTCGGTCGAGGCTTCCCACTTCTTGCAGATGTCGGCGAGGAACCCGTCGCCGAGATCCGATGTCTCGGTGAGCTCCTCGTCGCCGCGTGCGCCGTAGATCCCGATTGCCGAAGCGGACAACAGGACAGAGGGTCCATCGGTGGCCGACGCGATTGACTCCGCGACGAGCGCGGTGCCGTGGGTGCGGCTCTCGAGCAGCTCGCGTTTGTAGTCGTCGGTCCACCGCCGGTCGCCGATTCCGGCCCCTGCGAGATGGATCACCGCGTCGATGCCGTCGAACGCGTTGGCGTCGATACGGCGCTCGGCCGGTGACCAGCCGATCTCGTTCTCGCCCGGTGTGGTGCGCACGACGCGCACCACCTCGTGGCCGTCGGTCTCCAGGCGGGGAACGAGGGCCGAGCCGATCAGCCCGCTCGATCCCGTGATTGCGATGCGCATGGTCGGGAGGGTAGGGGAACGTGCCGCGATGATGTGACGTCGTGACGTGACGTCGGCTCTCCGACGTCACGTGACGTCGGCTCTCCGGCGTCGTGACGTGACGTCGCGTCAGGCGGCTTCGCTGATGATCTGCTGGAGCAACGACTCGTCGACGGCGCCGGCGACGGTCTCGGTCGATCCGTCGGGCGACACGATGACGATCGCCGGCTGGTACGGAATGCCGAAACGGGCGTAGATGTCGCCACGGTCGTCGCTGATCTGCGGGAACGTCAGACCGTGGCGATCGATGAAGTTCTCGAAGTCGCCTTCGCTGCCGGTCCACGCAACGCCGACGAAGTCGACTTGATCGCCAAATTGTTGGGCTGCCTCCTCGACCGAGGGGGCTTCACGGTTGCAGGTGCTTCAAAATGGTGCCCAGAACCACATCAGGGTGGGCTTCCCGGTGAACTCCGCAGCCGGGTCGATCGTGCCGCCGCCCACCAGCGGGGCCGAGAACTGCAATGCCTGTGGTGCGGGTGGCGCTGGTGCGTCGGTCGGCGCAGGAGCCGCTGTGGCCGCCGGTGCCCCGGTCTCGGGTGTTTCCGTCTCGGTGGGTGCTTCCGTCTCGACGGGCGCCTCGGTGGCGGCGGGTGCCTCGGTGGGAGTCGGCGCGTCGGTCTCGGCTGGGGCCTCGGTCGGTGTCGGAGCCCCATCCGTCGTCGCTGCGCCACCGCTGTTGTTGTCGGAGGACCCGGTGGCGCAGGCGGCGGTGAGCATGCCCACGCCGACGGCGAGAACAGCGACGCGCCGGCCACGGCGACGAGTCGGGGAGGTCATGATGATCATGCTACGGCCGGGTGCCCAGAGATCGGTGTCATGCGGCGGCGAGGACCGACGCGATGGCGTCGTCGTCCAGCGAACCGGACAGGCGCTGCAGCTCGCCATCGGGTTGAATCACGACCATCGCCGGCTGGAAGGCCACGCCGAAGCGTTCGTAGATCAGCCCGGGGTCGTCGCTGATCTGCGGGAACGTCAGCGCATGATCGTCGACGAAACCGGCGAATTGATCGTCACTACCGGACCACGCCACGCCAACGAAGTCGATCTGATCGCCGTACTGCTGAGCGGCCGACTCGACGGTCGGCGCCTCGCGGTTGCACACGCTGCACCACGGGGCCCAGAACCACAACAGTGTCGGCTTGCCGTCGAAGTCTGCGGCTAGGTCGATGTCCCCACCGCCGATCAGTGATGCATCGAACCGCAGTGCTTCTGGAGCGGTTCCGGTCGCTGCTGACGGCGCGGCGGCGTCGTCGGCGCCTTCTGCAGGCGCCTCGGCGGGCGCGGGGTCGGTCACCGTCGCGGCATCATCTCCGCTGTCGCTGGAGCAGGCGGCGATCACGAGCGCCAGCCCGCCGAGTGCCGCAGCCAGTCGTGGGGTACTCCACCGTGACGTACGGGGTGAGGGGGTCATGGAGGCGACGGTAACGACGCAGCCGCAGTGCGAATCGCCGGTCCCCGAGCGTTTCCGAGACGTTTCGCGTGTCGTTTCCCTTTCGTTCATGGCGGCGCAGACCACCGCACCCATGGTGCGGCCCGGTAGAACCTCCATTGTGAAGACGCGCACACTGCTGCTGCTCTCGGTAGTGACCGCGTTGGCCATTCTGATCGCCGGTGGCGTGCTGTTGTTGCAGCTGTCGAGCGGCGACAACGAGGTGAACGCTGCACAACTTGGCGAGCAGGTCGACGTCGGCGACGCCAGCATCGTGGTTTTCGGGGCGACGGCCGATGGAGAGGTGCTCGACGTCGATGTCGAACTCGGTGGTGTCGACGATGCAGATGGCCTCGACACGTTCCGGCTGGTGACCGGTGACCGCACGCTGGCGCCCATCGTCGCGCCGGCCAACGGTCGCTGCGCAGCGATCACCGTCGAGACGCAGCGCTGTGTGATCGCGTTCGATGTCAGCGCCGTCGATACGAGCAGCCGTCTCCTGATCGTGCGTCGCGGCGACGAGCAGCGTTCGTGGGCGTTGGGGGCGTAGGTCGCCATCCAGATCGCAACAGCGCAGCCATCGATCGCCGCCCACTCGACGACCCGATGACGATGTGCTGATCGAGCGATACCGTGGCCGCTGTGAGTGAACACTTCGACGTGGTGGTGATCGGTGGTGGTCCAGGTGGCTACTCAGCAGCGCTGTATGGCGCGTCGGCCGGTCTGAAAATGGCGATGGTGGAGATGGATGCGCTCGGTGGCACCTGTCTCAATCGTGGCTGCATCCCGGCCAAGGCGTTCCTCGAGACCGCTGCGGTGAAGCGTCATGTCGACCATTCGAGCGATTTCGGCATCGACTCCGGTGAGGCCACGGTCGATTTCGCCCGCACCCAGGAACGCAAGCAGGGCATCGTCGCCGGGCTGGTCGGTGGCATCGGGGCGATGTGCAAGGGGCGCAAGGTCGAGGTGTTCAACGGTGTCGGTTCGCTCGGTGCCGGACGGACGGTCACCGTCGACATGGTCGACGGATCGAGCGCCACGATCAGCGGCGACGCCGTGCTCCTGGCCTCGGGTTCGGTGCCACGATTGATCCCCGGATTCGAGCGCGGCGGGCCGATCATGACGAGCGACGAAGTCCTCGACCTCACCGAGGTACCGGGCCGGGTCGCGGTGATCGGCGGCGGGGCGATCGGCTGTGAGTTCGCCTCGACGTTCGCCGACCTCGGCTCCGAGGTGACGATCCTCGAGGGTCTGCCGAAGATCCTGCCGGGTCTCGACGCCGATGTCGCCAAGGTCGTCGAGCGGTCGTTCAAGAAGAAGAAGATCGGGATCAAGACCGGAGTGATGGTCACCGGCCACACGCCGAGCGACAGCGGTGGCACGAC
>JBCCVW010000094.1:0-16886 GCA_039194665.1 Actinomycetota bacterium
GGAATCTGTTCTCCCGAGCGGCCGATCCATTCGACCTCCAGTCCGACTTCGACGCTGCGCGCAGTTGCGCGGGCGCGCATCGTCTCGCTCGGCTCTACGCCGTAGAGTCGGTCGACCTTGCCGAGGTCGTAGAACTCGAGGTTGAGTCCGGTCCCGACACCGATCTCCAGCACTTGTCCCGTGGCGAGAGGCACGACGCGTTTTCGGTGTGCGGCAACATCGTCGGGGCGACACGACCACTCGATGAGATGTGGCAGGACGTGTTCGTCGTACCACCGCTTCATGCCCCGACGATAACGAAGCACTGCCGACAGCGGGGCTCGGATCTGCCCCGCGATCGCACGCGCGGCGTCGACGCTACGGTGCCAGCCATGGGGTGGCGAGTCGGCGCCGACGTCGTGATGGTGACCCACCTCTCGTTCGTCGTGTTCGTGGTCGTCGGTGGCGCGCTGGCCGTACGGTGGCGCCGAGCGCTGTGGATTCACCTGGCGACCGCGCTGTACGGCGTCACCATTCTGATCGTTGGGTTCACCTGCCCGCTGACGCCGCTCGAGAAGGCGCTGCGAGCGCGCGCTGGTCAGGCTGGATACGACGGCGGCTTCGTCGAGCACTACGTCGTCGGCGTGCTCTACCCGGGCGAGCTGACACCGATCATCACGGTCGGCCTCGCTGCGGGGTTGATCGCCGTCAACGCAGCGATCTACGTCGTCGTGATTCGGCGAAGCGCGGGCGGCGTAGCCGAGTCTGAGCTCCTGGGCTCTACGGCTACCTGAGCTGCTAGAGGTTCATCCCGCCGGAGATCTCGATCCGCTGGGCGGTGACCCAGTGAGTGTCGCCGGTGAGCAAGCTCGCCACCGCGCCCCCGACGTCGTCGGGTTGGCCTGCGCGGCCCATCGCCGTGACCGATGCGACGAAGTCGTTGAGCTCTTGGACGTCGCGCACGACGCCGCCGCCGAAGTCGGTCTCGATGGCACCAGGGGCGACCACGTTGACCGCGATGTTGCGCTCACCGAGCTCGGCGGCGAGGTAGCGGGTGAGCACCTCGATCGCACCCTTCATCGAGCCATAGGCGCTGTATCCGGGCATCGCGAATCGGGCGAGTCCAGTCGACATGTTGACGATGCGTCCACCGTCTTCCATCAGTGGCACGAGCCGTTGCGTGAGAAAGAACACACCCTTGAGGTGGATGTTCATCAGTTGGTCGAATTGTTCCTCGGTCGTCTCGAGGAACGAGGCATGGATGCCGATGCCCGCGTTGTTGACGAGATAGTCGAACGAGCTCCGGTTCCAGGTGTCGCCGAGCACGGATGTGAACCGGTCGGCGAAGTCGGCGAACTCCGCTGGGTTGCCGGTGTCGAGTTGGAGGGCCACGGCGGTTGCGCCGAGTGCTTCAACTTCTGACACGACCGTTGCGGCTTCGTCTGCGCGCGAGAGGTACGTGATCACGACGTCGACGCCGTTGGCCGCGAGCTTCAGCGCAGTCGCCCGGCCGAGCCCGCGGCTGCCGCCGGTGATGAGTGCGATTTTGTTGGTCATGGGATGCTCCAGTTGCGTGTCGAGCCATGTGGGGGACATCCGCGACGGTACGGATTGTCGCCAGCACCGTCATGCCGATTCGTAGGAAAGGGCTGCCTAATCCTCCGGAAGTCTGGATCATCGATGGACCGAGCATCGTGGCCCGCCTACGCTCGGTTCCATGGCGACGATCTCGGTGCGCGATCTGGCGACGCTGACCGATGGCCTCACTCCCGCACTGCTGGCGTCGGATGGCGATCGACTTGTGCCGACTGGTGTCGACGGGTTCGGGGTCGTCCGATCGACGGCAAGATCAATACTGAGGGCGACGCTGTATCACCCGGTGATCTGCCTAATTCTGCAGGGAGCCAAAGAGCTGGAGCTCGGAGCGCAACGTGTGGAGTGCGCTGCCGGGCAATCGATCGTCGTCAGCCACGAGTTGCCCCTGCGCTCGCGGATCACCGACGCATCGCCAGAGGTTCCGTACCTTGCGCTCATCTTGGAACTCGACGTCGGCCTCCTTCGCCGACTGGTCGACGACATCGACGGACTCGACGTCCGCGAGCCAGCTGATCCCGATCCGACGGCGCTGCGTGTCGGCGGCGCAGCGCCGGCGCTCATCGATGCGTTCGGCCGGCTGCTCTCGATGGTCGACTCGCCGGTCGAGGCCAGCGCGCTGGGTCCGCTCGTGGTCCACGAGATCCACTTCCGCCTGCTCGCGGCCGACCACGGCGCTGCACTGCGCCGACTGCTCAACCGAGACAGTCATGCGAGTCGGATCGCCAAGGCGATCGACCAGATCCGGGGTGATCTTGCGGAACCGCTTGCGATCGGTGACCTCGCTCGTGCAGTGGGGATGAGCCAGTCGTCGTTCCACGAGCACTTCAAGGCGGTCACGTCGACGACACCCCTGCAGTACCAGAAGGACCTGCGGCTCCTCGAGGCCCGGCAGCTGCTGGGGCTCGGCGATCGCACGGTGACCGAGGTCGCCCTCGCCGTGGGGTATCAAAGCCCCACGCAGTTCAGCCGTGAGTACTCGCGCAAGTTCGGCATCACGCCGAGTGAGGATCGTGACCGGATCGTCCGGGTCGCCTGAACGAACCAAGTCGTGCGCTGTTGGCTCACCGTCGCCACGGCTGAGTGATCAGACGGGGATCTGCCAGTGGCGTTCGGCTCGTTGTGCGCTCCACATCTCGGCGTACCGGCCGTCGGCGGCGAGCAAGGTGTCATGGTCGCCTTCCTCGACGACCTGTCCGTGCTCGAGCACCATGATGTTGTCGGCGGCGACGATCGTCGAGAGGCGATGGGCGATGACGATCACGGTCTTGTTGGCGACGAGCGTGTCGATCGCCCGCTGCACGGCGACCTCGCTCTCGGTGTCGAGTGCCGATGTCGGCTCGTCGAGGATGACGATCGGCGCGTCCTTGAGAATGGCACGAGCGATCGAAATGCGCTGACGCTCACCGCCCGAGAGGGCACCGCCGATCTCGCCGACCCCAGTGCCGTAGCCCTTCGGAAGCGCCGCAATGAAGTCGTGGCAATTGGCGGCTCGGGCGGCGGCGACGACCTCGTCGGCGGTGGCATCGCGCTTGGCCACGCGAATGTTGGCGCCGATCGAATCGTCGAACAGGTACACGTCCTGGAACACCACCGAGAACTGGGCCATCAGCTCCTGTTGGCTGAGGCTGCGAACGTCAGCGCCGCCGACCATCACCGATCCCTCCTGCGGGTCGGCGAACCGAGTGAGTAGCCGGGCGATCGTGGTCTTTCCGCTGCCGGACGTGCCGACGAGCGCCGTCAGGCTCCGCTCGGGTACAACGAATGACACGTCGCGCAGGACGTTCTCGTCGGTCTGGTCATAGGCGAAGGTCACGTTGCGGAACTCGACCTCGCTCGTTTGCGGCGGGTCTGATCCGGCCGCGATCGGCAGTGGTTCGACGCTCAGCACGTCGCGTATGCGATCGACGGCGGCGCCCATGAAATCAAACATCACCGACATCTGGGCAAAGAACGACAGCGGCTCGCTGAAGCGCACCGTGACGACGGCGAGCGCCAGCACCGTCGCTGCGTCAATACTGCCGTCGAGGGCAAACCGCAGCGCAAGGGCGGTAATCGCAACGATCCCGATCTGCACGACAGCAGCCATGCCAATCGCGGGCACGGTACCGAGCTTGAGTCCGTCGACCTGAGCCGTGCGTAGACGTGCGAGTGACGCCTGCAATCGTGCCGACTGTGCCCCGACCTGACGAGTCGCACGGAACACCGGCAAACCCTGGATGTACTCCACGAGGTGCGACGCAGCGTCGGCGTGCGCCTCGGTGCCGATGCGGGTGTCGCGGGCACCGTGGGAGCGGATGAGTCGATAGAGCGGCAACGCAAGGGGGAACAACACCGCCATCACCGCCGCCAACCGCCAGTCGATGAACAGCATCGCGATCACCGTCACCAATGGAGCGACGATGATGTTGATGACGATGCTGAACAGCCCGCCGGCGACCGCGACGACGTCGTTGACATTGCCGGTCAACACATGGTTCAGATCGCCGGTCTGCCGGCGCGACAGCTGCTCGAGCGGCATCCGTTTGAGTTGCTCGCCAAGGCGTTCGCGCGTCTCGTGGGAGACCTCGATGTTGATTCGTACGAACGCTCGGGTCTCGGCGAGGCGCGCCAGCCCGTCGATCACGATCAACGCCGCGATGGCGGTCACGTACCACCACACATCGTCGGAGGAGTCGACGAGTGCAGAGAACAGCGGGAACAACAATGCGTATGCGAGCCCTTGGGCGATGGCGCCGAGCAACGAGCAGACCAGCGACCGACGCAACAGCGGCGCTCGTGAACCACACGCTTCGATGAGCAGGCGGTACGTGTCGAACATCGCGTCGCCTCAGGACGCCGACGATGAGTGATCGGCGACGGAGTCGTGATGCGTGCGCAGGCCCCAACCTTGCGCCTCGTTGAAGTGCGCCCACAAACGAGCGTATCGACCGCCGTTGGCCACGAGTTGCTCGTGCGTACCCGACTCGGCGACACGTCCCTGGTCGAGCACGACGATCTGGTGCGCTGTGGTGATCGTCGACAGGCGGTGGGCGACCACGATCAGGGTCTTGCCCTGAACCAGCTCGGCCAGCGCTCGATGGATCTTGGCCTCGTTGTCGGGGTCGGCGAACGACGTGGCTTCGTCGAGCACGATGATGGGACTGTCGTGCAGGATCGCCCGGGCGATCGTGATGCGTTGGCGCTGCCCGCCCGACAAGCTCGACCCGCGCTCGCCGACGACGGTGTCGTAGCCGTCGGGCAGTTCCCCGACGATGAAGTCGTGGGCCTGGGCCGCGGTGGCCGCGGCGACGACGTCGTCATCGGTCGCGTCCGGCTTGCCGAGTCTGATGTTGGACTCGATCGTGTCGCTGAGCAGGAAGGGTGTTTGAAAAACGAACGACACCGACGACATCAGCTGGTCGGACGTCATGTCGCGAACATCGACACCGCCGACCATGACCTCGCCCTCGTCGACGTCCCAGAAGCGCGGGATGAGTTGCGCGATCGTGCTCTTGCCGGCGCCGGAAGGCCCGACGAGCGCAGTGACGGTGCCAGCGGGCACCGCGATGTCGACATCGCTCAACGCGTCGTCGTCACGACCGTCATAGCGAAACGACACATTGCGCAGCTCGACCGATGCATCGCGTGGTGTCGCACCGGGACTCGGCTCGGGCATCGACTCGATGGCGCGGAGACGACCGAATCGCTTGACGGCTGCGCTGGCGTTTTGGATGAACTGTTGGAGCCACACGATCGGCATCACCGAGTCGGCGACCGTCGGCCCCAACATCAAGAACAGCGCAAGCGTCGGTAGCTCGACTGAGTTGTTGCGATACATCGGGATGCCGACGACGAGCAGCACCAACGCCGTCGGCAGTGCGGCGAACAGCGTGCGCGCCACAAAGACCCCGCCGCGGGTGCGGTCCGTCCAGCTCTTGAGCTTCTGGGTCGTGTCGTCGAGCGCCAGCCGGTAGCGCTCGAATGATCCAGATCCATCGTCGAAGGTGCGCACCACATGCATGCCGTGCACGTACTCGTTGATCACGCCGTTGATCCGCTCGGTGGCGTCGTCGACCTCGCGTCGAGCGGTCGCGTGGTCGCGCAATGCGAACGCCATACCGACGATCCCCAGCGGGAAGACGATGAGCGACACCAGCGCCAGCCGCCAGTCGAGAACGAACATCACGACGATGCCGAACACGGGTGCACCGATGGCCCGGGCGAACAGCGGAGTCCCGTCGGCCACGAACGCGTGCAAGGCGCGGACGTCGTCGAGCACGATCTTCTTCAACCCGCCAGACCCAGCGGTGACCACGTAGCCGAGCGGCACCCGAGCGAGGTGGCCGGTGAGTTCGGTACGCAGGATCTGTTCCAGACGGAAGGCGCCCAGGTGGGAGAGGCGGAATGCGAACACCCGCAACAGAAACGACGCCACGACACACCCGAGCACCAGCAGGACGAGGTTCCACAGTCGATCGGTGTCGGGGTCGCCCGAGGTGATCTCCCGGCCGATCGGCAAGAACAACACGACTGCTGCGAGCCAGGCGACGAGACTGAGCACCGACATCGTCATCGCCCACCGGATCTCGCGGTTGACCGGCGAGATGATCGTCCACAGTCCGGGCTCGTGGTCGGCGACGTCGGGAGCGACGGGGTCGTCGTCGTTTCGACCGGCTTCGTTCGCCGGCACGGCCTCGGCGTGCGTGTCGGTCACTGCTCGCTCGTGTAATCGTTCCAGTGATCGAGTGCGTCGCTACCGGTTCGGATGTCTCCGTCGCCGAGGAGGGCTGCCTTCAGATCGGCCAGCATCCACGACACGGCGAAGGGGAACGAGGCAAACCAGAACTCGCCGGAGACGTCGGTGGTGGTGCCGGTCAGGCTCGGCGCCAGGTCCATGTCGCTGATGCCGTTGCCGTAGAAGCCGCCGTCGGAGAGATTGAAGACGAAGTCGGCGTCGTGGTCGAGGAGTGTTTCCTCGGAGAAGAAGATGAAGGGGAGCGCGGGATCGACGTCGGCGCGTTGGGCGTCCGGGCGCTCCAACCCGAGCTCGTCCAGCAGGGCTGCGCTTGCGCTCGTGTTGTCGGGCAGGGCAAGCGGCCCAAACCCGGTCACGTTGCCGATGATCGACACCGTTGGTGGCGTGTCGTAGGCGGCATCGATCTCGGCGGCCACGCGCGCGATCTCGGCTTCCAGCGCGGCGGTGCGCTCTGCGGCGATGTCCTCGGCGCCAAGCGCCTCGCCGACGACAGCGTTCTGTTCCTGCCACGGTGCGGAGTCGTCGTACAGGACAATGGGCCCGACCTCGCTCCACACGTCGTACATCTCCACGGTGGTGGGGTGGGCGAAACTGACGACCAAGTCGGGAGCGAGTGCCGCTGACGCCTCGATCGCGGGGCTGGCGAGCGCGTGTTCGATCATCTCGACGCCCTGGGCGCTCGCGATTGGTTCGGTGTACTCGGTGAGCAGCGACCGGTAGACCGTTGTGGGCTCAACGCCGAGCTCCCACATGATGAGCGCGGTGTACTCGTCGAGCGCCAGCACGTTCTGCGGATCGGCGGGCACGTCGGTGGACCCGCCGGCGTGCTCGATGGTGCGGAACTCGGGCTCGGTCGCTTCGGTCGCTTCGGTCGCCGTGACGGCGGGAGCGGTCGACGGAGATCCTGATGGTTCGGTCGGCTCCGGCGCATTCGTCGAGGCGGTCGATGCCGGCGCGGCCGTTCCTTCCCCGTCGTCGTCGCATGCGGCGAGGACAACCATCGAGAACACGATGGCGGCGCCGGTGATCGACAAGCGGCGCGTACGGCTGCGGTGCGTCATGGGATGGGTGTCCTTTCGGGCGGGTTCACGGAGGGGCCAAGAGCAGCACTGGTGCGGCAGACGGACTGCGTTCGCCGCGAGTGCGACCGCACCGCCGGAGAGTTAAGCAGGGTTAGCAGAATTTGCAAAGTAGTTTCTGTAACTAATTTGCGAAGTAGGTTCAACTAGGATGGGTGGGGTGCCAAGACAAGCGCGCCCACCCGGGCGGCCACCCGGGTTGTCGCGCGCCGAGGTGGTGGCTGCGGCGATCGACGTCGGTCCGCAGGACTTGACACTGCAGTCAGTCGCCGACCGATTGAACGTGTCGGTGTCGGGGTTGTACCGCTACGTGCACAACCGCGATCATCTGGTGGCCCTGGCCGCGGATGAGATCGCCGCCCGGTTCGTTATGCCCACCACCGCATCCGACGCGGCGAGTTACCTGATCGGCATCGGCCACGGCGTACGGCACCTGGCGCTGGAGTACGACGGCCTCGGTGACTTCTTCGGTCGGACCGGGACACACTCACCGAACTGGCTGCAAACGATCGAGCAGTTCATCCAGGCATTGGTCGGGTTCGGCCTCAGCACCCCCGATGCCGTCGCATTGGGTACGTCGGTCGCCCGGTTTGCCACCTCATCGGTCGAGCGGCAGCGTCGCGCAGAACACGACGCCGTCGACGGCACATCCCTCGCCGATCAGTACGACGCCGCCATTCCGCCGCAGTTCGGTCCTACCGACCTGTCGTTGCTTCGACAGGGCCAACAGGTCCTGTCGCACATGGACACCGACGAGTACTTCACGTGGATGTTGGAGAGTTTTGTCTCGGGTCTCCTGGCGAACGTCACCAACGCGCCGTGGCGTTCATCGCGCGCTGAGGTGGCTGCCAGCGCAGCGCTGAACGATCACTGACGTGCCGGGCGCTGCAGGCCGATGGGTCGTGTGGCACGCTCGCACTGCGCGTGACGCGCGTGGCGAACGGCGCAAGAGGAGCTCGCCGATCGACTCCGCATCCGACCGCTCATCGGTCTCGCTAGCGATGAGAATGATTCTCATCGCTAGCCTCGGAGCTCGTGTCCATGTCTTCGGCAGACGCAGCAATGTGGCAGCAACGCTGGCGCGGCGGGTTTTGAGCGCTCGGCGTCCATGGCTCCCCCGTGCGGGGACCTGACTTCTCCGCCAGCCTCACTGTCGAGCGCGCGCTCGAACTCCGCGATCAGTCCGTCGACGGACCAGTCGACCCACACGTCGACGTGATGAGTCGGCGTCACCGGGCATTCGACGCCAGGTTCGCTCCCGGCGCCACCGTCGCCGTGGGGGCGAACGCATCCCGATCGCTGGTCGATGCGCTCAAGTCGAGTGGACGGCATCCGCTGTTTGTGCCGCTCGACGCGTGGTCAGCTCCCGTTCCCAGCGGCGCGGTGGACGGTGTCGTCGTGGAAGCAATCAGCGGTCAGGCTCCGCCCATACACACCTCGTTGCCCGTCGTGGTGGACGCCGGTGAGATCGGTGTTCGTGCGACTGGTTGCCCGCCGATCGACCACGAGGCGCTGATTCGGGCATACGACAACATCGCACTGGGGGTTCGTGCTGCCGCCGGCTTCGACACCCTCCCCGGTCAGCCGGTCGACGGCACCCGGATGACGGGCGTGGTCGTCCGACTGCCCGAGCCAGCGGACCCCACGACCTTCTATGCGTATGCGCGTGGTGAGTGCACCGGTGTGGAGTGGGTGTCACTTCGACAGCCGCTCCACCCGCACGCCCGGCAGGATCTGACGACCGCGGATCTTGAGCGCTCGTCTCGCCATCTCGCTCATCTGTTCCACCTCCCGATCGGCGCTTCGTTCAGCGTCGACGAGATCGAGCACGCCGTGCTCGGCGTGGTGAAGGCCGCCGAGTACATCGGGTGGCGCTGGTGGCAAGACCCCGATCTGGTTGAGCAGTACTCGAACTTCCTCGACGACAAGTACGGGCCGGACCACGACGCCTATCGCCCAGCGTTCGACCCTCGCTGACGCCGGTTCGTGTCACGATGGCTGGGAGCGCCGGGCGCTGCAGGCCCGTGGGTCGTGTGGCACGCTGGCACACGGTGTGAGTTCGTGTCCCGAACGGGAGCTTGGAGCGAAGCATGAAACTGCAACTCTTGAATCCGAACACGTCTGCGGACATGACTGCGGTCATGGCCAGCGCGGCAACGAGTGCTGCGTCGCCGGGCACGGAGATCGTCCCGACCACCGCCCGTATCGGCTTTCCGTACGTGTCGAGTCGGGTCGAAGCCGAGATCTGCGCTCCGCACATCTTCGAGATCATCGCCGAGCACCAGGCCGAAGTGGACGCCGTGATCATCTCGGCATTCGGAGATCCCGGTCTCGTCGGCGCCCGTCAATTGTTCGATACTCCCGTCGTTGGCGTCGCCGAGGCGGCGATGTTGACCGCTTGTGCGCTCGGCGATCGCTTCTCGATCGTCACATTCTCCGAGAACCTCGTTGACTTCTTCCACGACAGCGTCGTGCGCACCGGCCTCGAGGGCCGTTTCACCGGTTTCCGGCTGCCGAGTGAAGGCTTCCAGTCGATCGACAACGTGCAAGAGGAGCTCGCCGATCGCCTGGTGGAGCTCGTCGAGGAAGCGGTGCGTGTCGACCGTTGCGACGTGGCCATTCTTGGCGGAGGGCCGCTCGCTGGTCTTTCGGCGAAAGTCGCCGACCGCCTTCCCGTACCGATCGTCGACCCTGTCGCGGCAGCGGTTGTGTTTGCCGAGGGACTCGTTCGACTGCGCTTTCGCAAAGCCGACGTCGGCGGCTACGCACGTCCTCCAGCGAAAGCAACCATTGGCCTCCCCGACAGTCTCGCCAACCGGATCGAACACACCGACGATTCCTCATCCGGCACCACTACGAACGACTTGGGTTGATCACACCAGTCGGCCGCCGTGGCCTTCGACGCCAATGCGACTCGCGCATCCTCGACCGGCTCGCCTTGCTCACCCTCGCCCAGGACGCCGGCTTCTCCCTCGACGAGATCGCGCCCATGCTCGAGGGCGACGCAACCGGACTCGACCGGACCGCGCTGGCGGCCAAGGCCGACGAACTCGACGAGACCATCCGCCGTATCGAGACGATGCGCGACAACCTGCGACACATGGCCGCGTGCCCACCTCCGGACCACCTCGAGTGCGAGAACTTCGTCGGTCTGGTGCGGGCGGGTTTCGCCCGACGGCGCGGCGCGTAGATGTCGCTGCGCCCGTTTCGGTCTCGGCTGTCGTGCAGCTATCGATCGGGCTCAGTCGCGCAGTGGCAATCGAGCGGTCTCGGTAATGCGCCAGCCGACGACCACGCCGTACACGCCGACGACCGACGCGACGACGGCTGGTGCGAGGGTCGATCCGCTCGACTCGATCAGCAGCGTGGCGAGCAGCGGAACGAAGCCACCGACGAGCATGGCGAGGTTGTAGCCGATCGCCAGGCCGGATACCCGCAGCCGACCGGGGAGTTGCTCGGAGAGCGCTGCGCCGAGGGCGCCGGTGAACGCACTGACGCCGAGCCCCAGCGCGACCATTGCAGTGATCGCGACCGGGACCGCTCCGTCGAGCATCGCGAACAGTGGGACGGTAGCGAGCGCAAGGAATGCTGACGCACCGCCGAACGCCCAACGTCGGCCGATGATGTCGGACAGCCAGCCGAAGAACAGCGTGCCCCCAACGGTCGCCGCGGTGGCGAGCGCCGACCACCGCAGCGCGGTGGCTGCGGATACGTCCTCGTACGTCTGCAGGAACGTAGGCACGAAGGACAGGTTCAGGTACATCGCGATCGCTGCGACGAACGCCATCGAGAAGACGACGAACACGGGTCCCGGGGCCGAGCGCAGGACGTCGCGCACCGGTGATCGGCTGACTTCCGACGTCGCGGCGAGGCGCTCGAACGTCTCGCTTTCGACCAAACTTCGTCGAAGCGCAAGCACCATCAGCGCCAAGACGGCGCCGATCACCAGTGGTACTCGCCACCCCCACGCATCGAGCGCCGCCTCGCTCAATACCGTCGTGAGCACTGCGCTCACGCCGACCGCCAGAAGGACCCCCGCGTAGGCCGCCGTCAACGACCACGAACCCACGAATCCCCGCCGTTCCGGTGTGGCGACCTCGGCGAGGTATACCAAGATCCCCGAGTACTCGCCGCCGAGCGCAAACCCCATCACGAAGCGGACGGCGATCAGCAGGATCGCAGCGGTCGAGCCGATCGCCGCCTCCGTCGGCAGCGCGGCGTTCGCCAGGAGCGCTCCGGTCATGATCGTGGCGGTCACGGTGAGCGTGCGCTTTCGACCGTGGCGGTCGCCGTAGCTGCCGAAGACCGCCGCACCCAGGGGACGGGCCAGATACGCGGCACCGAACACGGCGAAGGTCGCCACGAGCCCGTCCGCGCCATCGTTCCCGAAGAAGATTCGGGCGTAGACGGGCGCGAAGTAGACGTAGAGGCTGAAGTCGTACCACTCGACGATCGTGCCGAACGCGCCGACCAGCTCGGACTTCAGCAGCGGATCTTCGGCGCTCGGGCGACGCATACGGGTACGAGGGGGTTGGTGTCCACGGCGGCCGAAACTACTTTCACGAACGACGCCCTGTTCCTGACCGGGCTGTTGATCTCCCCATCATCACTGAGCAGCCGATCTGGCTGTTCCGCCGTGTTCTCGGCACGAGGTGGATGGCCTCGGTCGGCGTGCGCGCCGATACGGGCGAGACTGGGTCCGTGGACGTGCCGGATCTGGATCGGGTGGAGATCGACCGGTCGAGTGATCTGTGGGAGTGGCTCGGGGTGCATCACGATCGTCGTGATGGCGTACTGCTGGTGACGTACAAGAAGGCGGTTCCGGATCGGTACGTGAGCCGCGACGAGGTCCTCGATGCGCTGGTCGCTCACGGCTGGGTCGATGGTCGACGGTTCGCGCTCGACGAGGACCGCACGATGCAACTGATCTCACCGCGCCGACAGAACCGCTGGGCGGCCAGCTACCTCGACCGGTTCACACGACTCGACGACGAAGGCCGTGTGCACCCGGCGGGGCGCTGGGCGCTGGAACGGGCTACTGCGTCAGGGCTCGTCGACGAACATGCCCACGTCGATCGGCTGGCGACACCTGATGACCTTCACGTCGAGCTGAGCCGTTGCGGCGCGATCGACTGGTGGGCGGCGAGTGCGCCGTCGTATCGGCGCAACGTCTTGCGGTGGGTCGCGGCGGCGAAGCGTGCCGACACGCGTCGTCGGCGTATCGACCGAATCATCGACTACGTCTCCCGGGGTGAGCGGGTACCGAACTACTGACACTGCCGTTCTGCGTCGGGTCACGATCGAGCCCTGGTTGGTCAGGTCGAGACCCACCTGACGTCGGCGCCGACACGATCGTAGACCTCGGCGGCTCGCTCGTCGCGGGTGAGCAGCGTCGCGGCATGTTGTTTGGCGGTGACAGCGATGAGCGCGTCGTAGCTGGCGCCGCCGCTTGCACGTGCGAGCACGAATCGGTCGATCGCATCGGTGACTTCGTCACCCTGCAGCACGAGCGTGTTGGAGCTGTAACTGCGAACCGCGGTGCTGGCGTGACCTGGCGGCACGGTGTAGGGCTGTGGGAGCCGGGTCAGCACCGCGTACGTCTCGACCAATGCGTGTCCGATCGCGCTGTCGATGAGTCCCGCCGATTCGTGACAGGCCTGATGAAACTCGTGGCTCGTCAGGAGCGCCGGCACGAGCACGCTGGAGTCGGCGGCGATCACCGTCGGGTCGCGTTCAGCACATCACGGACGACGCTGTCGGAGAGCACGGGGAGCTCCTGCTCGGCGACGATCGTGGCCCGGCCATCGCGGTCTTGGATCCGCTTGGGGACCGTCGGCGGCGCGACGAGGAGCGCACCGTCGACGAGTTGGATTTCGATCTCACCACCGTCTCCGAGCCCAATCGCCTCCCGCAGCGACTTGGGGATCACCACACGTCCGGCACCATCGATGGTAGTCCTCATACCAGGACTCTACCAATCAGTGTGGGGCTGTGGGCCCATCGCCGTGATGACGTCGGCCGACCCTGCGCATTCGAACCAGCGCGACGGTGTCGCCGGTCGCCTACACCACCCGCCCCGAAGCCAGCCCCAACACACAACACCCCGAACCACGAGTTCCACCACCGGCGAAATCATCCGCACCCTCACCCGTCAACGCCCACATCGCCGCTACTACGGCACCGGCAGACCACCAGGCGGACCCAAAGGACCCCGAAAACCACGACGAACCGAACCCTGATGCAGGTTCGGTCCGTCCTGGATGTCTCGCAACATCACATGGAGCGGGTGACGGGAATCGAACCCGCGTTCTCAGCTTGGGAAGCGGTTGAGCGGGTGTAGGCGTCGTGCCTGGTTCGAGTGCGTTTCACCTATTCAGCGACGGTTTCTCGCAGTTGAGACACCTTTCTATGTTGCGCCGTCTTCTACCGTGTTTCGCGCTGTTCTAGGCACGAATTGGGCACGCCGGAGGCGGCCTCTATTCGGCGTCCTACGGCGAGAACGGCAGTGCACTGAGTGAGGTGGTGGGGTTTCGAGGTTGATCCTCGGTGTCAGTCGCCGTTGTTGAGTTCGGCGACGGGGCAGTGTCGCGCTCGGGGTAGAGCTTGCCATGGAGCCGTCGGAGAGGTAGCGCCGGTCGGACGCGGTCCACTCGTCGTGCATGTCGGCGAGGACCACCCCGACGAGGCGGATGACGGAGGCCTCGCCCGGGAAGATCCCCACGACGCGGGAGCGTCGTTTCACTTCCTTGTTGATCCGCTTGTGCTGCTCGGGAATGCGAGTTCCTCCAGGAGGGGGACCCCGACGATCACGTCGGGGCCAACAGCTGCGATCGCCTCAACGTTCGGTTCGAAGATAGTTCCGATGGATAGAAGGTCGTTGGGTTCGTCGTCCAGCGTGACCAGCCTCGAAATCTGAGTGTCTACGGCGTGCGACAGAGGGCGAGGCGAGCGGCGTCCCGGTCACGGCATGGGCGCTAGGCCGCGGCGGCTCGCGAGCAGCGCAGCGTCCTTCTTGTTGACGTGGCGCTGGAGGTTGCTCAGGATGGAGTGCTCGGTCTCGGGAGTCCAGCAGATCCGAAGGTCTTCACGTGCGCGGGTGATTGCGGTGTAGAAGATGTTGTGGGAGATGCTGTCCTCGTTGGCGTCGGTGACGGGGCTGACGCGACCCCGGTCGACGACGTGGCGGGCCAGTTCGGTCATCCGGGCGAACCACTGCAAGGTGTCCGACAAGGCGTCGCCGTCGGGCAGCTCGCTGAGCCACACCGCGGCGCCGAGTGGGTCGAGCTCGACGCTCGACCCGATCGTCGTCGCCCCGTCGATCTCGAAGCTCAGCTGCCCGACCGGGCGGTACGACAGCGGGGGAGTCGTGCCAGCCGATGCGGGTGCCGTCACCGCTGCGCTGGCGGAACGCTGAGTAGAACCAGGCGATCGACGCGGTGTCGATGCCGTTCCACCTCCACACGTGCAGGGACCCGCTGCGCCATGTGCCCTGCGCCGTGTACGGCGGGCGGTGGCGGGGGACGGCGGGCACCCCTCCGAACCTACCGACCGGGTGTCACGTCGGTGAAGGGATCGACGCTCGGCTACAGAACCACGCCATCGCGGACCAGCGAGCCCCAACAGGTGATGGAGCGGTCTGGTCGGATCCCACAGGCGTACGATTCCGCGGCAGGGTCGCTCTCCCGGTCATCGGTGGCGACGATCGCGGTGAAGGTGCCCGGTGGCGCCGTCGCCAGATCCGGTGGCAATGACGACCAGCAGCCGGCGGTGCCGTCCGTCCGGATGCCACAGAGGCCGGTGCCTGTGGCAGCGATGCTGGTGAACTCGTCGGACGGTGGCTCCCAGCCGTAGCGACGGTTCGGCTCACCCCAGCAGTCGGCGGTACCGTCGGGGCGCAGTCCGCAGCTGTGCAACGAGTCGGAGCTGATCGCCGTGAACTGGCCGGGCGGTGGGGTCGTGTGCGTCTCAAAGAAGGCGGCATCGGCCCGTCCCCAGCAGGAGATCGTGCCGTCGGTATGCAGCCCGCAGACGTGTTCTTCACCGGCGGAGAGGGCGCTGAAGGTGCCCGGCGGTGGGTTAGTTGCGGCGAAGGATCTACCCCAGCAGGCGACCGTGCCGTCGGTACGCAGTCCACACGTGAAGTCGCGGCCGGCGGTGATGTCGGTGAACGTCCCGTCGGGCGGCGTCGCCTGTCCCCAGAAGTCGTGTCCCCAACACTCGGCGGTGCCGTCGGGGCGGATCCCGCAGACGTGGTTGCTGCTGGTGGCGATCGCGCTGAGCGTCGCCGATGGTGGTGGGGTGTCCCAGGGGTTCAGGCCCCAGCAGCTGGGTGCACCATCAGCGCTCAATCCGCACCACGCTGGACCCCCTGCGGAGGTCGCCATCGCAACGAAGTCGCTGGCGGGAGGTGTTGCCTGGCCGAAGGAGTCGCGGCCCCAGCACGAGAGCGTGTCGTCGGATCGCAGCCCGCACGTGTGGTCCCAGCCAGCGACGATGTCGGTGAATGATCCACCGGGTGGGTTCGGCGCCACAAAGGATGTCCCCGAGCAACTGACCGTGCCGTCGACGCGTAGACCGCACGTGTGCCAGCGGCCCAAGGCGAGCGCAGTGAGCGTTCCGTGCGGGGCGCTGTATTCCTCGGATGTGTCGCCCCAGCAGGTAGCGGTTTCGTCGGGGCGGAGCCCGCACGCGCGAGTGGATTGAGTCTCGGACAGGCTGACGAAGGGACCGGCGGGCGGGGCGGTCGCACCCACCGCGTCGTCGCCCCAGCAGGCGGCGACACCGCTGGCCCGGAGGGCACAGGCGTGGGCGGACCCGGCGGCGATCGCCGTGAAGTTGCCCGATGGCACCCGCGACTGCCACGAGCCGTTTCCGCCCCAGCACGTGGCGGTGCCGTCGGGGCGGAGAGCGCACGTGTGTCCGCCGCCTGCGGTGATGGCAGCATAGGTACCCGGCGGAGCTGTGGCTTGGCCGGAGTCGTTCCTGCCCCAGCACGTCGCCGTGCCGTCGGGACGAAGCCCACAGACGTGATTCGAGCCACCGGTGAGGCTGGTGAACGTGCCCGGTGGCGGAGTGGCCAGTCCATGGTCGTTCCGGCCCCAGCATGCTGCGGTGTTGTCGGAACGCAGTGCGCACGTGTAGTCCAAGCCCGCGGCGATGCGTGAAGTCGGCGAGCCGGCGTCGGCGGCCACATCGCCGAACGTGTAGCCGGTGATGTCGATGACGAGGTGCATGGCGATGTGGGTGTAGATGCACACGGTGCCGTCGTCGGCGAGTTTGGCGAGGACGGCGTTTGGTTCGACGTCGCCGGGTTGGGGGTTGAGGTTGGAGGCGTTGGGGCGGTTCTGGTCGCAGGGGTAGACGACGGCGTAGCCGGGGTTGGCGGCATCGACGGCGGTGACGTTCATCATCACGGCGTCGACGCCGCTGTCGGGGATCGGCCCGCGGCCTGCCACTTGGAGTCGGGTCACCTGGCCGGATCGGCGCTGTCCGATCCC
>JBCCVW010000095.1:0-16879 GCA_039194665.1 Actinomycetota bacterium
CGGTGGACCGTCGCAGCGTGCTCCGGTTCTCCTGTCGATTTCCGGCGCGGGGCGCGGCGATCGGCCAGAAATTCGGTGGACCGTCGCAGCGTGCTCCGGTTCTCCTGTCGATTTCCGGCGCGGGGCGCGGCGATCGGCCAGAAATCTGGGCGTCTGTCGAGATTGCTTCAAGTTCCTTGGGACAGCTGCCGATACCACGATGTGGAACCCGACCAGGCGCGCCCGAGCGGGCCGGAGCTGCGGCCGATGGGCATCTGGCGTTATGTGGCCGCGGCTGCGTTGCTCGTGTTGATCGCCCTGGTCGCTCGACAGATCCAACGCTTCTCCGCCGGTGCCACCGGCAACGACGCACTGACCTGGTCGACCCTGCTCGCCGCTGCGGCTACTGGCGCGGCCGTGTTGGTGTGGACGTGGGCGGCCATCGGCAACGTGGCTCGTCTGATCGGGCCGACCAGTGCGCAGCGGCCACCTGACGCATGGCGTGCGGTCGCGTTGTGGGTTCCGTCGTTTGCCTTCCTCACCGTGGTCGGCGTGTTCCTCGTGTGGTTGTCGGGAGTGGTCAACACCCCCGACGCACCCACGGGTTCGTCGGTCGTGCTCATCGTCGGCGCGTTGTGCCTACTGGTCTCCGTGCCGCTGACGTACCTCCCGGTGGCCTACGTCGCCGATGCGGTACGTCGGGTCGGTGGACGATCAGCCGATGTCGTCAAGTGGATGTGGGTGCCGGTCGTGCTGGCCGTTGTGGTGGCGGCAGGAGCGATCGCAGTCCGGGCCACCGACAGCGTCGATGCTGTCGACGCGGACATCCCGCTGCGGCCCGTCGGGCTGGTCGTGTTTCTGCCGAGTCTGGTGGTGCTGCTGATCGTGTGGCGTGCCGGGACGCGTGCCGAAGAAGCGATCGGCGGCGCTGCGCAACGCCGCGGGTTCCGTGTGCCGTGGGCGCACCACACCGTCGCCGCTGCGGCGCCGGTCGATCCGCTGAGCATCCCGCTCGACGCCCGCACCACTGCCACCGGGAGCGGTGGCGCGCCGTCGTCGCTCGTGTCGTCGACGTCGCGGATCCGCCAGCTACCCGGGTCGGAGTGGATGCGGTTCGGCATTGTCGTGTCGCTCGCGGGATTCGCGCTGCTCGGCCTCGTCGGCGCAGTGGTCATGTTCATGTTCTGGCAGGAGACGGTCGACGGGCAGTTGCTGCCCGCACAACGGGAGCGGGCGATTGACGCGCTCGACACTCTCTACATCGGTGAGCGGGCGATGCTGGTCGCGGCGACCGCAATGGTGGCGTTGTGGAGTTTCGTCGCAGTACTCAACATTCGCTGGGCCAGCGGTCAACGACGGAACCCACTGATCGCGGCACTGGCGTGGCCGGCGGCGTTCGTCGGCGTGTGGGCGATCGCCGAGCGCTTGGTGTCGGACCAGTCGTCGACCTCCAACACGTCACCCGTCGAGATGGTCGTCGGCTTCGCCTTACAGGCCGTCGTGGTGTTCGTGCCGTTTGCGTTGCTCGAACGGAGTGCCGACTCGATCGCTGCGCCGCGCGGCTCGTTGCGCATCACCTACGTCCTCGTCGTCGTGCTGTTGGTCTATGCCCAGGGTCTGGCGCGTCTGTCGAGCGGTGTCGATGGACTCGACGACGCATCGTACGGGCGGGTCGCCGGCTACCTCGCCGTCGGCTCGTTGCTGGCACTGGCGTCGACGTTGGCCGTGACCGACGCCTGCCGGGCCATGACTGCCCCTCCCGCTGCGTTGGCCGAGCGACACAACCGATTGGTCGACGAACGAGAGCGTGCCGCGGCGGCGTCGACCCGCCAGCCGCCAGCCGCGTCGGTCGGATCGACAGCGCTGCCGGCTGTCGCGCCCTCGCCTGCGCCGACGAGCGCCGGCTTGCCCGCACCGTCGGCGTCCACCATGGCGGAGCCCTCCCAATGAGCGACAGCGGCGCCGTGTCCGGCGGCGACACTGACGGCGACGGCGCCGCACCCGCGTTGCCGGCAGGAGTTGCCGACGCGCCAGCGATCGCGGCTCGTCCGAGCGGAGCGCCGCTCCCGCCGCCCGCCGCTCCCGAGAGCGCAGGCGACGATCCCTCCATCCCCCCGTTGCCGCCGTTGCCCGCCGACGGCACTGTCCAGCAGGCCCCACCCCCGCCGTCGACGGGCGACTTCGTTCCACTGCGCAGTGATCCACCGCCCTCCCTGTTCGCCACGTGGTGGCTGCGCTACATGCTTGCCCTCTCCTTGCTCGTGGCCATCGGGGCAACCCTCGCCGTCGAGTATGCGAGCGGCCCCGGGGGTCTGTACGGCGACCCCGTCGTGGTGGCGCCGCACGTACTGGTTGCGCTGTTGCTGATGGCGTGGAGCATTCTCGCGATGGTCGACGTCGAACGCATTGCTCCCGCCCGTCGCTACCAGCGACGTGCTCGTGGATCTGTGGTTGGTCTGTTGTGGGTGTTGGCGTTTGCGGCACCCGTCGCCGCCGCCGCCGTCATCGACGGCGTGCGCACGCAGTTCGATCAGCCGGGCGACGATGGATGGGCACTGGTCGCGGCATGTGGCGCAGTGCTCGTCGCGTTCGTGGTTGTGTGGCTTCCGTTCCGGTACATCGCACAGCACGGCCGCCGCGTCGGCGCGCCAACGGCGATTCTCATCGGATGGTTCTGGCTGTCGCTCGTCGCGCTGGTTGGATCGCTGACGATCGTGGCGCTCGGTCTCGGCGATGCGCTCGGTGACAACGGGCTGACCGCCGCCGAACGGACGATCCAGCTCGGTGTGGCCTACGGCGTGCCGATGTTCGTGTTCACGCTCGCTACGTGGCGGGCCACCACCGTGATCGACGAGGTGGTCGACCTGCGTTGGCGCCGTTGGCGCGCCGAGTGGGACCAGACACTCGCCGAAATGTCGGCCCAACCTCCACCGCCACCCGAACGCTGAACGGTGACGGTGGCGTCAGACACCACCGTTACAACGTCTTGGCGGCGTCCCAGAGGCGGTCGAGGGTGGCGAGATCGGCCGCCTTCAGATCGACGCCCTCCGCGGCTGCCAGCCGCTCGACGTGCTCGAAGCGTTGGCGGAACGTGTCGGTGGCGCGACGCAGCGCCAGCTCCGGGTCGATGCCGAGGTGACGGGCCACGTTGACGGTGGCAAACAGCAGGTCACCCAACTCGGCGTCGGATCGTTCCGCCCGGGTGTCGTCGTCGCCGATCGCCATCGCTTCGGCGAGTTCGTGCCGCTCTTCGTCGATCTTGGCGAACGCTCCGCCGACGTCGGGCCAGTCGAAGCCGACCTTGCTCGCTTTCTTCCCCACCTTGGCGGCGTACGCGAGCGCAGGCATCGAGCGAGCGATGCCATCGAACACCGACGTGCGGCCCTTCTCGGCGCGCTTGATGTCATCCCAGTTCGACAACACGGCGTCTACGTCGCCGTCGACGTCGACCACCTCGCCGTCGACGGGCGGGAACACGTGGGGATGACGTCGCACCAACTTGTCATGAATTCCGTCGGCCACGTCGGCGATCGTGAATCGACCCTCTTGTTCAGCGATCGTTGCGTGGAATTCGATCTGATACAGCAGATCACCGAGTTCTTCGATGAGGTGTTCATCGGTGGCCGGGTCGGCCGGGTCGAGCGCCTGCAATGCATCGACCACCTCGTAGGTCTCCTCCAAGAGATACGGGATCAGCGAGGTATGCGTCTGTTCGATGTCCCACGGGCATTCCTCACGCAGGGTGCGGGCGAGCTGATGGAAGCGCACGTACGGCGCGCCCACCGGTGCGGCGAGTTCAGGGATCCACACGCTGGTGAGGTGGTCGGCGGCGACCGTGCGGTCGAGGTCATCCCAGCGGACGTCGATCACCGCTTCGTCGGGGGTGCCCAGGCCCTTGAGGATCGTCGCCACGGGGTCGTCCGGTGGGTCGTCGACGCTGAGCTTGATGTCGGACAGCACCCAGTCGGCGTGGGTGTGGGCGACGAGGAGCGGGCCGCGCTCGCCGGCCGCAGCGGTGGCGAACTCGTGACCATCGATCAGCCGTACCCCTGTTTCGACCGGATCGATGCCGAGCCGGGCCCACGCCAGATCGAGAAACGACATCGCCGGGTGGATCTCGACGTGGACGGCCCCGCCATCGGCGGCCGCTTGGAGGAGGCGCACGGTGCGTTCGAGCACCAGCGGCGAACCGGGCACGGCATACAGCACCTCGGGTTCTTCCGCAGCGGCTTCGAGGAGGCGCTCGACGATCGTGGCGTAGACGTCATCGAAGGTGTCGGCCTGGTCGTAGACGTCGTCGAACGGGATCGCCCCGCCGTGATCGGTGACCACGTGCGCGGTCGGGTGGACGGCGGTGCGCACGTAGCGCGTCGGGATCCGCTCGATGACCCGGCGGGTGTCGCTGGTGACGAACTCGTCGCCACCCGGTCCGAGACCGACCACGACGATGCGCCCGGTCATCGGCTACTGCAGCGCGACGACGGTCGCCACGTCGAGCGGACCCACCCCAGCGGGCGGCGGCACGAACGCGCCATAGCGAGGGTCGACATATACGTCGGCGGCCGCAGCGGTCGCGACGAAGTCGTCGTTGACGGTCGGCGACTGCAAGAAAACGCTGAGCGTCGACTCGACCTCGATGATCGTGTCCTGGGTCGCGGCCGGCGCGTCGATGAACGTCTGCACGGTCGCCAACTGAGCGCGGACTGCATCAGCCTGCTCTGTCGGGACGTCCGTCCCGGTCTCCTCCAAGCTCGCCTTGGCGATCTCGCCGTTCAGCCAATACTGGATCGCGCCACGTGCGCCGTCGGCGTTGCCCAGGCTGGCGATCGATTCGGGGCCGAGGAACACCGCCATGAGGTCGCTGAGTTCGTCCGCCGACAGCGTCTCGTCGTCGACGCGGGCGACGTTGCTCGAATCGGTGAACGTCGTGCAGCTCGACGCCACCGCGGCGAGGGCGACAGCGAGCGCAGCGATCAGCGTGCGGGGAGTCACGGCGGGCACTCTAGACGTTGCTGCCCCAGCTGTAACGGTGGTGTCAGACACCCTGTTACACCTCGTCGGCGGGCACGAGGTCGCGCAGGAAGTTGGTGAGATGTTCGCTCGGGTCGGCCTTGCGCGGCAGCGGTAGCACGAGCTGCTGGAGATCCTCTTTGTACTTCGCCGCCTTGGCGATCCGTCGGAGGCGCATCGTTTCGCTGAGCTTGAGCGTGAGCGGCGACAGCTTGGCGCTGTTGCTCGAGATCTGCAGGTCGGTGATTCCCAGCCGGTGGCATTCGGCGCGCAGGGAGCCGACCGCCAGCAGCGCCTCGGCGGGCGCTGGCAACGGTCCGTAGCGATCCTCCCACTCGACGCGAATGTCGTCGACCTCGGCCTGCGTGGTCACGCCGGCCAGGCGGCGGTACGCCTCCAGGCGCAGCTCCTCCTTCTCCACGTAGTCGGCCGGCAAGTAGCTGTCGGAGGGCACGTCGAGCTTCAGCTCGGCGGGCTGGTCGGGTGGCGGCTCGCCCTTCATCTCGCTGACCGCCTCGGTCACCATCTGGCAGTAGAGGTCGTAGCCGACCGCGGCGATATGTCCCGACTGCGACTCGCCGAGCAGGTTGCCGGCTCCACGAATCTCGAGGTCGCGCATGGCGATCTTGAACCCCGACCCGAGATCGGTCGACTCACCGATCGTGCGCAACCGTTCGTACGCCTCTTCGGTCAGCACCTTGTCGCGCGGGTGGAACAGGTACGCATACGCACGCTGACCCGACCGGCCGACCCGGCCGCGCAGCTGGTGCATTTGACCGAGCCCGAGGAGGTCGGAACGTTCGACCACGAGCGTGTTCACCGTCGGCATGTCGATCCCCGACTCGATGATCGTGGTGCACACGAGCACGTCGTACTCGCCATCCCAGAAGTCCTGCACCACCTGTTCGAGCGTGCCTTCGTCCATCTGGCCGTGGGCCACGGCGATGCGCGCCTCGGGCACGAGCTGGCGGAGGCGGGCCGCTGCGGTGTCGATCGAGCGCACCCGGTTGTGCACCCAGAACACCTGGCCCTCACGTAACAGCTCGCGGCGGATCGACTCCACGGCGACCCGCTCGTCGTACTCGCCGACGTAGGTGAGGATTGGCTGGCGGTCAGCGGGCGGCGTCTGCAGCAGCGACAGGTCGCGGATACCGACCAACGACATCTCCAGCGTGCGCGGGATCGGCGTTGCCGACAGCGTGAGCACGTCGACGTTGGTCTTCAGCTTCTTCATCTTCTCTTTGTGCTGCACGCCGAAGCGCTGCTCCTCGTCGACGACGAGGAGCCCGAGATCCTTGAAGTGCACGTCGCTGCCGAGCAGCCGGTGCGTGCCGATCACGCAGTCGACCTCGCCCCGTTTCACTCCATCGATCACGGCCTTCGCTTGCGCGGTGGTGAGGAAGCGGCTCAACGTTTCCACCCGGATCGGGTAGCCGGCGAACCGGTCGGCGAACGTGTTGCCGTGCTGCGTGGCGAGCAACGTCGTCGGCGCGAGCACCGCCACCTGCTTGCCGTCTTGGATCGCCTTGAATGCGGCGCGTACGGCGACCTCGGTTTTGCCGAAGCCGACGTCGCCGCACAGCAGACGGTCCATCGGATGGGCGAGCTCCATGTCGCCCTTGATGGCATCGATCGCGGTGCGTTGATCGGGCGTTTCCACGAACGGGAACGCCGCCTCCATCTCAGCCTGCCACGGTGTGTCGAGGGCAAACGCGTGGCCCTCGGCGTTGACCCGCTGCTGGTAGAGCACCACGAGTTCTTGGGCGATCTCGCGTACTGCCGAACGAACGCGACTCTTCGTCTTGGCGAAGTCCGACCCGCCGAGGCGGTGCAGTGTGGGCGCTTCACCGCCGACGTACTGGCGCAGCGTGTCGATCTGATCCGACGGCACATAGAGCTTGTCGCCGCCCTTGTACGACAGCAGGAGGTAGTCGCGCTCCACGCCGCCGATCGCTCGCTTGACCATTCCCTCGAACCGACCGACGCCGTGCTGGTGATGCACGACGTAGCTCCCGGTCTTCAGGTCCTCGAAGGTGCTCGCAGTGTCGGCCCGCTTGCGCGGGCGTGCCGTGCGGTGAGCGCGGCGGCGGCCGGTGAGGTCGCTCTCGGCGACGATGGCCACCTTGCCGTTGGGGATCGTTGCGCCACGATTGAGCGGAGCGGTGACGATCGCCGAGCCGCCGCCGGCGTCGGGCCGTCGTGGCAGGTCGAGGCCCTGATCGAGGAGCAGCTGGTGCAGTCGCTGTGCCGAACCGTCGCCGTCGGCGGCGACGATCACTCGGTAGTCGTCGGCCAGGAGGTCGCGCATGCGATCGACCAGTCCGGTGCCGTCCGCGGCCACTGGCCCCCAACCGCTCGCCTCGACGATCGGCGTGTCTGGCGACTCCGGCGTGGAGTCGATCGACCAGAACGAGCCAGCGCTGGCCAGCAGTGTGTCGGGGTCGGCGTGCAAGCGGGGGAACGACACATCGGGGTCGCGGGCCCACGTCGAGGCCAACGTGCGGGCGAGGTCGTCTTCCTCGGCAATCAGATCGATCGCCCGATCGCGCATCCGTCGCGGTTCGACGAGTAACACCTTGGCGTCGTCGGGAAGCACGTCGGTGAGTAACTCTTCGCGCTCGACCAGCCAGGGCAACCAGCTCTCCATGCCGTCGAAGTGGGCGCCCTCGGCGAGCCGCTCCCACTGCTCGCGGCCCCACGGGTCGCTGGCGATCAGCTGCTCGGCGCGGGTCCGTACCTCGGTGCTCGACATGAGCTCGCGCGCCGGGAACAACTCGACGATGTCGAGATCGTCGGTCGAACGCTGATCGTTGACGGCGAAACGCGTCAGTCGGTCGACCTCGTCGCCCCACAGGTCGATGCGAATCGGGGCGTCGGCCTTTGCCCCGAACACATCGATGATCGCCCCGCGTCGGGCGAACTCGCCGCGGTGCTCTACCAGTTCCTCTCGGCGGTAGCCGAACTCCACGAGTCGGCGACCGAGTTCGTCGGGATCGATGTCTTCGCCGCGGCGGATCACGATCGGTTCGATCTCGGTGGCGCGCGGCCCGAGCTTCTGCAGCAGCGCGCGGACGCCGGCGACGATCACTGCGGGTCGGCGCTCGGGATCGCGCAGTCGCCACAGCACCTCGATTCGTCGGCCCATCGTTTCCACACTCGGGCTGACGCGTTCGAACGGCAGCGTCTCCCAGCCGGGGAACAACGCGACGTCGTCCGTCGGGAGGAACTGGGTGAGGTCGTCGGCGAGTTGCGCCGCCATCGTGCCGGTTGGCGTGGCGACGACGAGCGGACGACGGCCGGAGAGGTGGGTCAACGCGGCGATGGCGATCGGCCGGGCAACCTCGACCACGGCGAGCCGGGCCGCTGGGTCGCCGAGGGCGCGCGTCAGCCCGGGTTCGTCTCGCAACAGCGGCGCAAGCGCCGCGAGGGGTGCACCCTCCGGTGAGCGGCCGGTCGTGTTCGTGGCTACGTCGGCGTGGACCGTCGTCATCGACGTGTATTGAACCGTTGCATCGCCGCGTCGACGCCGTCGTCGATGATCAATTCGGTGGCGTCGGCGGCATCGGCGACACGTTCGTCGAGCAATTCGCGCTCGCGGCGAGGAATCCGCCCGAGGACGTGCCCCTTGCCGAGGTCCTTGTGCTGCGGCTTGCCGACGCCGATGCGGATGCGCAAGAAGTCGGTCGACTTGAGGTGCTGGTTGATCGACCGCAGCCCATTGTGTCCGGCGAGACCCCCTCCGGCCTTCACCTTCAGTTCGCCGGGCGGCAGGTCCAACTCGTCTTGGATCACGATGACCTGTTCCGGCGACTCGATGCGGTAGCGGCGGACCATCGCACCCACCGCCTGGCCGGACTCGTTCATGAACGTCAGCGGGAACGCCAACACCACGCGCTGTTCGTCGATGCGCGTCTCGGCGATCAGCGCGTTGTCGCGGCCGCCCTTCAACGTCACGTCGTGGCGCTCGGCGAGCAGGCGGATTGCCTCTTCGCCCACGTTGTGGCGCGTGCGGGTGTATTTCTCGCCGGGGTTTCCGAGGCCGACCACGAGCCAGTCGAAGGGCTGACCCTTTCCGGCGCGCCCGAACAGACCCATGGCGTCAGTGTCGGTCGATGTGTCGGTAGATGACGACGAGCGGCGGCGGGAACCAGTGCCCGGTGCCGCCGGAGGTCACTCGCTGTCGCCGTCGCTGCTGGCGTCGGTGTCGCCACCCTCGCCGTCGCCGGCTTCGCCCTCTTCGCCCTCGAGCTCTTCGCCCTCGGCGGCCGGCTCGTCCTCGACGATCGCCCGCATGGTGAGCACGGTCACGACGGGCGAGTCGGGGTCGCTTGCGGCCTCGACGCCGTCGGGCAGCTCCACGTCCTCGACGCGGATGACGGTGTCCATCGTCATCGCCGTGACGTCGATGGTGATGCCCTCGGGGATGTTGCGCGGGGTGGTGCGGACCTCGAATTCCGGCATCGACAGGTCGACGAGGCCGTTGTTCTGCAGCACTTCCTTGGCCTCGCCCTCGAGCGTGACCGGAATCGCCACGACGACCTCTTCGTTGAGGTTGACCTGGATGAAGTCGACGTGCAGCACGGTGCGGCGCACCGGGTGGCGCTGGATGTCCTTGATCAGCGACGGGTACACGTTGCCGTCGACGGTGAGGTCGAGGATGGTGTTCAGGCCCGCCGCGCCGGACAGCGCATGGCGCAGTTCGCGGCGGTCGACGTCGACCGACAACGGGTCCATGCCGTGGCCGTACACGACGGCGGGAATCCGACCCTCGCGCCGCAGCCGGCGCGACGTGGCGCTGCCGGTGGCGCGCCCGGTGTTGGCGTTGAGAACGGTCTCGGTCATGGTGCGGCTCTTTGCGTAGTTGATGCAGTGGTCGATCGGGTGCGGGCGGTGCCCGCCAAGCAGCCCACTACGCTACCGCCGCCCTCCATCCGCCCCTACGTGCTCACCTCTCTCCGAATTTCTGTCGATTCGCCGCGGCTCGCGCCGGATTTTGACAGGAGAACGGCAGCACGCCCCTGGTCGCTCACCCGAATTCCTGGCGGCTCGCCGCGGCTCGCGCCGGACTTTGACAGGAGAACGGTGTGATGGGGTCAGCTGGCCGTATCGAGGTCGGCTCGACGTCGGAGGTAGATCTGCCGGACCTGGCGGGCCGCGCCGTAGATGTCGTCGATCACGGTCTCGTCGAACCGCAGCACCATCCAGCCGACCTCGCTGCAAGCGCGATCCCGCGCTTGATCGCGGCGCTGGCCGATGTCGCCGCCGTGCCACCACGAGTGTCCCGGTTCCACTGCGAGGCGAACCTGGGGCCAGGCAATGTCGAGGTGAACGACGTCACCGGAGATGAGACGCAGCGGGTACTGCCGGTGCGGTTCAGGGAGCGCCAGCGCAGTGAGTCCATCGATCAGTCGTCGTTCGAGGTTGCTCTGTGTGGGCCGTGTTCGGGTGTCGACTCGTTCGAGCCAACGCTCCAAACGAGCGACGCCGTCCTTGCCGCGGCAACGGTGCTGTTCGAGGAACTCGCGGGCGCCGTCGGGAGTGACCAGACCGCGATGCCATGCGTCCTCGGCAGCCCGCTCGAATCGGTGCTGGTTGAACAGTGCGGCGAGGCTGTACAGCGTGCGCATCGGGCTGGCGGTCGTGATCCCGTCGACTTCGACAGCGTCGCGGCGGTAGTCGAACCAGCTGGAGCGGTGTACCCGCAGCCAAGGCGGGCTGGTGATGTTTCGCCCACTGGGAATCATCACGTGGATGGGCTCGTCCGGCATCGCGCGGAGACCGTGGAGGCGGGCCGCGGTAGGTCCGATGAGTAAGCCGCGCCGGCGTACCTCGAGCTCGACGGCCTTACACCGCAGCTCGAAGTCCTCGGGCCGCCCCGCTGTGCGGTAGGTCGAGTTCGTGACGCGTGCGAGTTCGCTGCGGCGACATGCACGATGGATTGCGTCGCTGGACACTCCGAGAGCGAGCAGTTGGTGGCGTGCGACGACGCCGTACTGCGCAGCGCAGTGCTTCATGATCGGGCCAAGTTTCATGCCTACCTGTGGGCAGGATCGACCGCCGACCGGAAGCACCCCGTTCTCCTGCCGAAATCTGGCGCGCAGCGCGACGAGTCGACAGATTTTCGGGTGAGCGCGGTCGTCGTCCCGCGGTTCTCCTGCCCAAATCCGGCGCGAGGCGCGGTAGGGCGACAGAAATTCGGAGAGTCGGGGTCGCGTTAGGCGAGGTTTTCGCCGTCGAAGATGTCGCTCACGCTGGTGTCGTCGAACACCGCACCGAGCGCCTCGGCGATCAGTGGGGCGATCGACAGTACCTCGATCTTGTCGATCTGCTTCTCCGACGGCAGCGGCAACGTGTTGGTCAGCACGATGCGCGTCAGCGGGCTGTTCTTCAGCCGGTCGATCGCCGGACCCGACAACACGCCGTGCGTGGCCATCGCCCACACCTCTTTGGCGCCACGTTCCACGAGCAGATCGGCTGCCGCGCAGATCGTGCCGGCCGTGTCGATCATGTCGTCGGTCAGAACGCATGTGCGGCCTTCGACGTCGCCGAGCACCTCGGCCGCTTCGGCGACGTTGGTCAGCCCCTTCGGCCGACGCTTGTAGATGAACGCCAGGTCGGCGCCGCAGTCGTCGAGGTGCTGGGCCATTCGCTGGGCGACCTTGATTCGCCCGGCATCGGGCGACACGATCACCGGCTCGGTGGCGTGGGTACGGATGTAGTCCTCGAGCACCGGCATCGCCGTGAGATGGTCGACCGGGCCCTCGAAGAACCCCTGGATCTGCCCGGAGTGCAGGTCGATCGAGATCATCCGCTTGGCGCCGGCAGCGAGGAACATGTCGGCGACGAGACGGGCCGTGATCGGCTCACGCCCTTCGCTCTTACGGTCTTGCCGTGCGTACCCGTAGAACGGGCACACCGCAGTGATCCGTTTGGCCGAGGCCCGATAGGCCGCGTCGATCATGATCAGGTGCTCCATGATCGAGTCGTTGATCGAGGAGTGATCGAGCCCGTAGTGGCTCTGCATGATGAATACGTCGGAGCCGCGGATCGACTCGCCAAAACGGCAACGCATCTCGCCGTTGGCGAATTGCACGAGGTTGTCGTGGCCCACCTCGAGGTTGAGATGCGACGCCACCTCCTCAGCCAATTCCGGGTGTGTTCGCCCGGTGTACAGCGCGAGCCGCTTGGTGGTGACCTTCTCCATCGGTGACTTCCTCCCCGAAGTCGCTCGTTTGGGTGGTGGGGCTCGGTGACGTCGTTGTCGAAGAGTGGCGCCGGCGAGATCAGCCGACGGTGGCAGTGTAGAACGCGCCGGTGGTCTCTTGGGCAGCGACCGACGATCCTGCTGGCAGATGGGCATACGGCCCGACGACCGCTGCCTCGCCGACCTCGGCGTCGTGACCCACGGTGTGCTCGACGAACGCGCCGGTGCCGACCGCACAGTCGACCAATCGGGTGTCGGGGCCGATGTCGCAGCCATCGCCGATCACGGTCGACCCCTGCAGGATCGTGCCGGGATACAACGTGACGTCGCGACCGATCGACACGGTGACGTCGATGAACGTCTGGCGCGGATCGAGCATGGTCACGCCGTTGAGCAACCAGCCCTTGTTGGTGCGCGAGCGCAGCTCGCGTTCGGCCATCGCCAGTTGCCACCGGTCGTTCACGCCCTGCGTTTCGGCGGCCGGAGCCTGCACGATGCCGATGCGATGACCCATCTGGGAGAGCACCGAGATCACGTCGGTGAGGTACAGCTCGCCCTGCGCGTTGCGCGTGTTCAGTTTGCGCAACGCCGGACCCAGCAGATCGCGGCGGAAGGCGTAGATCGACGTGTTGATCTCTTTGACGTCGAGTTCTTCGGGCTCGGCATCGCGGTGTTCGACGATGCGCGCCGCTTGCCCGTCGGGCTTGCGGATCACCCGCCCGTAGCCGGTCGGGTCGTCGACGATCGAGGTCAACAGCGTGGCTGCGTTGGCATTCTCGACGTGGCTGGCGACGAGCTCGCGCAGCGTTTCCGGTCGCAGCAGTGGTGTGTCGCCCGGGAGGAGGATGATCGTCGACTCATCGTCGACGTCGTGGCCGGGAAACGCGGTGAGGCCGATCGACGTGGCGTGGCCGGTGCCGTGCTGTTCGACCTGTTCGACGAAGGCCACGTTGGCCCACGCCGGAGCGAGCTGTTGCACCTTCTTGGTCACTCGTTCGGCGCCGTGGCCGACGACCATTGCGGTGCGGTCCGGTTGGACCGCCTCGAGTGCGTGGATCACGTGGAGCACCATTGGGCGACCACAGATGAGGTGGAGTGGCTTCGGGCGACTGGAGCGCATGCGCGTGCCCTCGCCCGCTGCGAGCACGATGGCAGAAACGCTCATGGCTCCGGGGAGAGGACTCGAACCCCTACAAACGGCACCAAAAACCGCTGTCCTACCATTAGACGACCCCGGATTGGCCGTGGAGAACCACCACCATCATGTCAAGGCATCACGGTGGGGGCACGCCAGCGATCACCGTATCTGGTGTGGACCCGGGAGGCACCGCCGGTAGCGTGACTCGTCGCTATGGGATCTCTCGTCAAGAAGCGCCGCAAGCGCATGCGCAAGAAGAAGCACAAGAAGATGCTTCGCCGCACGCGCCACCAGCGCCGCAAGTAGCCAACGATCAGCGACGGTCGGCGTTGGTCGCCGTCGCCGCATCGACGGTGCTCGTGACCAGTACCGATGCGCCCTCGTCGACCAGCTCGGCGAGGGCTTTTTCGCGCTCGCCCTCGAGGAACCACGTTGCGCCACTGCCCGCCAGCGTTGGCTGCACCCCGGCGAGTTCAGTGATCCGCCGCTTCCACTCCCGCAAGCGTGGCTCGACCACGAATGCCGCCGGCTCGAGGTCGTTCACACCGTCGCCTGTGGGGCCGCCGAGTTCGTCCCATGCGCGATAGGCCGCCGGCGTGCTGACCGCCAGCGGTGGTATCACCAGCGTGATCGCGCGGTCGATGTGCGGCAGCGGCGCGACGATTTCGCCGATGCCCGTCACCCGTGCCCGTCCGCCGACGAGACAGAACGGGATGTCGGCGCCCACCCGGCTTGCCTCGATGAGTGCCGCGGGATCGGTGCCGTGACCGCACCACGCCAGCGCTGTGGCGGCGTCGGTCGAGCCGCCGCCGAGGCCGCCGCCGTGGGGGATCCGTTTGTCGATGGTGACGTGGGCGCGCCGGGCATGCGTTGCCAGTGCTCGGGCGACGAGGTTCGAGTCGTCGGTGGGCACGCCATCGGCGAATGGCCCGGTCGCCGCGAGGCCGTCGCCGGCGGCGTCGATCACCAACCGGTCGTGGAGTTCGAGGCTGACCATCTCCGCGTCGAGCAGATGAAAGCCATCGTCGCGCAGGCCGGTCATCTGCAGGCTGAGGGTGAGCTTGGCGTGCGCTCGACGGGTGACCCGGGTATCCGCCGGCGCGGCGGAATCGCCGCTTGCGTTGTCGTTCGGGCGATTCACGGGTGTGCCCCGGCGGTTGCGCTCAGCCGCAGCCATGCGTCGACGTCGAGTTCCTCTGGCCGGGCAGTCGGTTCGACTCCGGCCGCGCTGAACTGCTGGGCAGTGACCGCGTCGCTCAGCGACTTGCGCAACATCTTGCGCCGCTGGCCGAATGCCGTGCGCACGAGATCGAACACCGCGTGCGGGTCGTCGCCGGATCCGGGTGTGCGGCCGTCGCGACGGCAGATCTCGACGACCGCCGACTCCACGTTGGGTCGGGGCACGAACACCGAGGCGGGGACGTGGGCGACGATGTGGGCGGTGGCCCAATACGCGATCTTCACGCTGACGGCGCCGTAGGCCGTGGTGCGGGGCGCGGCGACGAACCGGTCGGCCACCTCGCGTTGCACCATCACCACGAGCCGCTCGATGTGCGCCGCGGTGTCGAGGATGTCGCAGACCAGGGGCGTGGCCACGTTGTAGGGCAGGTTGGCCACGACGACCCATGGGCCGGCGCCGGGGTCGAGTGCACGCGCCCAGTCGAGCGTCATCGCGTCGGCGTGCAACACGGCCACGTCGGGATGGTCAGCGACCGCGGTGCGCAGCGGTTCGATCAGTCCAGCGTCGACCTCGATCGCGGTGACGGATGCGCCGGTCTCAGCGAGTGCCAGGGTGAGCGACCCCAGTCCGGCGCCGATCTCCGCGACGTGGTCGCCGGTTCCGACGCGGGCCAGCTCGGCGATCCGTCGCACCGTGTTGGGATCGGCGACGAAGTTCTGGCCGAGGTCCCGTCGGGGCCGGAGGTCGTGGGTGTCGAGAAGCGTGCGGATCGTCGGACGCGAATGCGTCACGTGCGGATCTCGACGTAGATCGGCGCGTCGGTGACGTCGGCCACCTGGGAGTAGAGGTCGGTGTGCATCAACACGGTGACGCCCTCGCCGTTGCCGACCGGGGAGAGCACGGCGGTGCATTCGACCGAGCGGTTGTTCGCCACGTTCACCACCCGCAACCGGTCGCCGGTGGTGACGCCTTCGGACACGTTGCAGCGGCTGCGGTCGAGCAGGTCGCTGGTATAGGTCGCCGAGGCGAGGATGCGGGTACCAGGATCGGCGGGCACGGCCACCTGGGGGACGCCGGGCCCGACGGCCTGCGGGCCGCCCATGTACACCGGATCGGTCGCCGTATTTGCGGTGTCGGGGGTGAGCGCCGAGGTGCCGGCGGGCGCGGGTGCTTCGTCGTCGGCGGCCGACTCGTTGATCTCCACCCCTGCGGTGGCCACGTTGGGCGCCCCGTCGTCGCCCCCGGCGGCCCAGAACAGCGCGGGGAGCGCCAGCACAGTGAGGGCGCTCACGGCGATGATCCGCCGGCGGTCGGTGGGGTCGAGGTTCATGGTGGACAGTCCGCGTGCGGGCGACACGAGGGCGTCCGCTCAGGGCGTTCCAATGTATCCCTGGTTGACCGAGGTCTGCTCATCGACGGTGACCGCCGACCGCGGAGAGTGGTGGTGTTGGCGTTGTCTCAGCCGACGATCGGAAGGTCGAACACCCGCCGTGCGTTGCCACTCGTCGCCTGCGCGATCACGTCGGCCTCGACGTGGCGTAGATCGGCGATCGCCCGTCCAACGTCGGCGACCCAGGCCGGTTGGTTCTTCTTCCCGCGATGGGGGACCGGCGCGAGGTACGGGCTGTCGGTCTCGACGAGCATCCGATCGAGGGGACACATCGTCGCCGCCTCATGCAGTTCAAGGGCCTTCGGGAACGACACGATGCCCGAGAACGACAGGTGCCCACCGCGTTCGAGCGCGCCTTCGGCCTCGACGGGACCGCCGGTGAAGCAGTGAAAGATCGTCCGCTCTGGCATGCCGGCGTTGTCGAGCACGGCGAACGTGTCGTCCCATGCGTCGCGGGTGTGGATCACGAGCGGGAGCTCGCGGGTGTGCGCGAGATCGATCTGCGCTTCGAACGCGGCGATCTGGTCTTCGCGCGGTGAGTGGTTGTAGAAGTAGTCGAGACCGGCCTCACCCACGCCGACCACGCCGGGTGTGTCGAGCAAATCGACCACCGTGTCGACGCCGTGGCGTGCCTCGTGTGGATGCAACCCGACGGTGGCGAACACCTCGGGCCGGCGAGCCGCCAGTTCGATTGCGGCGAGCGAACTGGCGCGGTCGCACCCGATCACCAACATCTGCTCGACGCCCGCGGCTACGGCGGCGTCGACGGTTGCGTCGTCGTCGACGTGGCAATGCGAATCGACCCACCTCGATTGGCTCGGGCTCACTGCACGTCCTCGTTGGCGACGGTTGGGACGCCCTCGCGCCAGGCTTGGTCGCTGGCTCTCCCGACGCCGGCCCACCTCGATTGGCTCGGGCTCACTGCACGTCCTCGTTGGCGACGGTTGGGACGCCCTCGCGCCAGGCTTGGTCGCTGGC
>JBCCVW010000096.1:0-16684 GCA_039194665.1 Actinomycetota bacterium
ATCCGGGCCGAGTCCGTCCGATCTCCACTGCCGAGCTCGATCCGCCGCGCCCCGCACCGCGGCCCGCCAACAGCGTGTTGGCCAACGATCGCTGGGCCGCCCTCGGACATGCGCCGCTGCGCCACCACCGCGAACCGCTGCGCGAGTTGCTCGACCGCTTGCTGTAACGGTGGTGTCTGACACCACCGCTACAGACCGAGAAACTCGCGGGCCGCGGCGATGCCGTGGAGTTCGATGTCGTCGCGCCGGATGGTGTCGTGATGGGCGCGGTCCATGCGGAATCCGATCAGCTCATCAGGCGCGTTGCGACGCAACGCGCGGCGACGACCTTCTTCTCGATAGCCGAGCTTGCGGGTGACGCCGAGCGATGGTCCGTTGTCGTGCCATGCGCCGGTCGTGGCGTAGTCCGCATCGAGGCCAACGAATCCCAGGTGCAGTGCAGCGCGCCGCATCTCGGTGCCGATCCCGCTGCCTTGGCGGTCACGGGCGAGCCATGAGCCGGTCTCGAACTGGCGAAGCGTCGGAAAATGCTCGGCGGTCAGGTCACACATGCCGATCGGCGCTCCTTCGACGATCACAGCGAACTGCAGCCGCCACGATTCGGGGCGGGTGCCGGCACGAGACTGCCAGTAGAAACGCAGTGCCTCTTGCTGGAGCTGCGGTTCCGGGAAGTCGGTCCACGCGACGGTAAACGGGACGAACGCCGGGTCGTGGATGTTCGCCGCCAACGACACGAGCGACTCGGCGAGGTCGTCGTCGAGGTAGCGGAGTTCGACTCGTGCGGTCGTGACCCTGAGTGCGAACAGCGGCCAGTGTTCGTGTCGCATCGCACCAGTCTTCACGTCGCGCGCGACGATCAGGTCGTGGGTTTCACACGCGCTGAACTCGAGTCGTATGCGGGCGCCACCGTGCCGGATCTGATCGGGCCGAAACCCCGCTTGCTGTTCGTGGGGATCAACCCCGGGCTGTGGACGGCCGCAACCCAGACACACTTCGCCCATCCGGGCAACCGGTTCTACCCGGCGCTGTTGCAGGCCGGGATCATCGAGCGGGAGATCGACCGCGGTGCCGGGATGTCTCACGACGACCGTCAGCACCTGATCGACCGTGGCATCGGCATCACCAACCTCGTCGAGCGGGCAACCGTGAAGGCCTCGGAACTCGGGGCGGCCGAGCTGCGCGCCGGCGGCGAACGACTGCTGCGGACCGTCGACGAACACCGCCCCGCAGTGGTGGCCATCGCCGGGATCACGGCCTACCGAAGCGCGTTCGGCGAGTCGAAGGCGACCGCCGGCGAGCAACCTGCGCCGCTCGGATCAGCTCGCTGGTTCGTTGTGCCGAACCCGAGCGGGCTCAACGCCCACGAAACGACCGACTCCCTGGCTGTGGCGTACGCAGTACCGGCGCGCGCCGCTGGAATTCTCTAGCGGCGATCGGTCAGTCGACGGGGCGTTCGGCTTCCTCGCGGTTCGCGCGGTACCAGTCGATCGTGGCTCGCAGTCCGTCCTCGAACGGCATCGAGGGCTGCCACTCGAGCAGTTTCGCCGCTCTCGAGCCATCGACGCCGCGCCGGGGTTGGCCATCGGGCTTCGACGGATCCCAGCGCAGCTCGCCTTCGAACCCGACCAGGCGGGCGATCGTCTCGACGGTCTCGCGGATCGTCACCTCGCGATCGGCGCCGAGGTTGAGCGGCTCCGGCCCGACGTCGACCTCGCCAGCGCGGACGATCGCCTCGGCTGCATCGTCGACGTAGAGGTACTCGCGGCTGGCCGCGCCGGTGCCCCACACGTCGACATGATCGGCGCCCGACTCGACAGCGTCGACGCACTTCTTGATCAATGCGGGGATGACGTGGGACACCGCGGGATGGAACTTGTCGCCGGGCCCATACAAGTTGGTTGGAATGACGTAGGCGAACTGCTGGCCGTACTGCTCGGCATTGACCTGCGCATGGATCAGTTGCACCTTCTTGGCCACGCCGTACGGCGCGTTCGTCTCCTCGGGGTAGCCCTCCCAGAGGTTCGCTTCGACGAACGGCACCGGGGTGATCTTCGGGTAGCTGCACACGGTGCCGAGGAGCACCGTCCGTTCGACCGACGGCGCGTGGCGCGCCGCCTCGATCACGTATGTGCCCATCAACAGATTCGACAGATACAACGGCGCCGGGTTCTCGAGGTTGTAGCCGATGCCACCCACTCGGGCGGCGAGGTGAATCACGACGCTCGGCGTGTACTGCGCCAGCAGATCCTCGGCCACACCGGGGACGGTGAGATCGAATTCGGCACTGCGCGGCGCAACGACGTCGGCGCCACGGTCGTTGAGGAGTGCCACGACCCGTCTGCCGACAAAACCGGCGCCGCCGGTGACGACCACGCGACGCGCTGACCAGAAGGACATGCCCCAGAGCCTACGGCGGCGCCGTGAACGCATGGGACCGGTGCGCACACGCGAGGATGGCCCCGTGGTCGACCCGCAGCCGGCGCCAATGCGCGTCGCCTACACCCTCGAGCAGTGCTGGCATCCGGTGCCCGGCGGCACTGCCGTTGCTGCGCTGCGGGTCGCCGACGCACTCCGTGAGCGCCGCGACGTCGAACTGCACCAGGTTGCTGGCCGGCATCCGAAGATGCCGCGCGCCGAGTACCGGCCGAGCGGCGAGTTGGCGATGTTGCCGCTCAACCGTCCGCTGCTCTACGAGGCGTGGACTCGGCTGAACTGGCCGAAGGTCGAGTCGGTGATCGGCGAGATCGACGTCGCCCACGCCACCACGCTCGTGCCCTGCGGGACGAGCGTGCCGCTCGTCGTGACCGTGCACGACCTGGCCTTTCTCCACGACCCAGGGCAGTTCTCTCGGCACGGTGTGCGCACGATGCGTCGCAGTCTCGACGCACTGCGCGCTCGCGCCGACCGTGTCGTGTGTTCGAGTCTGGCGACACTGGACGACTGTCGGCGCGTCGGCATCGACGACGCTCGCCTGCGACACGTCCCACTCGGCGTCGATGTCGCGGTGGCCAGCGACGGCGACATCGAGCGGGTGCGTCGCCGCTACCGGCTGCCGGACGAGTTCGTGCTGTTCGTCGGCACGTTGGAACCGCGCAAGAACCTGCCGCGGCTCGTTGATGCACTGGCCGACGGCCCGCTCCCGCTGGTGGTGGCGGGGGCCGAGGGTTGGGGCGACCGCCCCGATCTCGACCGACCGCACGTGCTGCCGGTCGGTTTCGTCGATGCCGACGATCTCGCCGCGCTGTACGCGACTGCCACGGTGTTCGCCTACCCCAGCGAACGTGAGGGCTTCGGGCTGCCGGTCGGTGAGGCGATGGCGCAGGGCGCGCCGGTCGTCACGAGCCGTGGCACTTCGACCGAGGAGGTCGCCGGAGGCGCCGCGGTCCTCGTCGATCCGTTCGACATCACCGACATTCGCCGGGGCGTCCACGAGGCGCTCGACGGACGCTCCGAGCTGGCCGATGCCGGACGTGCCCGCGCCGCCACGCTCACTTGGTCGGCGACCGCCGAGGCGACCGCTGCCGTGTACCACGAATTGTGTCGATGACGGGTGCGGCGCCGACCCCGATCGCAGTGAACCTGCTGTGGTGCGTGCCTGGGCGCGTCGGCGGATCGGAGGAGTATCTCGTGCGACAGCTCCTGGGGTTGACCGACGTCGGTCGCGAGTTCGCCGCCACGCTCTACTGCCTCGACGCGTTCGTCGACGCCCATCCCGACCTGGTTGCCCGAGTGGCGGTCGAGACCGCCCCGATCGACGGCACCAACCGCGCCCGCCGCGTCGCCGTCGAGCACACCTGGCTCGCTCGCCGTACCAGCGCCGCCGCGCTGGTGCACCACGGGGGTGGCACCGTCCCCGCTCGGCCGACGCGGCCGGTGGTGTTGACGATTCACGATCTGCAGTGGTTGACCTACCCCGAGTACGTCGCGCCGGTGAAACGGCGCTATCTACAGTGGACGGTGCCCCGCTCGGTGCACCGGGCCGACGTGGTCGTCGTGCCCACCGAGTACGTGCGCGCATCGGTGATCGATGCGTTCGATGCCGATCCAAAAGCCGTCGTCGTCGTGCCGCACGGGGTCGAAGCCGACCTCGGCGCACGGGTTGCGAGCGATGGCGAGTTGCGTCGTCGGTATGCCCTCGGCGATCGGCCATACGTCGTGCATCCCGCGATCACCCACCCGCACAAGGGGCACCGGTTTCTCCTCGACCTGTTGGCGACGCGCTGGCGCAACGACGACGTGAGTCTGGTGCTCCTCGGCGGCGCCGGAGCGGCCGATGCTGCGGTCGCGTCGGCGGTGACCGAGCTCGGCCTCGAGGACCGGGTCGTCCGCCCGGGTCGTGTTCCCGCAGCCGACCGAGACGGCCTGATCATCGGCGCTGAGGCGCTGGTGTTCCCGAGCGAGTACGAAGGATTCGGAGCGCCGGTGATCGAAGCGATGACGCTCGGCACGCCCGTGATCGCCAGCGACCGTGCCGCACTCCCCGAGGTGGTCGGCGACGCCGGCCTGGTGCTGCCGCTCGACCTCGACGCATGGTCGGGAGCGCTCGACACCGTCCGCGACAACGGGCCGCAGCTGGTCGCCGCCGGACACGAACGAGTCGAGTCATACACAGCGGCGCGTTCTGGCGCGGCGCTCGCTGATGCCTATCGCTTCGCGCTCAAGGCGGCGCGATGATGCGTCGGCTCGAGCCATCGAGGAGTCGCTCCGTCGTCGTCCTGTGTCCGCACTTCGCGCCGGACACGGCGCCGACCGGCACCGTGATGACACGAATCGTCGACGAACTCGTGCGACTCGGTCACCGCGTCCACGTCGTTACATCGCTGCCGTGGTATCGAACGCACGCGATCGAGGAAGGGTGGACCGGACGGCGCATCCGTACCGAGACCACTGAGTGGGGTTCGATCACGCGGGTCGACCCGTTCCCGGGCGACGACAAGTCGAACCTCGTCCGCCGAGCGCTGGGCTTTCTCGGCTACAGCGCACTTGCCGGCTGGGCAGCACTGCGGGTCGGCGAGCGGCGCCGAGTCGACGCAGTGATCGCAATGTCCCCGCCGCTCACCCTCGGTCTCACCGGATGGCTCGTCGCGCGGTGGCGCTCTGCCGCGATGGTGTTCAACATCCAGGACATCTTCCCCGACGCTGCGGTGACGACGGGGGCGATCACCAATCGGTGGGTCATCGCGGCGGCGTCGTGGCTCGAACGGCTGAGTTACCGATGTGCCGACGCGGTCACGGTGCTGAGCGATGATCTGCGCGACAACGTGGTGGCCAAGCTGCCGCGCGACCGTGCGTCGACGGTGCATGTGATTCCCAACTTCGTCGACACCGAGGCGATCGCCCCTGGCCCGAGCGCGACTCGATATCGACGTGACCTCGGGCTCGGCACGCAGCCGGTGGTGATGTACGCCGGCAATGTCGGGTTCTCCCAGTCGCTCGACCTGGTGCTCGTCGCGGCGGAGCGGATACCCGACGCGCAGTTCGTGATCAACGGCGATGGTGCAGCGCGCGATGACCTGGCCGCCCGCGGCGCACATCTGAAGAACTTGCACTTCGCGCCGTACGTCGCGGCCGACCGTCTCGCAGAGCTATTGGCGTCGGCAGATGTGCATGTCGTGCCGCTCCGCCGCGGCCTTGGCAACGTGAGTGTCCCCTCCAAGACGTATTCGATCCTCGCCGCGGCGCGGCCCGTCGTGGCGGCAATCGACGCTGGCACGGCCGTGCCGCGGATTCTGGCGGCCGCCGAGGCGGGAATCGTCGTTCCTCCCGACGATGAGGGGGCCTTCGTCGAAGCGATCAACGTGGTGCTCGCTGCACCGTCGAGGGGGCGCGAGATGGGCGCGCGGGGACGTGCCTGGGTGGTCTCCAACGCCTCGCCAGCCGCGGTTGGCGAGCGCTACGCCGACCTGATTGCCGCGGTGGCAGCGGCGCGGCGAGTGCGGAGGCGATCCCCCACAGCGGCTTCGGGCCGGTAGCCTCGCCCGACGTGGCATCCCCCTCCTCGTCCACGAAGAAAGCAGCCAAGCTCGCCCAGTCCGGGCAGGGCCGGCGCATCCGATTCCAGGGCGGCACCCTGTTTCCGATGGTCGTCGCCATCGTGGTGGTCGTCGGTCTGGCGCTCGTCGTCTACTCGCGGCAGAGCCGGCCAGCCGCCGATGCCTCGTCGCCGCAGGTCGACGATCACTGGCACCACGCCTACGGGTTCTTTTTGTGCGACGAGTGGTTCCTGCTCGAAGGCGATCTCGAAGAACGCGACTCCAGCGGATTCCTCAACGAGGGCTTCGCCCGTACCGGTATCCACAGCCACGGCGACGGGGTGATCCATTGGCATGCCTTCTCGTCGGCGGCGGTCGGCCAGCGGGCCACGCTCGGCGTATTCCTCGACAACTACGAGGTGCAGCTCGACAACGATCGCATCGAGTTCCCCGAGCAGCAGCGCGCCGGACTCCCGTCGCAGAACGACACGGGCGTATTCGAAGAGGGTGAGACGAAGTGCGTCATCGACGGCGAAGAAGAAGACGCCGTGCTCTCGGTTGTCGTGTGGGACAACTTCTCCGATACCGACGACGGCACGACGTTCATCACTGATTTCAACAACATCCGACTCAATCAGGACGGCATGGTGATCTCCATCGTGTTCGCTCCCGAAGGCACCGACGTGACGATGCCGCCGTGGGCGCCTGATCTGCCCGAGCTCGGAGCGATCGACACCGTGCAGCTGACGCCGGAGGACTTGGTGAATCCGAGCGTCCCGCTGACCGAAGAGACGCTGAACACCGATCCCCTCAGCACCGACACCGTCGTCGTCGACTCCAGTTCCGACGACGACACCAGCACCGACGACACCGGTTCCGACAACACCACAACCGACGACACGGTTGATGTGCCGACCACGGCGACCACCATCGCCAACGACGACGGCGGCTGATGCACGCCGTCGTTCTGGTCGGCGGCTTCGGAACCAGGCTTCGGCCGTTGACCAACGAGGTTCCCAAGCCGATGCTCCCGGTGGGGCACCGGCCGATGATCGTTCGGCTGATCGAGCGACTGGCCCGTGGTGGGGTCGACGATGTCACCCTCGCATTGGGGTTCAAGCCGGAGCCCTTCGTCGCCGCCTTCCCCGATGGGTACTGCGGTGCGGTGGCGGTGCACTACGCCGTCGAGCCCGAGCCGCTCGACACTGGCGGCGCCATCCGGTTTGCGGCTGATTCCCGTGGCATCGACGACACGTTCGTGGTGGCGAACGGTGATGTCATGACCGATCTCGACGTTGGCGCACTCGTCGAACATCACCGCCACCAGAACGCCGAAGCCACGCTGCACCTGATCGGCGTCGATGATCCCTCGGCGTTCGGCGTGGTCGACATCGACGACGCTGGTCTCGTGCATGCGTTCGTCGAGAAGCCGGCCCCCGGGACCGAGCCGAGCAACCTGATCAATGCTGGCACGTACGTGTTCGAGCCGAAGGTGCTCGAGCGGATCCCGTCCGGCGAGCGAGTGTCGATCGAGCGCGACACGTTCCCCATGGTCGTCGAGGGCGGGGGGCTGCACGGTCTGGCGACGACCGACTACTGGATCGATGCGGGTCGCCCCGATCTGTATCGCGCCGCCAACCTCGATCTGCTCGGTGATCAGCGACGATTCGACAAGGCCGATGCGATCGCGCCGCGAGCCTTGGTCGACCCGGCGGCGACGGTCGAGCACAGCATCATCGGCGCCGACGCGACCGTCGAGGCGGGCGCTGTGATCCGTGATTCCGTGATCCTGGAGGGGGCGCAGATCGGCGCCGATGCGCAGGTCTCTGCCTCGCTGGTCGCGGGCACGCTTGGTGCGCGCGCCGTCGTGATCGACTCGATCGTCGGGGCAGCTGGCGTGGTGGCTGCTGCAGCAGAACTCGTCAGCGCCACCGAACCGTCGGTCTGAGCGGCACCGACCGCCTATCGTCGCCGTCGTGCGCATCGCGGTGATCGGGGGAGCGGGGTTCATGGGGTCGCACCTCGTTGAACAACTCCTCGCCTCCGGTCATGCCGTCGATGTGATCGACGATCTATCGTCGGGGACGTTGGCCAATCTCGCCGACGCACGACGCGCCGAAGGCGTCCTCAAGATCGACCATCTCGACGCAGCGAGCGCTGACCTGCACACGTTGCTCGGCATGCGCACCCCCGATGTGGTGTTCCATCTGGCGCTGCTGCCGCGCCGCGATCGAACCGCGACCGGACAGCTCGCTGCATTGGAGCGCGCGCTGGTTGTCCTCGAGGCGGCTCGTCGACACCGCATCGGCAAGGTGGTCGTGGCACTTCCAGCGCGCGCGCTCTATGGCTATCCGCAGCCGTCCGCATTGCCGGTGAAGGAGGCTGATCCACTGCCGCGAGGGGTGCGCGGCGTCGTCGCCCGAGCGGTGCTCGATCTGCTCACCGAGTACCGCGAGCGCCATGCGATCGAGTTCACCGCCTTGGCCATGACAACCGTGTACGGGCCCCGACAGCGGCCCGACAGCGGCATTGTTGCGTCGCTCGCCGCCGCCGCAGCGGCGGGCGAGACGCCGGCGCTCCACGCCGACGGGCGTCAGACGCGCGACCTGCTCTACGTCGACGATGCGGTCGACGCCTTGAGCCGAGCCGCCGAACGGGGGAGCGGGCTGCTGATCAACGTCGGGACCGGTCAGCAAACACCGGTGCGCGAGATCTGGGCGCAACTGGCCGGACCTGGTGCGGCCGCGCCGACCGCGATGTCCACCGCACCCGACGACCTCATCCGCTTTGCGGTCTCACCGGTTCGCGCGCGGATCCATCTGCAGTGGTCGCCGTGGACGGCGATTGCCGACGGTCTCGCCCAGCTGTAACGACCGACTACTGCAACGTGGCCACGGCGAGCTGGCGAGCGACTTCGGGGGTGGACATCACCGACTCGGTGACGACTGCATGCATTCCGGCGGCTTCGACCGCCGGCGTGGCATCGGCGTCGATGGTGTCGACCACGAGTGTGCCGGCAACCGCCGCGTACCAACCGGCGATCCCGGCGACCGACGCGTCGTAGCCGAGCTCGCGCAGCATGCGGTCGGCCGGACCCTTGAGCGCGGCGCCGCCGACGATCGGAGACACCGCCACGACGCTGGCGCGACGTTCCGCCAACAGGTCGTCGACGCCGGCAAGGTGGCGGATCGGCCCGATCGACACGATCGGATTCGACGGTGCGATCACGATGCGGTCGGCATCATGCAATGCCTGGCGCGCCTGATCGGACACGGTTGCCTCACCCTCGAAGCGGATGCCGCGTATCGGCACGCCGTGCCGCAGCCGAACGAAGTAGTCCTGGAACGCGACGTCGCCGTCATCGACGGTTTCGACGATCGTCGACTGCCGCTGGTCGGACATCGGGACAATCCGCGCGGCGACTCCCCACGCGCGCCGAATCTCGTCGGTCACCGTGGTGAGTGAGCCGCCTTCGTCGAGTCGTGCGGTGCGATACAGATGTGTGGCCAGATCGCGGTCGCCGAGTCCGAACCAGCGCGTTGCGGCTAGCGAGTCGGTCGGTCGCACCGCCTCGTAGCGCTCGAGCCCGGCGAGCGCGTTCCACGACTCGTCGACCAGCCCCCAACCACGTTCGGGGTCGATCGCATTCGCCAGCGTGTAGGTGACGGTGTCGAGGTCGGGAGAGATCGCCAGCCCGTGCAGCCGCCAGTCGTCGCCCGTGTTGACGATTGCTGTCACACTCGACGGCTCGACCGCGGCACACAAACCGCGCAAGAAGCGGGCTGCGCCGACGCCTCCGGCAAGGACGGCGATGTTCACGCAGCGAGATCCCGATAGATCGAATGCAGTTCGTCGGCCGTACGATCCCATGAGAAGCGTGCCGCATTGGCAGTGCCCCGCCGGCGGAGCTTGGCGTGCATCTCGCGATCGGTGACCACCCAGTGCAGATTGGCCGCCAAGGCGTCGGCGTCGGTTGGCGTGCTGAGTAGCGCCGCCGAACCGGCCACCTCGGGGATCGATCCTGCGCTGCTGGCGACAACCGGGGTACCGACCAGCTGCGCCTCGAGGATCGGAAACCCGAACCCCTCGTCGAGGGACGGGTAGGCGAGCGCATGGGCGTGTCGGAGCAGCCACCATTTCGCCTCTTCGTCGACGGTGCCGAGACGCACCACACGGCGCGCCGTGGCCGACGGCAGTGCCGCAATTGCCCGCTCGATCGCGACGTCGTCGTTGCCGGGTGCGCCCGCGAGTACCAAGTTGATGTCGTCGACTTCACGAGCGAGTCGATCGAATGCGGCCACGAGCGTGGGGAGATTCTTGCGCCGCTCCATGGTGGCCACGGCGAGGATGAACGAGCGGTCGGTGAGCGCGTCGAGACCCGTCGGCGGCGCACCGGTGCCCATGTCGACGACCGTCGGTTGCCCGAGCAGCACGGTATGCACCGCAGCCGGTTCGAGCAGCTGGCGGACGCGGGTCGTGGTCGCCCGCGAGCACGTGACCACCGTTGCGCCGTCGGCGACCGCCTTGCGTAGGACGTCGCCGGCACGTCGCACATCGGGCGCCGCCAGTTCGGGATGCTCCAGGAACCAGCAGTCGTAGACCGAGACGAGACGCGGAGCACGACTCGGCGGGACGACGTAGTTCGTACCGTGGACGACGTCGGGAGAGCCGAGCCGGCCGTCGATCGGGCGGCCGCCGCGAGCCCAATAGCGCAGGGCGACCGCCGCCGGAAGTGGTAACCGTCGCTGGTGCGGCTCGACCTTGGCCCGCATGCTGACCACGTACGGCATCAGCTCGAGGCCGTCGGCAGCCGCCGGACCGCGTTGGAGCGCAGCAATTGTCCCGGCCACAGCGACGGGGATACCTGTGCGCGGGCCGTGTAGTGGGCCCACATCGATTGCTACGCGCACCATCGGGCTCCGCAGCGTACAGACGGCGGGGCGCCCCGTGACCAAAGTCCGGATGGGTTCGCATGCGACCCGCGTCGGGGTCGAGGGGCCGGTCGGTGGTGACGGCTGGTGGCTCGTAGACTCGCGGGTTCTATGCCGAGGGCGTTTATCACTGGGATTACGGGTCAGGACGGGCAGCATCTGGCGGAGTTGTTGCACGGCAAGGGCTATGACGTGTTCGGGATGGTCAAGGGCCAGTCGAATCCTCGGGCTCAGCAGGTGCAAGAGGAGATGCCGTTCGTCGAGTTGGTCTCGGGGGATTTGGCGGACTTGCCGTCGTTGGTGGCGGCGTTGGAGATGTCGCAGCCCGATGAGGTGTACAACCTGGGGGCGATCAGCTTTGTAGCGCTGAGCTTCAGTCAGGCGGAGTTGACGGCGAACATCACCGGGTTGGGGGTGTTGCGCATGTTGGAGGCGATCCGCATGGTGGGCGGGACGCAGAACAATCCGGTGCGCTTCTACCAGGCGTCGAGCTCGGAGATGTTCGGCAAGGTCCGCGAAACGCCGCAGACGGAGATGACGCCGTTTCATCCGCGGTCGCCGTATGGGTGTGCGAAGGTTTTCGGGCACGACATCGTGGTCAACTACCGCGAGTCGTACGGGTTGCATGCGTCGTCGGGGATCTTGTTCAACCATGAGGGCCCGCGCCGGGGGATCGAGTTCGTGACCCGCAAGGTGACCAACGCGGTGGCGCGCATCAAGTTGGGGTTGCAGCACGAACTCGTGCTCGGGAATCTGGAGTCCAAGCGCGACTGGGGTTATGCCGGTGACTACGTGCGCGCGATGTGGATGATGTTGCAGCAGGACGAGCCAGGTGACTACGTGGTGGCCACGGGGGAAACGCACTCGATCGAGGATCTCGTGAGCCGGGCGTTTGCCGAGGTGGGTATCGACAACTGGGGCGATTACGTCCGTCAGGACCCGAAGTTCTTTCGGCCTGCTGAGGTCGATTTGTTGATCGGTGATGCGTCCAGGGCGCGTGAGCAGTTGGGCTGGAGGCCCGAGGTCGACTTCGGGCAACTCGTCAAGATGATGGTCACCCACGACCTCGAACACGAAGCCACCAAAGCCGGACTCCCCGTCCCGACCTGACCAGCCCACTCGGCCGGTACGCCGCGCCGGCGTTGGCAGCTACCGCGCTGCGAGACGTTCGACGAGCGGGAGCCGCCACTCATCGGCCAACAGCGGGCCCAACGCGGCCACTCGTTCGACCAGTGCACTGTCGGCGAGTCGTCGATCGAGCATTGCTCGGTGGGCGTCGTAGACCGACACCGCGGCGGAGTGTGACTCGACGTGGATCGGTCCGGCGGCCGGCACGGTCCCGGGTTGCAGTACGCGCAGGTACCAGCCAGTGCGGCCCGACGCACGCATCAGCGGCCCGGTTTGGGTCGAGTCGCGGTACACGGTGAGCTTCTGGCATGGCCAACGTGGCTGACAGACCGCCAGCACTGCGTCGCCCCATCGCCACAGGTCGCCAATGTGTGCGGTGCGTTCTTCGACCCCAATCGTGGCGACGTTCTCGCCGACCACCGGTGCATCCCTGACGTTCGCGAGCTCGGGTTGGTCGAGATCGGCGGCCCAGGCCGCCCGATGCTCGCTCGGGTGGGCGTAGACCGCTTTGTCCGGGCCGCCGTGCACCGAACGATCGGCTTGGTCGTCGCCTGCCAGGTTGATCTCGCTCAGTGCGAGCGTGTGCTGCGGATCGACGCGTTGCTTGTGAATCGCCGATGTGATGCCGTACTGCTCGTACCCCAGCAGCTGGGGTGTGCCGACGTAGACGTCGGCGATGCCGATCGACGTCGCGCTCGTCATGTTTCGAACGGCATGTCGGTGATCGCCTCCATCACGGAATCTTGATCGGGCTTGGCGCCGGCTCGCAGCTGGATCTGCAGCGCGATGGCGAAAGCGATGAGCGCGACGACCGACGACAGTAGCAGCCCGATCTCGATGCGCCGGAAGATCTGGTCGCTGGACAACCACGTCCCGAGCACGAAGGCGACGGCGCCGAGGCCCCATCCCAACGCGACGAGCGCATGGCCCTGCAGGGCGATCACGGCCTGTGCGGTGGCCAGGGCGCCCATGTACACGGCGCTGCTCAGAGCGAGCATCGCCAGGGTGCGACCGCCGAGCTCAGCGTCGTACACCACTTCGATGACCCACGGCCCGAGCACGAATGCGCCGAGCGTCCCGATCACGCCGACCGCCAGAACGACCAGCATCAGCCGACGGAGACCAGAGCGGAACTCGATCAACTCGCCCTGCGCAGCGAGCCGCGACAGACGGGGCAGCAGTGCCGCCTGTACCGCCTGGAACAAGAACAGTGGAATGCGCGCCAGCAGCACGCCGAACGAGAATTGCGTCACGAGCGCCTCTTGATCGGCGTCGGCGAACAGGCTGGCGGCGATCGGACCGGCGTTGAGCAGCGAGGCCGCGAACACGGACCCGAGCAACAGCCAGCCGAGATTCGAGGTGACCTCGCTCCACTCCGCGGGTGGTCCGGGGTCGGTGTGCAGACCGCCGCGTTGCCACACGATGACCACCGCCACCAGTGGGGCGAGGGCGATGAGCATGGCGTAGGCACCGATAGCGCTCACGCTCAGCGCGGCGAGGACCAAGCAGACGATGATCCGGACGATGCCGTCGCTGCCCATGATCAGGGCGTAGTTGCGGAATCGGCCGGTTCCCGACGAGATCCCGCGGGCGATGTGCGCTGGCGCATATGCGGCGAACGCGGTCGCCAAGGCAACCACCATGATCCAGTTTCCATTGAAGTACGAGCTGGCAAGCAGGGGGCCGAGTGCGGCGATCGCGACCACCATCGCCACCACGAGAATGACGCCCAGCCTGACGATTCGTTTGACGACCGGCCTCGATCCCTGGCCGATCGCGCGGCGGGCGGCCAGTGCTCGGCCCAGCTCCTGTTCGAGCGGAAGGAAGAACCCCGGCGACAAGGCGAACATTGCGAACCACAACGAGGCGATCGGCGCAAACTCGTCCTCGCCACCGACAGCCACCGTGCCCACTCGGAAGAACGCGTATGTGGCGAACCCGGCGATCAGCAGGGCAATGCCGACCGGAATGGTGCCTTCCGGCAGCGGTGTCCGCACGCGCGAGGTGGTGGTGGGTGTGGACACGGTCGCCTGAGGCTATCGGGATGGGCGAGTCAGGCCGGTGACGGCACGCCGGACCGACCGCTCTAGCTCGCGGCGTCGCACTTGGGTGCGTTGGACCCCGAGAATGCCGAGACCGACGCCGATGTACAGCGCCTCGCGAGCGAGGCCGGCGGCGCGGCGAGTGGTGGGGTGATCGAGCACCGTGGCGAGGTCAGCGCCCGTCAGATCGATGCTGGTCAGATCGACTCGTGGATCGGGGCGGCCAGGCACGGGACAACGCTACCGTTTCGTCGGCGCCGTGGCCGGTCGTGGGCGCGGCCGTGCTCGCTGTTGCCGTCGGCGCTGCAGCGGTCTGGCCGCGCGGTGTGGCCTGCGGCCAAGACGAGCGACACACCGGGGGTGTGACCTGTTGCCGCAACGCGGCCCCAGTAGCCTCGCATCTTCGTGGAAACGGAGACTCACAACGCCCCGCCGGTCGTGGCCGTGGTCGTCGTCCATGATCCCACGCCGGAGTTTGACGAGGTGCTCGAGGCCCTCGCCGGCCAGGACTACCCCAATCTGCGGTACCTGTTTCTCGTGTCGGCGTCGGGCTCAGGCGACGCCGACGCGGCCCTCGCCGCGCGTATCACCGATCGTCTGCCGGAGGCATTCGTCCGCACGACCGGCGCCAACCCCGGGTTCGCGGCGACGGCCAACGAGGTCCTCCGCCTCGTTGAAGGCGACAACGGCTTTCTGTTGCTGTGCCACGACGACATCGCCCCGGATCCCGAGGCGGTGCGCATGCTCGTTGAGGAGATCTTCCGTTCCAACGCCGGCGTCGTCGGTCCGAAGCTCGTCGATTGGGACGATCCGCGAGTGCTCCGTTCGGTCGGCCTGAGCGCTGACCGTTTTGGCCACGTCGATCTGGGGATCGAGCCGGGGGAGGTCGACCAAGAGCAGCACGACGGCGTTCGCGATGTGTTCGCGGTTCCGTCGGCATGCATGCTCGTGCGCGCCGACCTGTTCCGCACCCTTGGCGGGTTCGACCCGGTCATCTCGTACTACGGCGAGGACCTCGAATTCTGCTGGCGTGTGCACTTCAGCGGTGCTCGTGTCGTCGTGGCGCCCGTCGCCCGTGTCCGTCATCGGGGTCGCTTGCCGGCACGCCGGACCGACCTCCGACCGACAGCACTCGAGGCTCGTCACCGGGTGCGCACCGTGGCCACGCTCACCGGCCCAGCTCGGCTGCTGGGTCGGTCGGTAGAGCTCGTGTTGCTGACCATCGTCGAACTCGTCGTCGGCTTGTTCACCGGGCGGCTACGCGAGGCCTGGGCGTCGACCGTTGCCGTCATCGGATTGGTGCCGCGCACGCCTGCGATTCTCCGCCGACGCCGCGTCGTGCGTGCAGTGCGGCGGGTCCCCGAGCGGGAGATCACCAGCCTGCAAATACGCGGGAGCGCGCGCCTCTCCGCCTATCTGCGGACGCGCGAGACCACGACCTTCGCTGGCGCCGACCGGCAGGTACGGCGTTGGCGTGACAGCACGAGCGCGCCGGTGATCGCCTGGATCGCCGTGCTCGCCGGGCTGTTCATTGGCGCTCGCGAGTTCTTCGCCGGCGGCATCCCGCCGGTAGGCGAGTTTCTTGCGTTCCCCGACAGCCCTCGCCGCCTGATGGAGACCTTCGTATCGGGTTGGAATCCGACGGGGGTCGGAGCGACATCGTCGAATCCGACCGGTTGGGCGACGATCTCACTGGCATCGTTCGGCACCTTGTTCCGGATGGGTCTGCTGTCGACGCTGCTCGTCGTCGGCACCGTGCTGATCGGAGCGATCGGGGTGTGGAAGTTGGCCACGGTCTTCCCCTCGACTCGGGCCCGCCTGGCGACGCTGGTGGTGTACGTGGCCACGCCGGTGGTCAGCGGCGCGATGAGCAGCGGCCAGCTCACGGTCCTCGTCGTGTTCGCCGCGACGCCCTGGGTACTCCATCTCGTTCGCCGCGCGGCCGGTATCGAAACTGCGGACCCGACAATGGCGGTGGCCGACGTTGCTGACGGGCTGGTCGTGCTCGATCGCAACGAGCGCATCCGGCGCACCGTGGCGGTCATCATCGCCGTTGCTCTCGGTGCCGCGTTTGCGCCGATCGTGCTCGTCATCACCGCACTGCTCGGTGTGCTGCTCGCGCTCGGCACGCTGCTCGCGTTGGCGTCGTGGCGAACGGCGGTGCACATCCTGGCGATCACCGCGGCAACGCTGGTCGGCGCAGCGGCCCTCAACTTCCCGTGGGTCACCACCTGGTCGTGGTCGACGATGGTTGGCCCGCCGCCCGTCGGCGAAGCCGGCATCGGGATGGTACGCATCGCGTCGTTCGACATCGGCTCGACCGACTTCGCGGTTCTGGCGCTGGCGCTCTACCTGCCCGTGTTGGCCGCGATCGCGCTCGCCCGTGCGTGGCGGCTGACGTGGGCCGTCCGCGCCGGCACGATCGTTGTGGTCTTCGGCGGTTTGGCCGTGTTGGCCGACCGTGGCTCGCTGCCGATCGACATGCCCGCCGCTGGGGTCTTGCTCTCGCCACTGGCGGCAGGATTGGCGATCGCCGCTGGTGCTGCGCTCGCGGCGTTTGATCTCGACGTGCGCGGCGGATCGTTCGGGTGGCGTCAGCCGCTCGGATTGC
>JBCCVW010000097.1:0-16657 GCA_039194665.1 Actinomycetota bacterium
CCCAACTGTCACGTGTGACAGTTGGGGTCTGACCCCTGTTGTCACACTCGCTGTTACTGCTTGGCGATCGGGTCGAGGGGGAGGCTGGAGCGGCGGACGCCGTCGACGGCGTGGAACGCGGCGGCGACGGCGGGGGCGGTCGGCACGAGACCGATTTCACCAACGCCTTTGATCCCGAACGGCGACCTCGGCTGGGGCACCTCGACCAACTCGACATCTATTGGCGGCACATCCTTGGCCCGCAGGATGCGCAGCGAGCGCAGCGTCATGTTGGTGGGGTGGCCGGTGGCGGGGTCGGTGGGGAAGTCCTCGCTCAGCGCGTAGCCGAGACCCATGTGCACGCTGCCCTCGACCTGGCCCTCGACGAGCAGCGGGTTGACCGCCCGACCGACGTCATGCACGGCGACCACGCGTTCGATATCGCCGGTGTCCGGGTCGGCGACAACGAGCTGCGCGGCATAGCTGAAGCACGAGTGGATCGTCGGATGCTCCACGTCGGGGTCGTCGAGTCGGTTCGTCCAGTCGACGACGAACTCGCCTTCGTAGTCGACATCGACGAAGCAACCGCCAGCACGCGCCGCGGCACACGCATCGCTGACCGACCCGGCCGCCATCAGTGTGCCGCGCGATCCCGTGGTTTGCCCGAACCCCAACTCGCGGGTGGTGTCGACGATCACGTCGATCCGTTCTGGATCCACGTCGAGCTCCTGCGCAGCGACCTGCAGTGCCACCGTGTGTACGCCTTGGCCCATCTCGGTCCACCCGTGACGCACCTCGATGCGGTCGTCACTGCGGAAGCGCACCACGGCCTTGGACACTTCGCGGAACCCGTTACCCAGCCCCGAGTTCTTCAGCCCGAGGCCGAGCCCGACGGCCTTGCCTGCGGCGTGCGCCGCATCGACGTGGGGCGCGATTCGCTCGAGGCAGGCCGCCGCGCCTGCGGCACCGTCGTCCATCAGCTGACCAGGTCCCCAGACGTCGCCGGGTCGAATCACGTTGCGTTGGCGGATCTCGAGCGTGCTGATTCCTGCGAGCTCGGCCAATCGATCGAGCACGCCCTCCATGGCGAACTGCGCTTGGTTGGCGCCAAAGCCGCGGAACGCCCCGCACACGAGATTGTTCGTGCGGACAGCGATCGTCTCGACGTCGATCGCCTGCCAGCGATAGGGACCGCACGCATGCCCGGCGGCTCGCTCCAACACCTTCATGCCGACACTGGCGTAGGCGCCCGAGTCGCCGACCCCGCGCACGTGGAGTCCCGTGAGCTGACCCTCGGCGTCGCACCCGGCGCGGTACTCGAGCCGGATCGGGTGCCGTTTGGCGTGCATCCGCAGACTCTCTTCGCGCGACAGCGTGCACTTCACCGGCCGATCGAGCAACCACGCGGCAAGCGCGGTTTGCGCCTGGTTGCTCATGTCTTCCTTGCCGCCGAAGGCGCCCCCGTTCGAGACGAGTTCGACCGTGAGACGATCGCGTTCCACTCCGAGCACCGAGGCGATGTCGTTGCGGTCGTCCCACACGCCCTGGCCACCCGAGTAGACGTGCATCGATCGGTCGTCGCCGACACCTGACGGAACGGCCAGCGTCGACTCCGGTTCGAGGAAGGCGTGCTCGATGCGTTGGGTTTCGAACACCTCGTGCACCACGTGAGCGCTGCGATCCAACAGGTCGTCGACGTCGTCGCCGCGCTGATACGCGCTGATCGACAAGACGTTGGAGTCGGTGCCCCACACCGATGTGGGCGCGGCGGGGCTGAGTGCCTCGAGCATGTCGGTGTTCGGCGCGTGCACCGTGTAGTCGACCTGCACTTCGTCGGCTGCGACCCTGGCGGCTTGGCGCGACTCGGCGACGACCACGGCGAGCACGTCACCGACGTACGAGGTGCGACCACCGATCGGGATCATGATCGGCCAGTCCTTGTGGATCAGGCCGACGCGCAGCTCGCCGGGGATGTCGGCGGCGGTGAACACGGCGACCACGCCGGGCATCGCTGCGGCGGCTGCGACATCGATCGCGTTCACGTCGGCGCGGGCGTGATCCGACAGGCACAAGGCCGCATGCAACATGCCCGGCACGCGGATGTCGTCGATGTAGTCGCGCTCGCCGAGCGTGAGTTCCGCAGCTTCGTACTTCGCCCCCGAGGTGCCAACCTCAGCGCCGAGCGATGGTGCGGCCTTCTCGCCGCGGGCGACCTGCTCGATGGCATCGAGGATCTTCACGTAGCCGGTGCAACGACAGAGGTGCGCGCCCAGGTGCGGCGCCATCGCCTCCCTCGTGAGGGCGTCGCCCTTCTTGTCGATCTGTGCCTTGGCCCGCATCACGATCCCTGGGATGCAGAAACCGCACTGCAGGCCGCCGCACGCAGCGAAGGCGTCGGCGAACTGTTGACGCTCGTCGACGTCGACACCTTCGAGCGTGACCACCGATCGACCCTCGGCCTTGGCGACGTCGTACTGGCAGGCCACGTTGGCCTTACCGTCGATCAAGACGGTGCAGCAGCCGCACTGGCCCGATGGCGAGCACCCGTCTTTTGGCGACGTGACGTCGAGCTCCTCACGCAACGCGGCGAGCAGATGCGGGTGGTCGCGACGGACGCTGACCGGCGATCCGTTGAGCTCAAAGCCGACCTGAGTCATCTTGACATTCTGTCAAAGCGCAGGCGCTTGCGACAGGTGCGCAATCATCTGTTCACATAGGGGTCACGGCGGTCGCGCGGCTCGTCGTCGGCGGTCACGTCGCGCGTGTACCACGCTCTGGAACTACCGTGTCGAGCGTGTTCGGTCGGGGGACAGCACGGGGGTTTTTTGCGCTGATCGCCGCAGTCGCCATCGTCGGTGTTGGCATGGAAACCGTGCTGGCGGTCGTCGAGGAGGAAATCCCCTTCGACAATCCGGGCCGCCGCCTGGTGACGTTGTTCTCGTACTTCACCGTGCTGTCGAACCTCACGGTGGCGGTCACCCACTCGATGCTCGCCCGCAGCGCTGCGCGCTCATCGGAAGTGTTTTGGGTGTTCCGCCTCACCGGCGTGTTGTGCATTGCGGTGACCGGTGTGGTGTACCACCTGGCCTTGGCCCAGCTAGCCGACCTGCGCGGCTGGGATCTCGTGGCCGACTTCTTCGTGCACACGATGTCGCCCGCACTCACCGTGGTCGGCTGGTTGGCGTTCGGTCCACGACGTCGGATTCAGCGCAGCACGGCCTGGTGGTCGCTCGTGCCGCCGATCACCTGGTTGGGCTACACGCTCGCACGCGGCGCCATCGTCACCGACAACACGGGCGTGCATTGGTACCCGTATCCGTTCCTCGACGTGAACGACCTCGGCTACGGACGGGCGCTACTGAACTGCTTGATGATCGCAGTGTTCTACATCGCCCTCGCGTTGGGTGCGCGCTGGCTCGATCACCGGCTCGCACGGCTGACGACAGCAGACCATGTATCGGTGCCGGGCTGAGGCCGCGACTCAGAGCCGGTACACGTCAGGCCGGCGATAGCGGTCGAAATCGAACAGCGTCTGCTTGTAGCGCGCGCACCAGTCGAGATCACACTCGGCGATCACGAGTTCATCGCCGGTAGTCCGCGCGGTCGCTAACACTTCACCGGACGGGGCGAAGATCGTCGACTCGGCGAGCGAGTCGACGCCCTCTTCGGCGCCGCCCTTGGCCACGCCGACCACGAACGTGCCGTTCTGATAGGCGCCCGCCGACATCACCAACCGGTTGTGAAAGCCCTGCAGCGGATCTTGGCTCGGATCGGGGGCGTAGTGCAGCGGGGTGTTGTAGCCGCAGAGGATCAGCTCGACTCCTTGGAGGCCCATCGAGCGGTACGACTCGGGCCAGCGGCGGTCGTTGCAGATCATCATGCCCACACGGCCACCAAACGCATCCCATACACCGAACCCGTCTGGCGACGGCTCGAAGTAGTAGCGCTCGAGGTGCTGAAACGGACGATCGGGCTCGTGTTCCTCGTGACCCGGGATGTGCACCTTCTTGAAGGTGGCCACCGCTGCGCCGTCACGATCCCACAACGTCTGCACGTTCCATCGATGCTCGGTGCCGGTGTCGTCCCGTTCGAGCAGCGCGTACCCCAACGCGACGCCGATCCGCCGCCGCTGCGCCTCGGCAAACAACGCTGCCGTTGCGTCGTTAGGCATCGACCGCTCGTAGAAGTGATCGACGTCGGCGAGGTCGTCGACATGCCACCGCGGGAAGAACGTCGTGAGGGCGAGCTCGGGAAACACCACAAGGTCGCTCCCCTGATCGGCCGCATCGCGCAGCAGCGCCAGCATCCGCTCGACGACGTCAGCGCGCGTGTCGGCGCGCTGCACCGGCCCAAGTTGTGCGGCGGCAACGGTGACAATCCGACTCACGCTGGCAGTTTGGCAGCGAACTGCACGAGACGCTGTCCGGTGGGGTCGACGACCCAGCCGAGTCCGGGTCGCGGCGCGATGATCGACCGCCGCGGCAGGGTGCAGCCGAGGAGTTCTCCGTCGATGTCCCCGGGCGAGCTCATGACTACGCCGCATCGGCCCCGCGCAACATCGCGCGTCCAGTGACCGAACGCACCACGCACCGCATCCAGCCGCGCCGCAGCGATGATGGTGACGTTGTTGTCGCGGCGTCCGTTGGCGATCGCGGTCAGCAGCGACCGCGGATCGTCGATGCGTTCGGCGTCGTCGATCATCAACAACACCGGGTCGTCACCGTCGGCGAGCGCCGCATCGATCAGCTCGGTCGGATCCCTTCCCACAACGCACACGACGCGGCCGGCGGTGGCCCGATGCCATTGAGCTGCAAGCGTCTGCAGCGCGGAACTCCGTCCGCTGCGCGCCCCGCCGAGCACGATGACGTGGTCGCCGCTCGGCACCGTCAGCACGGCCGGTTCGAGTGTGTCGGCGGCGAGTCCCACCGGTAGTTCGAGACCGTTCGCCGCACACGTCGGCCGGCCGGCGCTCCCGCGCAGCGACACCGTGTCGGGCAGTGCCTGCACCTCGGCCGGGACTCCGACCTCACGCCGAATACAAGGTCCGGGGGGCGCTGCGGCGGGCTGTGCCACGTGAGCGAACAGCCCCGACGACCCCACACGCAGCCGGCCCGGGACTCCCGCTGGCACTGCGGGGCCAGGCACACGGTCGGCGGTTGGGCCCCCGAGGTGGAAGATCCAGCGATCAGCCGCCGACAGTGCGGTGGCCGCACTCGTATCGTCGCCCGCCAACACCACGACACCGACGGCAGCACCCTCATCGACGACGCTGGTCAGATCGGCGGCAATCTCAGGATCGTCGGCCAACAGACGACGGAGCGCGCCGTACCCATCGATCGCACAGACCACCGTCGGGGCGGCATCTACGCCGCACGCAGCTCGGCGCTCGATCTCCGTGCGCAACCGTCCGAGCAGGCGAGCGATCCGTTCGCGCTCACTGCGTCGAACGACTGCAGCGCAATGCGCCAGCGTCGCCACCTCGTCGAGTGCCGTATCGCCGAGCGCGTCAATCACGTACAGATGGAGGTCGGCGGGCGAGCGATGGTGGCTAGCCGCCAGCAGCAACGCCACGATCGTCGTCGTCACCCCAGAGCCAGGCGCTCCGAGCAAGACCAACCCACCGAGCTCGGGTGTCCACTGCAACGGGTGTCGGCGGCATCGCTCCGGATCGTCGACGACGCCTACACAGACGTCGCCGTCGCTCGGTGTCGCCTCGAGAAGACCGGGGAGGTCCCGATGGTCGATGTGCTCTGGCAGAGGGTCGAGCCACAACGGGGACGGACGCGACCGCTCGTCGCGTTCCATAGCGAGGCTTGCCGCAGCAACGAGCTCGTCGAGCAACCGTCGATCAGCGGAACCAGCGGCCATCGCGTGGTCGGGTTCGACCGGGTCGTCGACGTCTTCGACGCGTATCGCTCGATCCCGTCGGTGAGGCGGGCCGGTGCACCGGGCGGTTTGTAGTTCGACGAGCTGATCATGACCCAGGCGCACCACAGCGCGACCCGGCGACGCCCGTGGCAGGAGCGCAGCGCAGCGATCGTCGATGATGTCGGTCGAGTCGCCAGGCGTTTGGGTGCGCAATGCGATGCGCACGTCGGTGTTGGCCCGCACATCGTCGTTGATCGCTCCCCCGGGTCGTTGCGTGGCGAGCACCAAGTGGATGCCAAGGCTGCGTCCGCGTTGGGCGACCGAGACGAGCGCCTCGAGATGCTCCGGGTGGTCGGCGGCAAGCGTGGCGAACTCGTCGACGACGACCACCACATCAGGCATCGGGCCGACCGGCGCGCTGCGTCGGCGGTAGTCACCCGCGTCGCTCGCTCCGTTGGCGCGCAGACGCTCCTCACGCAGACGGAGTTCGCACCGCAGTGCGGCGAGCGCCCGCTCGGCGACGCCATCGTCGAGGTCGGTGACCATGCCGATCACGTGCGGCAGGCTGGCGCACGCATCGAAGGCGGCACCGCCCTTGTAGTCGACCAACACGAAGGCCACGTCGTCGGGCGAGTGGCGCGACGCCAGGCTGGCGACGAGCGTGCGCACCAGTTCGCTCTTCCCCGACCCGGTGGTGCCGCCGATCAGCACGTGGGGGCCGTCGCGGTCGAAGCACACGTCGATGCGATCAGCGCCGGATCGACCGAGCACGGCGGCAATCGGCCGTGCCTGCGCCCACCGCTCTCCGATGATCTCCGCCAGCGCGGTGGTGGCGTGCTCGACACGCGGCGCGCCGCACGCAACGGCTGGCACGATCAACTCCGGTTCCAGCTCATCGAGGTCGACGAGCTGTGGCGTGTTGCATGCCGCGTCGACATCTTCGGGATCGATCAGTGCGGCGAGCGTTCGGGCGGCTGACGCTGCGGTGTCGAGCGACAGGCCGCATCCGAGGCCGCGACGCACCCGATGCTCGACCCCGTCGAAGGCGACCTGTCCGCGTGCCCCGACGGTGACGGTGGCACGGCATCGGCTCGGAATCGCTCGGCCGACGGGCACGATGGCCAGCACCGCAATCTCTCCATTGTCGAGTGCGCAACGAACGTCGCTCGTGCGCATGCTGAGCACTCCGGGATCGTCGACGATCACCAACGTTGGCGGCTGCCCATCGACGTACGAACGATCGGCGCCAGACCGGTAATGCGGCAACCACCGCATCCAGCTCCAGTCGGCGGTGATCTCGCCGGTCGCGTCGAGCCGCAGCTCGGACGGCCCGTGCCACGTAGCCAGCTGGAGCACCGCCGCCCGTACCAGGCTCGCCGCCTGCGCGCCGGCTGCATGCACGGCGACGGCCTCACCACAGCCCACGACGATGTCGATCGGCATCTCATCGGCCACTGTCGACCGGGCGATTCGTGATGCGACGTGGTCGTCGATGCCGTCGAGCGGTGCCGCGTCGATCGCCACGGCACCGCGTCCGATCGGGATTCGAATCGCGGTCCGGTCGCCTGCGTCGACGATGGCGAAGTCGCCCATCCACACCATCGATCGCTCGTTCCCGGTGCACAGCCCATCGATGACCTGCAGCGTCTGCGCAATCGTCGGCTGGGCAGCGCGACGACGCGCGGTGAGCTCGCTGGCATGCGCAGCAAATGATGCGACGAACTCGTCCTCGGCGCGGCCGACCGATCGCCGCTCGCGCCGGTGTGCTCGACGGGCACCGACTGCGCTCGCCAGCCACGTGGCGATCGACGCCAGTGCGGCGAGCCCGGCGAAGAGGGCGAACATCAACGAGCCAAACACGACGACACCGACAACGGCGCCAACGATCGACATCGCCGACGCGATCAATCCGGTCGCTGAGACTCGCCGCGGTGCGCCGAGCTGTGGCGGGCGGTCGGGAACCGGACGCAGCCCCGGTGCAGTCGGCGATGAGGCACGCCGAACCACGCGCTGCCATGGACTGCGGGCCATATGGATCTCACCGGCCGCGACAGTTCCGTCGCCACGCGCCGCGCGCGGCGGGCGAACATGCAGCACGCTGGCACCGAGGTCGATGAGCCGACTCTCGGGGTCGGTCGGGTGCGGCTCGACCTCGATCAGCGCGAGACCACCGAGTTGGAGGAAGTCGATGTCGCCGCTGTGGTCGACGACCAGTAGACCGACGTACGGCTCCACCGACGGGTCGGCGATCGAGATCGCCGCGTCAGCAGCCCGTCCGATGCCGTAGCGGCCGGGGACAAGGCTCCGCCATCGTCCGCAATCTGATCCGGCCACGACGGCGATCTCGACCACCACGTCGCCATCATCCGCGGGCTCAGATGTGGACAACGCATTGGCGTCGGGCGGGCCGAGCTGCGCACCTGTGCGCAGCTCGGCAACGTCGACAAGACGGGCTGCTCCATCGACGACCGAACCGTCGATCGTCAGGGGCCCACGGTCCAGCTCGAGCGCCGCCGCGAGATCGGCGATCACGTCGGCGTCCGACGCTGGATGGACGCGCCGCATTCGTCCGTGATGGTCGATGATGTCGAACGGCTCAACGTTGTGTGCGTCCACGATCGAACGTGGGCACACCGATCGGTCGGGCGGAACGGACATCGACGGGTTTCGCTCTCACAGGTCGCTGACCAGGTGCTGTGAACGAGGCGCACTGGTCTCACAGCGGGACTCACGGGCCCGACGAGCCGAGCGCCCGCGGCCCGCGACGAGCCTGTGAGGGGACCGGTGATGGAGGGCGCGGAGACTGCCGCCATGCGACAAGACGCTGATCTCGACCATGCCCTCCCACGCACACCCTTGATGCGCTCGCTCAGCCGCGAGTGGCGGCGGCTGCGCCGATCGTCCGATGCGGTGGCCCGTGCCAGGACGTGGGTGACTGACGTCCCGCACGTCGGTCGGCTCCTCGAGCAGCTGACCGACCTGGAGGAACTCGTCGAGGCGTCGGGCCGGGCACAAGCGCACGGTGACGACGTGATGCGCGAGCTGGTCCGACTCGCCCGCCAGGACGAGTTGGCGGGGCGCATCGCGCTCGCCGGCGTCGCGCCAATCGCAGTCAGTCGAGCGGTTCGGTTCGGTTGTTGCGATCGGCGCGAGGGGGTGGTCGACGTCGTGGTCCCGGCCGTATGGCTGGCGATCACCGGGTTCGATCTCGGTCGCCGCCCGGCGTCCATCGCCAGCGCGCTCGCCGCTGATGCGGTATATCTCGCGTTCCGGCGGGACCACCGACGGACGGGCCGACGAGAGTCGCCGGTGCCACTCTCCGCGGTCGACGAGATCGCCGCACCACCGAGCCAGCCGACGGCACTGGAAGAGCTCGCCACCGTGGTTGCCTCAGCGCGCGCCGCAGGGGTCGACGACGAGCACCTCGACATGATCGCGGCGGTGGCAGGGGCCGACTCGATCACCGAACTGGCGAGCGCTCACAAGGTGACCACCCGCACGATCCGCAATCGTCGTCGGCGAGCGGTGGCGCACGTGCGGGCCGCCGTCGCCGCATGACGCTGCCAGCAACCGCACGTCGGACGTGCCCCAACCTCGTAGCCTCAAGCCGTGCCCGCCCGGGTGGCGGAACTGGCAGACGCGGGGGGCTTAAACCCCCCTTCTCCTTCGGGAGAGTGTGGGTTCAAATCCCACCCCGGGCACCAATTGCCAGGTACCTCACGTCTCATAGTCGACGCCTTGACCAAGTAGGCGGATCTGGGGGCGCACACGAGCGCACAGAGCACCTCAGACCGAACATCCCGGCGACCGTCGCACCGAGCGAATGTCGTGCGATCGCTCTCAACCAGAGCTCGCACGAACAGCACTCGCGACGAGCCAAAGAAGCAGACCTGTTCGGCGGCGGCGCCCGCGGCAGACGCTGCGCGTTATCGAGCACGTCGGCGTGCGCACCCTGCCGGTTGTCACTTGGGTCCACACATTGCTGCGGACCGATAGATATGCGCGCTCGCCAACGGCACGCGGACTCGTCGCCCGAGATAGCACCGCGTAACGAAGGAGTCACGATTCCTGATCACACCCGATACCTCACCCGATTCGTGGGACCCGGCAGCTCGGTTTCGCGGCTGCGGTCGGAAGCGGCGCGTTCACCTCGCTTCGTCACAGTCCGTCCGCGAGGAGCCCGAACTGGCGGTACACCGTCGCTGCGTCCCAGAAGCTCCGCAGCTCGACGATCATGTCGCCGCGCACCCGGTACAGATCGACGCCTTCCATGGTGATCCGCCGTCCCGTCGGTTCCGGGGCGATGTCGCCGTACGGGCCGACGTGCGTTCCCGTGGTCGTCCACCACAACAACACGCGATCCGCATCGCCGAACAGCTCGACGATCTCGGTCTCGACGTCGCTGAACGCCCCGACGTACCGTCCGACGTCGTCGCGCATCACCTCGATGGTCGATCCTTCGAATCCGGTCATCACCGTGGTCGCGTCAGGAGCAACCGATCGCGCGATGGCGTCCATGTCGCCGTTCCCCCACAGCTCGATGTGGAACCTCTCCACCAACTCGGTCGGTGTCATGTCAACTCCTCGATGTGGTTCTTTTCGGGTTCGGCCGCAATCGCATGCAGCTCGCGCAATACCCGCCGGAGTTCGACGGTGATCCTGTCGGCTCGCGAGTGGAACTCGGCGGTCGGGTCGAGCGGCATCGCCTTGCGCCGCAGCGACTCCATGATTTCTTTGTCTTCGGCGGCGACGGCTTGTTGGAAGGCGACGGTGTCCGCGACCGCGTCGGCACTGTCGGCGATGTCGTTGCGGTAGTCCGTGCAGAACAGACGGGTCGTCGAGGCGTTGACCGGTTGGTGGCAGAAGCTGATCGTCAGCACTGCGTCTTCGCCGGGGTAGGAGAGCACGAGACGAATGTGATGGGGTGCGGTGTACGTCCAGTACGACTCGCGTTCGACGATCTCCGCATCGTCAACACCGTGGGAGTCGGCGAGCGCTTTCGTCGCGTGCCGGTAGCGCACCGAGAAACCGAGCCCGTCGCGGTCGACGCTGTAGTCGCCGACCACGCGATCGTCCGGCTGGGCGAACGTGGCGAGGTGGAGGAAGGCCAGATGCCCGGGATCGAGGAAGTTGTCGGTCATCTGTGCGGCACCTGCGTTCCAGTCCGACGGTGGAAGCGGGCACGACACGAAGTTCGGATCGTCGTGCTCGGGCACGTCGGGAAGCCCCACCAACGGCGGGTCAGGAGCGATCCAGATCAGCCCGAGGTGTTCTGCTACTCCTGCGGCGGAACCGCAGCTCGCGCGACGCGGCACAGCAGCACCTGGGCCCAGCGCCGGAATCTCCACACATCGCCCAGAGGCATCGAAGCGGTAGCCGTGATACGCGCACTGCAGCGTCCCGTCGACGATGCTCCCAATGCTCAGTGGGGCGAGCCGGTGCGGACAGGTGTCTCTGAGCGCGGTCCACTCTCCATCGAGACGCACGAGGCACCAATGCTCGCCGAGGAGTTCCACCGCGTGCGGCCCGTCGCCGGTGAGCTCGGCGACTCGGGCGACCGGGTGCCAACATCGTCGCAGCGACGGGTGCTCATTGTCGAACCACACCCCTGCCTCGCCGGTGCGCACACCGGTCGGCAGCTCGACGACCTCACCCATCGTCACGGCGTGAGGTGGCACCGGCGGTGCTCGCCTCGGTCGATTGTCATCACGATCACCCTTCTCCGCATCCTCGGACTGCGCCTCTTACGACATTGACGCACCACACGGCCATCCTGCCAGCTGATAGCTGTGAGCGATCGATCTGTAACACGCTGTTCACGGACGCCGGGCATACAACACCACTTCAAGACGTCAGAGTTGGCACGAGAAATAACACTCTGCCCGGGTGTGACAGATGGGGTCTGACCCCATCGGTCACACCCGAGGCGATAACCGCTGCTGTAGGCCGCGACCTTCGACTACACATGATCACCGAGACCGAAGCCCCCGACACCAACGGCGACGATCGGCCGGATCCGATTCGCGCGGCGGTCGGTGCCGCGGTGCGCGAGGCGCGGCACCGGGCGGGTCTGTCGATGCGCGAGTTCGCCGCGAGCTGTGGTGTGAGTCAGCCCTTCGTGAGCGCGATCGAGCGGGGACTGTCGACGCCGTCGATCGCCACGCTGTATCGCATGGCCGAGGTGCTCGAACTCGACCCGGCAGATCTGCTCCCGCCGCATCCGACCGACGGCATCGAGGTCATCCGCGCTGGCGACGGACCGCGGGTGCCGTCGAGTGACCGTCCTGGCTCGGCCATCGGTCGGATCTTGCTCACCGACACCCACCGACACCTCGAGATCTACGAGTACGTGACCAACGCGGGTGAGGACCTCGACGTGTGGTACGAACATCCGGGTGACGTCATCCTCCATCTGATCGATGGGCACCTGCGCGTCGAACTGCGGGATCGTCCAGATGTCGAGCTCGGACCAGGTGATTGCGTCGTCCACCCCGGTCCGATTCCGCACCGCTGGACCGTGATCGGCGACGACCAGGTGAGACTGTTCTTAGTGGTCGTTCGCCAACGGCCGTAGGCGACAGCAGATGCGGAGGTGATCGCATGGGTGGCTACCTAGCGGATGCGACGGCGGAGACGATCGGTCGATCGGTCGGGCCTGGGTCGGCGATCGTCGTCCCGGTCGGGGCGATCGAGCAGCACGGTCGCCATTTGCCGATGTCGACCGACTTCGTCATCGCGGACGAAACGGCGCGGGCGGTCGCCGACCTGCTGCGCGATGAGCCGGTCTGGTTCCTCCCCACGCTGCCGTTCTCGAAGTCCGACGAGCACGCGTGGTCGGCCGGCACGATCTGGCTCTCCGCGTCGACGATGCACTCGGTGATCGACGACATCGCCAGATGTGTGTGTGCCGCTGGTGCAGGTCGACTCGTCTTCCTCAACGGTCACGGGGGCAACACAACGCTGCTCGGAGTGGCGTGCCGGGAGGTCCGTCGCCGATACGACTTGCTCACGTTCGTGACCCACCCCCTCGCGCCACCGGCGTACAGCGCGACCACGGGCGACGACGACGAACTGGGGATGGGTATCCACGCCGGTCACGACGAGACGTCGGTGATGCTGCACCTTCGGCCCGACCTGGTCGACCTCGACGCAGCGGAGCGCAACGTGCCGGCCTGGTTGCGGCGCAACGAACACGTTCGGTTCGGCGGCGCCGTGCAGTTCGGATGGCTCTCGAGCGACTTCGGCCCCAGCGGAGTGATCGGCGACCCGACCGGCGCCACCTCCGAACATGGTGCAGCCGTGTTCGCCAGCGGGGTAGCCACCGTCGCCGAGCAGATCCGTGAGATTCTGGCCTTCGACTTTCCCGACCGCGCCGAACCCTCATGAGCGTGTGGCGATCGTGAGCGTGTGGTGATGACCAGTCGTCGTCCACTCGAGCCCCCTGGCGTTGCGCCAGCCGCGGCGAACTACGCGTTGGCGGTCGCCACGCAGGATCCGACGCGTTGGCTGCACACATCCGCGATCGTTCCCGCGCAGCCGGACGGCTCCGTTCCCGAAGCACTGGCCGATCAGGTCGAGGTGATCTGGACGACGATCGGGGCACTACTCGACAATGCCGACATGGTGCCGAGCGACGTCGTGTCGGTCTGCACGTACGTGGTGCCCGGCGAAGATCTCGCCGTCGTGATGCGCGCCCGCGATGCGTTCCTCGGAGCGCACCGCGCCGCGTCCACGTTGGTGACGGTTGCCGGATTGGCGCGGCCCGAGTGGCGGCTCGAAATCGCGGTCATCGCCGCGGCCTGACCGCGATCGCGCTCGCAACACGGCGTTCACACTCGCACCCTTGACGCCCGAGCGACGCCCACTACTGTGACCACATCAAACTTTTTTGGATGGCCGGAGTTGGTGACCGCACCTCTGGCCGAGATGGGAATTCGTGCGCGCCGAACCGCTGATCGACAATCCGGCCGGCTCGGCGGCCAACGGCACCGAGCATGTGATGGCTCGTTACGACGAGCTCGCGCGACTGCTGGCGACACTGGGTGACCGACCTCCGAGCGACGCTCGACTCGCGGCATCGGTCGGGCCGGTCGTCGCCCACGAGGCACGGCTGCTCGATACGCGTCGTTTCGAGGAATGGCTCGACGGGTTCACCGACGACGCGGTGTTGTGGGTTCCCCTGACCGCCGAGGCCCACCCAGCGCGCGACCAATCGCTGTACCTCGACGACCGGCGGCGGATCGGCGAGCGCGTCAGTTGGCACCGTACCCCGACGGCGTGGGGTCAGTCGCCGCCGTCGGAGTGCGTCCGGGCGATCGGCGCGGTCGAGTCGTGGCGGCTCTCCAACGGACACGTGCTGGCACACTCGACGTTCACGCTCTCCGAACATCGTCATGGTCGCGGTCAGCTGCTCGTCGGGCGGCAACTCCACGAACTCACCGACGTTGGGCAACGGATTCGAACCAAGATCGTGTACGTCCCCCAGCTGTCCGTTGGGCTACGCAACCCGAGCTTCGTGTTATGACCGAGGTACCGGTCGCCAGCGATGCCGTCCCCGCGGACATGGGACGCCTGATCGAGCCGCACCGCGTGCATCGTCGCCTGTACACCGACCCCGACCTGTACTCGGTGGAGATGACGAGGGTGTTCGCCGCGTCGTGGTGTTTCCTGGCGCACGAGAGCCAGATCCCCGCACCGGGCGACTACACCAGGACGACACTCGGCGGCCGACCCGTCGTTGTCACGCGCGGAGACAGTGGCGAGATCTGCGCGCTGCTCAATCGGTGCTCGCATCGAGGCACGGTGGTCGTGTCGGACGACACGGGGTGCGCCAAACGCTTCACGTGCCCCTACCACGGGTGGACGTTCGCCAACGACGGTCGGCTCGTGGGCGTTCCATACCCCGGTAACCATCCGGTAGAAGAGCGCTCCGAGCTCGGGCTCGGCCGGCTTGCCGTCGGCGTGCACCGCGGGTTCATCTTCGGGACGCTGCATCCCGACCCGGTTCCGCTCGACGAGTGGCTCGGTCCGGCAACGGAGGCCCTCGACACCATCATCGACCGTCACCCCAAAGGGCAGATTCGACTAGCACCGACGCCACAGCGGTTGCACTTCGCCGGCAACTGGAAGCTGATGTGGGACAACGCCGCCGATGGGATGCACGCCACCTTCGCCCACGACTCCTACAACGTGCTCGGTCAGTCGCAAGCCGTCGACACCGTGCTCGACCGCGACCCCGGCCAAACGGAGATGCGCGCGCGGGCGCTTCCGCATGGCCACATGGTGGTGGACCAGCGTCCAGGTATCCCGCAGGGGCCCTGGGCGACGATGCGGCCGATGCCATTCGGCGAGACACTCGAGCGCGAGTTGGTGCAGCGCGGTGCCGCGCCCAGCGACCTCGACATCGCTACCGGCAGCATGGTCAACCTGTCGCTGTTCCCGTCGCTGTTGTTCGTCGGCAATCAGTTGCTCGTCGTCGAACCGCAGGCGGTCGATCGGACACACCTGTCGGCATTCCTGACGTTGGCTCCTGCGGCGCAGCCCGAAGTCGACCTGTTGCGGCTGCGCGTCGACGAGGACTTCATCAGCTTCGGCACCCCCGACGATCTCGACATGTTCGAACGTGTCCAGCACGGCCTGAACGTCCCCGAGATGGAGTGGGTCGACGTCAGCCGAGGGCTCGGGCACCGCGACGACGTCGTCCTCGACGACGGAACGACGGTCGGCCCGATCACCTCCGAGGCGCCCCAGCGTGGGTATCTCGCGCACTACGCCCGACTCATGCAGACCGACGTGGTGACTCGTGCACGGTGACCCGCTGCGCACCGAGTTCGCGTCGGTGGGCGCGATCCTGCAGCGATCGCTGCTGAGCGAGTCGTGGTGTGGGCGACTGCGGCAGTCGATCGATCGATGTCGCGACGATCCGAGCCCGCACTATGCAGCGCTGTCTCCCGCCGGCCTCCCGGTCGTCGACAGCGACCTGTTCCGTTGGCGCGACGACCGCAACCTGCACGAACTGACCCACAGCTCACCGCTCGTGGAGCTCGCCGCTCGGCTGCTCGACTGCGACGAGGTCGTACTCGTCGAAGATCAGTGGTTTGCGTCGGCGCCTGGCGCGAACACACCCAGCCCCTGGCACCAAGACCAGCCGTACTACCGACTCGATCGCCCGTTCGTCACGATTTGGGTGACGCTCGACGATGTGCCCCGCACCGCGTCGTTGCGCGTCGTCCCCGGTTCGCACTCGACCGGTACGACATACGCGCCGGTCGAGTTCTCCGCCAACTCGGCCACGATCGACGGCGACAGCGGACTCGCGCCGGTTCCCGACATCGACACCGACCCGTCGAACTTCGACGTTCGCTCGTGGTCGCTCCAGGCGGGCGACGCGATCGCGCTCGACTCGCGCGCCCTTCATGCCACCGGCACGTCACCACTCGATCGCCCCTTCCGCCGCATCTCGACGCGCTGGGCGACACCGGCCACTCGATACGTCGTCGACGTGCCCGGAGCGGCGCGGTTCTGGGAAATGCTGCCTCATGACCGCAGCCACCGGGACCTCCTCGCATGCGAGATGTTCCCCCGCGTACGGCCGGCTGCCGCGAGTTAACGAGCTTGAAATATCGCCGACCCGTTGGCGATACCGACCCGCGCCAACATTGATCACATCAAAGTGTGCGTCGCAGCCGACACGGTGCGTCGTCGACGTGATCAGTCCAGCGTGAACCCCTGGGAGACCTCCAATGACCCGCCCACAGCCCTCAACAACGACGCCGCATGCACTCGAGACGAGCCGTCTCGGCCGACGGCA
>JBCCVW010000098.1:0-16638 GCA_039194665.1 Actinomycetota bacterium
CCGGTGACCCACGCCGTAGGGGTCGGTTCGGGATCGGTCGCAGGAGTGCGATCGGCTGGCCGCCGGTCGGCACCCGTCGTGCCCGACCAGTCGCCCGCGTCACCCCAGAAATCGTCCTCGGTGCCCATGAGGACCGAATGTCTACTCCGGTCGTCATCAAATCGCAACATTGTCGTCATCCAGATGACATGTGTGTGATTTGTTCCGTACGGAACCCGCGGCACCGCCGTGGTGGTTGCACGTTGTGACGCGGGCGAGCCGTGTCGGCGCGGAGAGGGTGGGATTTGAACCCACGGACCGCATTACTACGGTCAACGCCTTAGCAGGGCGCCCCATTCGGCCGCTCTGGCACCTCTCCCGGGGAGGGCCGCAGTGTACCCGGATAGCCTCCCTCCCGGAACGGTGGCAGAGCGGACGAATGCACCCGCCTTGAAAGCGGGCGAGGTGAAAGCCTCCGAGGGTTCGAATCCCTCCCGTTCCGCAGATGTACGTACCGATACCGAAGGTTGACGGCGTCAGCCGGACGGCGCTGGGCGTGTGCGGCTACACCGCGCTGTTGACACGACACGCCCAGCTGTCGGGCGTGTTCTACGACCCGTTCGCCACTCCACTCTTCGCCGCAATGGCCACGGACGGCGCCGACGTATTAGCGGCGTGCCCAGATTGGGACGCGGTGCTCGCCGCCGGTCCGGAGCCCGGTAACCCGCGATTGATCGCTCAAATGGCGTGGCGCAAACGATGGATCCAGGACAAGGTGCGCGCCCACCTCAATGCGGGTGTCCGACAAGTGGTGATCCTCGGATCTGGCCTCGACACCACCGCACTGCGGATGATCCCGGTGTTCCCCGACGCGGTGTTCTACGAGATCGACCAAATCGAAACGCTGCACGCCAAGGCCGACGTGGTCCACACACTGTTCGGTCCGCTTCCAGCGGAGCGCTACACCGCGGTGGACTTCGCCACCGACGACATCGAAGCGCGTCTGCTCGCTGCCGGCTACGACCCCGGATCGCCTGCTGCGTTCGTCGCCGAGGTGTCGTTGGAGTATGCGCCTCCACAAGAAGTGATCAACACGTGGCGGATGATCCGCCGCAACACCAGTCCGGCCACCGCGTTCGTCACGACGTTTGTACGGCCTGCCGACGGTGGGTTCAACGCCGACATCGACCGCTCGATCGCGCAGGTCCAAGGCGCCGGGGAGCCGCTGTTGTTCTCACCGACCACCGAGGAGATCCACGCGTGGTGCGCAGCCGAAGGATTCGAAATCACCGACTGGATGAGCGGCGGCGAGGTGCTCACCTACCTCGAAGGGTTTGGCGTGTCGCGTGATGACTTGCCGTACGAGTGGGAGCGGCAGCTGACCCACACGCTGACGATGACCGAGCTGCGCTTCGCCGATCGCTGACCCACAACCTCGCGGATCCCGTGCCACTTCTCGGGGTTCGCGGTTGCGGATGCCGCAAGTGTCGCCGCCGAGAACGAACCCGCGGCGAGGCGCCGACCATCGGTCGCCCCGCAGCCGTTACAGATCGAACCGCTGCCACCGGTCGCCATCGACGGCAAGAATCGTGTCGCCAGTGATTGCCGCATCGACAGCGCCGTTGTCCGGATTGAAGTCCGGTACGCCGAGTTCGTGCATGAACCACCGCTGATCACCGGTCTCGCCGAGTAGCCATAGCAGCGGATTGCCGTCGCCGTACTCCGACAGCGCAGTCCCATCGAGCCGGGTGGCCGACATGTCCATCTCCGTCATCTCGTCCGGACTCAGATCGATGACGACCTCGCCGGTTGCGGGGTCGGTGATGATCGTGCCCGCAACCCCGGTCCGCAAGTGCTCGAGGCGCGCCTGCAACGCCGAGTGGGGGTCGGGCTCAGGGTTCTCCGCCACCACCAGCGCACCGTCGATGGTGCGCACCTCGTACGACCAGCGCGGGCCATCGCTCACCCATGTGTAGACATAATCGCCCTGCTGCCACGTCGCCGTCGACGCCACGCGCTCTGGAAGGTCCTGTTCGTGGCCGACGACCGGCCACGGACTCTCGGAGTAGAAACGCAGTTCGCGATCGTTGCCGATCCGATCGAACTCGATCGGCGTCCATCTCCCTGACGCTCGATCGAGCATCGTGCGCGTGGCCCCGAAGTCAGTGTCGATGAGTGTGACGACGGCGCCCGTGGCGGTGGCGACTGCGTCCCCTGCCTCGAAGCCGGCGGGAACAGCGAACGAGGCCGACCGGCCGGGAACGTCGACAAATGTCACCGAGTCCAACCCGGTGAGCACATACCCCGTCTGGGTCGGAGCGATCGCCAAGACCGCACCTCCGGGAACGCTCTCCGCCGCAGGTTCCCCGTTCAGGCTGGCTGACCACACGGTGACCGGATTCGGCGACCGCAACATCGCGGTCGTCTCCGGGTCGAGTCCGAGTTCTTCCCAGGTGAACTCGAACCGCTCGGTCGACCCATCGCGCCGCCGCACGTCGAGCAGCACCCGCTCGTCGCTCATGGTCATCCCCGCTTGTGACTGGTCGGCTCCGACCAGGTCATCGAGGATCAGCGACGACTCGAGACTCACGATGGGGTACAGCGCGTAGGCCCAGCCATCCGGGAAGGCGACCAGTCGACCGTATGAGGACGACATCAGGGGCCCGTCGAGTTCACGCAGCGGGTCGGGGACCGTCCACTCGTGGACCTCGAAGTTCTGGAGGTCGGACGTGACAATGATCGTCACGTCGAAATCGCGGAAGCCGTCGTCATCCGGCATGTCGTCGGTGACGGCGATCGCCAGGTGATCACCGCCTGACACGACGTCGGTAATGCGACCGCGTTCGACGGGGAGTTCGAGGACCGTCTGCCTCCACGTCGTGCCGTCGTCGGTGAGGAACACGTCGAGGCCTGGAGTCCACTTGTGGTTGAGCAGCGCATCAAGCACCTGCGGTTCCTCAGCGAGCGCGGCGTTCATCCGATCGAGGAAACCGGCATCGGTTGCCACGGCGATCGCCTCCTCCTGCGTTGTCGCTCCCGAGTCCTCGATCAGAATCGCCAGGTCGAGCCCCAGGAGGATCTGCGCGTCTTGCACGGTCAGCGCAAAGCCGGGAGTGCCGATGAACGTCGGCCGGGTCACCGCAAATCCGTCGCGGAAGGAGAGCACGTCGCCACTCTGATCGAGTTGCGCCACGCCGGACGGCGCTTGGATCGTGATCGGCTCGACGTCAAACGTGGTGATCTGTTGTGGCGGTGGGAGGTCCGCGACCGGAACTGAGGTCGTCTCCGCCGTGGTCACCGCAGACTGCTCGACGGTGCTGGGAGCGACCAGGTCGAGCGTCGTGTTCTCGGTGATCGTCGAGGGGCTGGTCACCGGTAATGGAACGGTGACGACACCTGAGTCGGTCGGTGTCATCACGGTGCTGTTCGAGGTGCCGCTCGAGGCCACGACGGCAAGTGCACCAATGCCGACAACAGCCGCCGCGGCGAGGGGCACGCCGACACGGCGGCGTCGGCGGCGGACGTCGACGCTGCGTTCGATACGCCGTAGTCCAGCGTCGGTATCGGTCGTCGGCACGGTGGCTGCGGTGCGCCGCACCCATCGCCCGAGCGGGTCGGGTTCGTTCGGCGCAGGGTCGACGCGTCGGTCGGTCATCGCTCATCCTCCTCGGAGCCAGTCCCCTGGAGTAGGGCGGCCAGTTCGGCGCGCGCCCGGGCGCTGCGGCTCTTCACGGTGCCGGGCGCCACGTCGAGCGCTCGTGCGATCTGGGCCTCCGACCAACCGAGGTAGAACCGGGCGATCAATACCGCTCGGTGATCGACCGACAGGGTGGCCAGCATGTCGGCCACGAGGACATCGTCGACCACCAGTGTGGCTTCGTCGTCGGGATGGGCCGGTTGCTGACGGAGATACTCCTCGGGCGATACCTCGCGGCGCCGTCGGCGCCATCGCGAACGCGCCCAGTTGAGACCGGTGCGGTAGACCCAACCGGCGGGGTTCTCCAGCGACCCCACTCGCCGCCATTTGAGCAGTGCGCGAGTAAACCCCTCGGCGGTGGCGTCGCGGCCAACCTCCAGGTTGCCCAGTGCCAACACCAGCGCACGCTCGATGCGCGCATGGTCGCGGCGATAGAAGGCAGCGAACTCCGACACCGATGCGTCGTCGTTCGACGCATTGCGGGGCGAGGCGAGGACCACAGGAATCTCCTCGGTCGGCGGCTCAGCGCTCGTTCGACGCACACCAGGAGACTCCCAGAGACCCGGTTTGGTTCCATGACTTCTCAATGCGGCCAAGAGCTCGGGAACCGGCGGGAACCGGCGAACGTCTGAACAGACATGCGAGCTACCGCGTGGGTGCTGGTTGGGTCACTGGCGGTCGCCGCCTGTGGAACATCGACCGACGAGGGGGCTCCGTCAACGCCGGTCGGGCAACGCGAGCCGACGGTTGCGCCGACGAGCCCGTCGTCGACCGTCGACAGCGAACCGGCAGGCATCGCGCTCGCGGCCACTCCGGGCGTCGAGCGATCGCCGGTGACCGCCGGCGCCCCGGTCAGCGCGCTGGCCGGCGGGTTGAACGGCGCCGGCTTCGATCTGTTGCGGACGCTGCCACGCGACGAGAACGTGGTGTTCAGCCCGGCGAGCATCGGCCACGCACTTCTGATGGCGTCGGCAGCCGGCGACGACGTCACTCGGAGCGCAATCGAGACAGCGCTCGCCCTGCCGAAGGATGCGCACTCAGCGTGGAACGCAATCGATCAGTCGATCGCCGCAGCGCAGTCAGACCAGGTCACGGTGACCATCGCCGATCGGATCTGGCCGGCGATCGGTGTTCAGCCCGACCAGGACTGGGTCGACCTGCTCGCAGCCGACCACGGCGCCGACGTGGTGCCACTCGACTTCGCAGGTGACAGAGACGAGAGCCGGGACATCATCAACACCTGGGTAGAGGAGCGCACCGACGGGTTGATCGCCGACCTGCTCCCACCGGGTTTCCTCGATGAGCGCACAGTGTTGGTGCTCACCGACGCCGTCTACTTCGCGGCGGACTGGGCCACACCATTCGGGAAGTACGGCTCACAGCCGGGATCGTTCACCACCGCGAACGGAGAAGCGCTCGACGTGTCGTTCATGCGCGAGCTCGAGCTGAGCGACCGCCGCGGCGCCGGCGATGGATTCGTCGGCGCGGAGATCCCCTACGCCGGCGACGACTACTCGATGCTCGTCCTCGTGCCCGACGCCGGCGAGTTCGAGTCGTTTGTCGATCGACTCGATCAGTCGCTGCTCGACGACATCGACGCATCGTTCGGCACGGGGCCGTACGAGCTACTGCTTCCGAAGTGGGAAGACGAGTTCCGCATCGACCTGCTGGCGTGGCTCACCGAGATGGGCGCTGCTCCCGGTTCGTACCCGGCGATCACGCCCGCGGCGTTCCTGGATGCAGCCGTGCACGCTGCAGACATCGCCGTCGATGAACAGGGGACCGTCGCCGCAGCGGCCACGGCGCTGGCCTTCCAGGAATCTGGACCGCCCGAGCCCGAACTGACGGTGGCTGCCAACCGGCCGTTCGTGTATCTGATCCGCCACCGCGACTCGGGGCTGGTGCTGTTCGCCGGCACCGTCGTTGACCCCACCTAAACGACACACCGCTGGACAACTGTCGTCCGGCCAGCGGTCGCTAGGCGGTGGTCCACCCACTTCGTCGGCGGCCGGGAGGTGGTGGAGCCTCACCCGCGCTGCCGGGCTCGATCGGTGGCTCGCCACCGGCAGCCAACGTCCGGCGCAGCACCGGCGTGGCGTGCTCGAGCATCTCGTCGAGCGCCGTCGGGAGTGCTTCTGCGGCTGTCGCACCGGCGATCCGGGCCAACTCTGCGCGCCGGGCGAGCTCCTTGATGAACGCCGGGGAGACACCGTCGAGTCGATCGACCACGTCGGAGCCAGTTGACAGAGCGGCGTCGGTGTACAGCTCGATCAGTCTGGAGCGCGCCTCAGCGTCGGGCAGCGAGAGCTCAATCGCCTGATCGATGCGCCCCGGTCGCGCCGCCAACGCCGGTTCGAGCATCTCCACACGGTTGGTGGTGAGCACGAACAACACGTCGGCGTCTTCGGCAAGCCCGTCCATCTCGTTCAGCAACTGGAACAGCAGCGCGTTGTGATCCCCGCCAGGCAACTGGCGGTCCATGGCGATCAGATCGACGTCTTCGATGACGATCGTCGCCGGCTGCAACGACCGGGCAATCGTCCCGGCCTGTCCCACGGCGGCGACCGCTCCGCCGGTGAGGATGATCGTGGTCCGACCGCTCATCCTGCTGGTGAGGTAGGAGATCGTGTGCGTCTTCCCGGTGCCCGGAGGGCCGTACAGGAGCAGCCCGCGCTTCACGTGTTGACCGGCGGCGCGTAACGCGTCGGCATTCTCGGTGATCCCGATCGTGTGGGCCTCGATGGCCTCGAGCTCGCCCTCCGGCAGGATCACATCGCCGCGATCCACCGGCGGGAGCCTCACGAAGCTCAGACCGAAGTCGCCGTGCATCCCGAACGTGAACGACACGACCTTGCCGCGGAAGGCGTTGTGCTCAACCATCAACGCCTGCAGTTGCGCGAGGAAACCGTCGGCGGCCGCCGGTTCGCGACCGACGACCTCCACCACCAGATCGGGCGGGAACCCGCGCTCCGAGCCATACAGCAGGGCGGCAACCGGGGAGCCGTCGAAGTGCGTCAAGATCAGGCCGGCGCGCAGGCAGTCGATCCGCTCATCGGCGTCGACGTCGACCGAGATGTACTGGCGGGCGGTCTCGCTGGGTCCTCTCCACTCACCTGCGACCATGCCCGTCAGCGAGATGCCGCTGTAGTTGCCGATGTCACCCTGCAGGCCGATGACATCGAACCGCTCGACATCTCGCTGGTACGCGTCGAGTGCCAGCTGCACGTTGACCCGCTCGATCACCGGCACCGAGATCGAGGTGCTCGACACGTCGTCGCTGATATCGCCGAGGTGCTCCCTGAGTCGGCGGGTGAGCGTCGACTCGTGCTTCGGGAGGACTCGGTCGGCCATCGACGCCAGCTGTACGACCGCGCCGACGAACTGTTCGGCTTGGTCCTGCGATAGCTCGGCCATGCCGTCACAGTAGGAGCGCTGGTCAGGTGAGGGTGATCGGATATGCGTCGGGATGATCGGCCTCGAGTCGCCACCCCTCGCCAGCGACCTCGACATAGCCGATCAGTCGGCCCGGCAGCAGGTCGGGAAAAGCCTCGACGAGCTCGACGGCGATCGTGACGTCGCCGTTGGTCAGCCAGACTGCGCCTGCATCGACGCTTGCCGATACTGCCGAGGCAGCGAACGGTGCACCGTCGGGGTCGATGGTGGATTTGGCGTTCGCGGCGAGCATCCCGGTCGCGTGGAGTTGTGAACCGATCGGTCGACTGGTCGCGTCGAACGGGTCACGATCAACCACGAGCCGGGGAGCTGTCGATCCTGGAACGAGGGCGATGTAGGCGGTGGATGTGTCATCTCGGCCCGCATCGGTGGTGACCGGGATCTGCGGCGTCCCCGAGATGGCCTCGATCGGTTGATCGCTGTCCGATCCGGGGTCGAGCAGCTCACCGACTCGGGGGCTACCAGACTCGTTTCGCAGGCGATCCCACTCATCGGCGTCAAGACGGTCGAGCGACGACGCAAGCACCCGCATCTGCGCTGGATCGAGCGGCCACGACACCGACAGGTCACCGCTCGCAAACGGCGACGACTGGCGGAGCGTGACCAGCGAGGCGTCGCTGATCCCGACCTGGATCATCCCCAGCCCGCGGGGTCCGTCGATGGCCACCGCCGGCATCCCTTGAATGAAGGTGAACCAGTCGGGCGACAAGTACGAGCGCAACGCCTCGATGAAGACGCCGCCTTCAGGGAGCGTTGCAGTCGACACGTCGAGCGTGGCCAACCCCGGCCCGAGATAGCTCACCGTCCGGGAGTCGACGATGGTCGGCCAACGTCCCGGATTCCACACCAAGCCGTCGGGGGCAACGAGGCTGACTGAACCATCGGGAGCGACGCCGACGGTGGCGGCGATCTCGCCGAGCAACTCCAGATCGTCGGATCCCGACACCTGTATCCATCGGTCCTCAACCGGCACCGTGACGTCGGCGGTGGGCGAGTACAAGTTGATGTACTGCTCTGCCCACCTGGTGTACACCGCACCCGCGGCGACATCGTCCACCGGGATCCGTTCGCCGTCGCGATCAACCGGCTCGTCGACGAACTGCAAGTGAACGATCGGCGCCGTTGGAATGCCGTCGGGCCCGACTCCGTGAACGATGCCGTGGAAGCTCGACAGCGGCGGCAACGAGGCACCGTCTTGGACCATCACGATCTCGAATCCAGGTGGCACTACATCCGCTATCGGGGTGTACGGCGGGTGCTCGGACGTCTGGCCAATGACGCCGGTGTACCCCGCCACCAAGTTGGCGTAGTACCGCTGGCCGTCGGGGCGGAGATGGATCAGATCGTCGTAGAGGCAGTTGCCCGGGCAGTCGTCGACCTGGTCGTCCCAGTCGAGGACGATGATGTTCGGCCACCGATCGCGGAGGCCTCGGATCAGTTCGTTGTTGGTGGCGGCGTACGTGTAGCTCGCCGGCAGGTCGTTGGTGACGAACACCACGGTGGGCACGGTCGACAAAGCGGTGGCCGCGCGTTCGATGTCGGTCTCGCTGATCGGGCCGTTCGAACCGAGGTGAACGACGACGACGTCGCCGAGGCGCCCCTGCTCGGCAAGTGCTGTCAGCGTGTCGAGGCCTTCGGCGAACGATCGCGACTCGGTGGCATCGATGGTGAAACCGAGTTCTTGTAGCTCGGGTGCTGCGCCGAGCATCACCGAGTCGCCGATGGCTAGTGCGTCGATCGGTTCGGCGACCGGTGAGACCGGCTCGCTGACCACGGGTGCTGTCGTCGGAGCGGGCACGGGTTCGACAGGGTCGACCGGCTCGGGGGATGTGGGCTCGACCGGAGTGTCGGTGATCACGGACGGCTCATCGGTCGGTGACCCGGGTTGGCGCTGGGCCACCACCACGAACCCGGTCAACAACAGCGTCACGGCCGCGGCGACGAGCAGCCATGCCCGATTGGCACGCCGGAGGTCGTCGTGATCGCGGGCGGCCTCGACCGGCAGCGGCGACATCGTCCTGGTCTCGGCGAGGCGCTCGGCCACTGCGTCGTCGAGCGCCTCGCGGTAGTTGCGCAGGCGTTGTTCCAGCTCGATCATTCCGAACCTCCCAGGTCGTTGCGCAGCTGTCGCAAACCGCGGTGGACCTCGTTGCGCACCACGGCGACCGTCACGTCGAGTGCGCTCGCGGTGTCGCCGTACGACCAGTCGTAGACGTGTACCAGGACCACGCAGGTCCGACGTCGCTCGGGGAGCGAGGCAAGCGCTCGATGGAGGCCGATGTCGAAGGGCATGTCGTCGCGTTCGCGTTCAGGCGGGAACACCGCCGGCCGCGTCAGGCGGCGATGCCGTCGGCCAGCCGTGCGAGCGACGCGATAGAGATAGCCGACCGGGTTGTCCATGGCTTCGATCCGACTCCAGTGTTCCCAGGCGTAGGCGAGCGCGTCGGCGGCGAGATCCGTGCCGACGTCCACGCCGTGCTGGGCAACCAGCACCTGGCGCAGGCGCAGACCGGCATCGCTGGCGAACGCGGCGAAGCGCTCGGTCGGCGCGCTCACCGTTGTTTCCGACGACTCCACACTCATGACAAAGCCCGAACCCACCCGAATCGTCTCAGACGATCGACATGGTTCGGCAGTAGATACACGGATCTCGGCGGCGATTCCAGCGGCGTCTGCGACGGGTGACCCCGAGAATGCGCAGCACTCAGGCGTGCACAAGGCTGATCGGCCAAATGATCTCGCCCGCGGATGCATGAAACCTGCCGCCGCTGGCGTCAATACGGTGATGGAGATGTCGCGCGACGCTGCGATGGATGCGGCGACTGCTCCGACGCGCGCCGACGGGACCGGCGCGCCCGACGACGACGCATCGACGTGGCAGATCGACGTGCCCGACGTCGACGCAGCGGCGGAGGCCGACGATCGATTCGAAGCGCTTTATCGAGACGCATTCGTGCCGATGGTCCGACTGGCCACGTTGCTGTGCGGGAACCAGCAGGTCGCTACCGACGTCGTCCAGGACGCCTTCGTAAAAGTGCACGTTCGATGGTCGAGGATCCGAACTCCGGAGGCCTACCTGCGACGAAGTGTGGTGAACGGTTGTCGTAGTCACGCTCGACGCGAGTACCGGCGGCGCAATCGCGTCGTACCTTCAGAGGACACACAGGAACTCGGAGGTTTCGAGCTCCTGGATGTGTTAGCGACGTTGCCGCCGCGCCAGCGCGCCGCGATCGTGCTGCGGTTCTACGAACAGCGCAGCGAGGCCGAGATCGCGTCGTTCCTCGGCTGCCGGCCCGGGTCGGTGGGACCGATGTTGACCAGATCGCTGCGACGGCTTCGCCACCTGCTCGACCCCGAGGAAGGAGCACACGATGGGTGACCCCGATGCGCCGGGTGGAAACACGGTGGAGTCGTCCTTGACGCAGGCGCTCCGCGCCCGCACCGAGCGCGTCGATGCAGGGCCCGATCGACGCGATCTCCACCGGCGCGAGCGTCGCTACCGCCAACGTCGGTCGGCCACCCGCGCAGCCCTCGGCGCGGCCACCGTCGCGGTCGTCGTCGTCGGCATCGCTGGCCTCGTCGCGAACACAAATCGAACCGGCACCAGCAAGTCGCCGACGAACCCGAGTACGGCGCCGGCCGCAACAGCAAACGTCGATACGTTCCCACCAAGCGAGGAGGACACGGATTGGTTCCTCTCCGACAGCGTCCCGGTGTACGAACGAGCCCGTCTCGACGGGACCAGCATTCTTGTTCGTACGGTGGACCGGCCATTCGCCGACTTCGCCGATGTGGAGTGGTCGGCACCAACGGGCTCAGCCGAACTGTGTTTCGGCGAACGCACCGTGTTGTTCGGCTTCGAGGTCGGCGACGAAGTGCGATGGACAGCGCGGGGACGATTCGCGCAATCCGAGACGCCGGTCAGCGCGATCGCCTCGACGCGCGACCTCCAGGCGCCATCGTCGATGTCCAGGACCGTGATCCTGTTGCGAGTACCCAGTGCCTCGGCGTCAGTGGTCGTCACTGCGCACGACGGTGAGGAGACTGACCGCGCGCCGGTCGTCGACCAGTACGCCGTGATCGAGTTCTTCGATGAGAAGTATCTCGACGACACCGGCACCCCCCAATACCCGACGATCACAGCATTGGACACCGAGGGCGCTGCGCTCCATCGCGTGACCTTCGAGGCCATCACATTCGGCACCGACGACACGCCGACGGAGTGCATGCCGCCGCCACCACCGCCACAACCGCTTCCGCCTCCTGGCGATCAACCCCTTGATCCGGTGACCGCCGAGGAATCCATCCGAGCCCGGCACGCGTTGCTCGTCGATCGGTCCATTGCGCAGGACGACAAGCCCGATGACTTGCTGACAGACAACACCGGGGTGAGCGAGGCACTCGAGCAGGTCAACGCTGGCGGGTACGCCGCATCCGCTGTGGGCGCGACGTACTCGATCGACGATGTGGTCTTCGTGGCCCCCGACCATGCGTGGTTTCGGTACGCAATCAACACCCCAACCGGGCTCTTCGACAACCGATTCGGTCAAGCATGGCTGATCGATGGCTCGTGGCGCATCACTCGAGGAACGATCTGCAACGACCTGATCCTTGCCAGCGGCCGATGCGAACCAGAGTGGGACTACGAGGTGCCGCCAGAGGACCCGGAGTGGCTCGAGGCGATCGCCGAGTGGCAGAACACCGCGAGCCGCTACTACCTCCCCAGCTTCTCGGAGGACTTGGTCTCGCCACGTTGTAGGGAACCGCTCCAATGCTGAGACGTGCGCTGGACGTCATCGAACGAGGTGAGCACCGCCACGCTTGGCGAACGCAGCGTGTCGTATTGAGATGAGAAGCAGACACGCCACCGCCGCCGCTGCACCCATGGACTCGAGTTGGCGGTAACCGGCAACGCTCATGGTTCGTGTAAGAGGATGTGCACGTGGCGACGGATCGAGACTTCGACACGCTCTTCCACAACGTGTATCCAAGGCTTGTCTCGCTTGGCGTTCTGAAGTGCGGCGAGGTGGACACCGCGCGCGACCTCGCCCAAGAAACAATGGTGCGCGCACACAGTCGATGGTCAGAGCTGTCGGGCTACGACTCACCCGCCGCGTGGTGCCACACGGTGATGGTGAACCTCCTGATCGATCACCATCGGGGCACCTCGTCGGAACGCCGAGCGGTGCAACGTCTGGACGCGCAGCACGCAGTGACCACACGTCGTGACGTTGACCCCACGGCGGCATCCGCGCTCGATCAGTGGCAAGAGCTGACGACCGGGCTGACCGAACAGCAGCGCCTCGTCGTCACGCTGTTCTACGCCGACGACCTGTCGGTGGAACAGATCGCCTCGCTCGTCGGCAGAACCCGAGGCGCCGTCAAGGCGACCCTGTTCAAGGCGCGCCGAACGCTGCGCCGGCAGCTCCAACAACGAGAAGGGGCCGATCGCCGTGGATGACGACATCCGAGACATCGGGCGACGCGCACGGGACGACGCCGAACGTGCGCTCGACGTCGACCGCGACCTGGCCGCAGTTCGTGCGCGTTCGGTCGAGCAACGGCCGACGACAACGCAGCTGGGCGACAGCCAGATGGCGAGCGCCCGGGTGTGGGTGGGGATTGCCGCAGCCGTCGCTGTTGTCGCCACCGCCGGCGGTCTGTGGTTGCTGGCGGAAGACGACGAGAGCGACGACGTCGCCGCCCCCGAGGTCACGGTGCCGCCAGATGACACTCAAGCAACGGGCACGGTGCCGACGACGACCGTGTCGACCACGCAAGGCACGCAACCAACCCCGACGGCCGCACCAACGACCACCGCACCCATCACGACCACACCCCCATCGGTCGACACTGGTGGTGCATCGGTGGTCGCCGCCAGTTCGGCGGAGCCACCACCAGAACTGGCCCTCGACCCGCTTGCGTCCATCCCGTACGACGAGACCACGCTGCCCGCGGTCGCCATCGGCGAAATCGGTGTGATCGTCGGCCTGCCCAGCGAGAGCGCCATCGCCTCGGTCGGCTTCTCCGGAGAGCAGCGCGTCGTACAGCTACAGGACGAACTCGCCGATCCGGACCGAGCGCCGCAAGTTGTTGCCTACGGTCCCGGCGACGTCGCGTACGCAAAGCTGCCGGTTGGTCCACCGTTCGCGTTCGAGATCGTTGCCATCCCGTTGAGTGGGCCGAACGCGGGCACGGTGGTCGCCCGGTCGGAGCCGCTCGACGCTGGGAGATGGGTTGAGTTGCCAACCTCATCGTTCGGCCATGGAATCGACGGGATCGTTGCGCGCACCCGCGACGTCGGCGCCACGCTGCTGACATACGTCGACATCGACGGGAGACCGGCGACGCCGACGACGCCAACTCCAGACTTCCCAGAAGCCGACGATTCGCTGCTGATCACCAACGGCAACTCGAGAGTTGCCTGGCAACTCGAGATCGACGGACAGCGTCGCCCCCAGTTCGCACAAACGGGGCCTGCAGTTCCGGCACCAACGAACGCGCGGCGGATCATCTACCCCACCTATCTCGGAGACGACCAACTCGACGGAGGGGACGACAGCCTGGGCGTGGTCGCAGTGCTCTCCCCCGATGGCAGCGGCGTCTGGGCCTCGCTACCGGAGGGCGTCGAGTATCTCGCAAGCGACTCGCCGGGCAGCGTGTTCGGACGCTTTGGGAATGGCGAACTGGAGCTGCACTTGCTCAGCGGTGGTCCGACCACCTGGCGCTCGTTGAGGGCCGAGTACTCGGGCGTGACCGAGACGTGTATTGGCTGCACCAACATGATCGTGGCGGCCGACGGGACGCCGATCAGTTACGACCGAGAGTCGCGTGTCCTCACTCGTCACAGCACACCGACCGTCGAGACAACGCTGCCCACCTCTTATGGCGACAATGCGTTCGTCTGGCACGCCGGCCCCGACGACGTCGTGTACCTCCAGGTGGATCCCGCGACTCCTGCGGAGCTCGCTGCCGACGTCGTTGCGGTCACGCTCGCTGCCGGCGACGCCGGTCGCGAGCTCAGACGATGGGCCGGCGTGAGCGACAGCGTCGTTGACAGCGAGCTCGTCGCCACCGCAGATGGCCTCGTGAACGTCAACTGCTGCGGGCCCGACCTTGTCCGGCCGTCGCCCGACGCTCCCGTGCGAGTTCCGTGGCTCAACCGCAACGGTGATGAGGTCACCTTCGACGTCCCATACGCCGTGGCCGACGTTGCCTGGCCGAACCTGACGATCACGCGGGTCGACCCGCTCATCGACGCCGAGCAGATCTGGCGCCTCGAGCCCGGTGAGGCATGGGAGCCGCGAGGAATGCCCACCGTCACGCTCACGCATGACGGTGGATTCATGGCAACAACATTCGGCTCCGGCGGCACACGGGTGTGGCGTGGGTGGGCGAACGGCACCGTCGATTCCCTCGATCTCGGGGACTCGCTCATCGGTCGGTTCTCTCTCGATCCATCAGGACGCATCCTCATTCCAGACGGCGGGCTATACCTCAGCGTCGATCCATTCATGGGGCCGGCCCTGGCGCAATACCTGGCCCGCGATGTGACGATCGGCCCGTCGGGTGAGATCGAACTCGACGTCGGGGCAACCGGCTCGGTCGATACCTCCGATCCGGTTGCCTTCGCCAACGGCATCACCGGACCGCCGACGACCAACGAGATTCGAGTCGTGACCGCGCAGCAACTCGATGGTTCGCAATGGGGCGCCACAGTGACCACCTCGAATCTCTTCGACGACTCGAGTGCGGCCGTGCGTTGGGAGCTCGCGCTGGAGCGGACGCCTGACGGCACGTTCGCCTTCCAGTCCGGAACGCAGACGACCGTCTGCCAGCCCGGTCGTGGGCATCAACAGTTCGAGTTCGCTCCATGCTCGTAGCGCTCCGCTGTTGCCTCCCGGCACGGATCACTGCAGCGACGCTTGGATCGACTCGATTTCCCTACCAGCACGTCGGCGTCGGCGCGGCGTGCCTGGCGCAATTCAACGGTGGAGCGAGATGCGCTGGCCGTTGTCGATGAGCATCGTCTCGCCCGACCGGGTGATGCTGCCCGTCCGAGACCCGAGATCAGGATCGCTTGGCGGGTACGCCGTCACGAGCCATTCGTTGTTGGCGAGCGTCGCAACGTAGACCTCGCCCTCTTCGGGTTGGAACTCGCTGCCGGCTGGCCGGTAGGTCACCGCGTCGCCATCGACGAAAACCGGCACGTACCCATCCGGAAGGCCGCTCGGACCGTCAGGCGCCGGACTGTTCGCGACAGGGTCCAGGCGCAGCAGTGCCGTGTCGCCGTCGGGACCACCGGTGATCGCGCCGACGTCGTCGTCGAGCGGTACGAGTTGCATCACGACCGCGTCACCCATGGGAGTTGCCATGGGGACCCAGCGGCCGTCGAAGAGTCGCTGTATGACGCCGTCGGGGTAGGTGAGCGCAACGATGTCGCCGGTGGAGGCGATCAGCTCGTCGGCTGCGACGGGATCAGCCCGGACCGGCGCGCTGTCCCACCGCGCAACGAGAGGGTACGACATCGAAGAAGCGGCCTGGCTCAGTAGGTCAACGTGTTCCGCAGTGAGCCCAAGGTCGCCGGGAGCGACGCTGGTCTCCTCGCTGCTGCCATCGCCGACGCTGATCGTGAGTTGCATGGCATCTGTGTCGTTGCCGATTGGCCCAGCGCTCATCGACACGCTTGCGCTGTCAGGGTCGAGGTCCAGTTGCTCGGCAACTACTGCAGAGTTGAGTGCATACACGTAGCTGTACGGCACTGCCCAACCCGCTTCGTTCGCCACGAGCTGACCAGGGAAGCTGTGTTCCATGATCGTCGGAGGCAAATCGTCGCGGAGCTGCGGCACAACAACCGGGTCGTAGCGCCAGGAGACAAGGTCGGTGGTCGTGGCCACGTGCGGTTGATCGTCGATCACGGTGTACATCGCCAACCGGTCGCCGTGTACGGCGACGCCACGGTTGTACGTCGAGTCGCCGTCCGGAAGCGTCCCCGCAGCTGGCGCCCACTCGATCCCGTCCGGGGAGTACACCAGCGCACTCGAGGTATCTGCCGGTTCGCCGAGGTCGCTTAACAGGATGCGTACCGCAGGGTTCCAAAGGCCGTTGGCTTTGAGACCATCGACCACTTCCTGATCGGTCGGGTTCGGGTTGTCGGTGATGCTCTCTTGCCACTCTGGCGGCACCGAGTCGACGAGCTCACCGATGCGGTCATCGGGCAGAGGCAGATCAGAGGTCGAGTCGCCGAGCATCAAGAAGCCGCCTTGCCACGGAACGACCCACTGCACGAACGGGTCTGGTCCCAGCTGTTCGGTGATGGCCTCGGTGACGTCAACGACTTCGGTGAGCTGCGTGGTCGACGCAGGACCATCGTCGACCGCCGGAGCGGTCGACGGCTTCGTCGATGGTGCGACGGATTCGGTCGCGGCAGGCGCAGGTTCGCTCGTCGCCGGCGCAACGGGCGCGTTCGGTGCACTCTGGGTGACGACCACGGGGTCAGTGACGACTGC
>JBCCVW010000099.1:0-16592 GCA_039194665.1 Actinomycetota bacterium
CGCCGCCGCCGATCTTGCAGCAATGACGTCGTGGCCCATTGAGCGCTTCGGACATGGCGAGGATCCGTTGGTCGCCGGTCGAGCGGTGTCTGCATCCGCGCGGGCCAGTGGGCCGAACGGTTGGATCGAGCTGGTCCAAGTCGATGGCGATCCCAGCCCGCGGCGCGGCGTGAACGAACCCGGTGTCACGCATGCGGCGATCCAAGTCGGTGAGATCGACGACGTCGTCGCTCGTCTCGATGCTGCGGGCATCGATCGGCACCCAGGCCCGGTCGAACTCGGCACCGGCTTCCGCTACCTGTACGTACGCGATGTCGAACAGCTCGTCACCGAGGTCGAAGGGGCACCCCACGCGCCGGCCGACCTCGAGCCCTGGTTGGGGCATGGGGCGATCGCCACACCCGACATCGATCACCTACGCAGTGCCTACGAGGGCTTCCTCGGCGCCAGCGCAACGAACACGGTCAGGGTGCGCAACCATCCCGTGTTCGACCTCGGTGCGGCACTCGACGACGTCGACGTCACCGCCACGTGGGTGCCGACAACAAACGCGCCGGTCGAGATGTGGCAGTACCACTCGCCAGCGACCGGCGCGAACCCAGCGGTCGCGTTCGAGCATCCCGGCGCCGGACACCTCGCCTTCGAGACCGACGACGTCGACGCCGACCTCCAACGGGCCGATGTTGCCGGCTTCGAAACGCGCGACGAGGTCGCCGAGAACGACGGCGTGCAGGTCGCTCGAATCGTCGATCCCGACGGCAACTGGGTTGAGTTGATCCGATTCACCGACACGTCCGATCCGCGGTCGTTGCGATCGACACCCGACCTGCGCCGCGTCGCCCGAATGAACGCGCTACTGCGCGGCGGCGAAGCATGAGCGAGCACGTGGTCGATCGCATCATCGTCAACGACGGCGTATCGATCGCCGTTCGCTCGTTTGGTCCCCCCGATGCCACGCCCGTGGTGATGCTGCACGGCTTCCCGGAGAACGGTGCCACGTGGCAACCGCTTGCCGACCATCTCGGCGATGTGCGAGTGATAGCTCCCGACCTTCGCGGTCATGGCCTCAGCGACGCACCCCGTCGGGTCTCTGCCTACCGAGTCGACCGTCTGGTCGACGACGTGCTTGCGCTCATCGACTTGGTAGGCGGGCCCGTCGACATCGTCGGTCACGACTGGGGCGGCGCGTTGGTGTGGTCGCTCACCGACCGCCACCCCGACGCCGTGCGTACTGCGACCGTGATTGCGGCGCCACACCCCAGCGCTTTGCGGACGTCGCTTCGACGTAACGCCGACCAGCGCCGTCGCTCGCGCTACATGCTGTACGCCCAGCTGCCGATTGTTCCCGAGTGGTACCTCGGCCGCTCAGATGCCCGCATGATGCACCAGTGGTTCCGCGCCATGCACAGCCCCGACGAGATCGCCGCATACGACGCCTGCTGGTCGCGGCACGGCGTGCGCCGCGGGATGATCAACTTTTATCGAGCGCTACTGCGCTGCCGCGACCCGCATGAGTCGCGCCCGCGGCACCACCGATCCAGCGGTCCCGGCTTGCTGCTCCTGACGGGATCTGCCGACCCGCTCTTCGGACTGGACGTGTTCGACGCGAGCCTGCGGCGCATCTCGTGCGCCGAGCACGTCGTGCTCGACGGCGTCGGCCACTCGCCGCATCGCCAGGCGATCGAGACCACAGCGACCCATCTGCGTACGCACTGGACCAGAGCCTCTCGCTAGCTCGACTCTGTCATCGCACGAACGTGGTATCTGGGGTCGCCTGGCGCGCAGTTGCGGACCGAGGATGTTGAGCCTGGTCGATGTAGTCACCGGACGGAAGGTCACGGCTGACGAGTGCTTCAACATCGGTCTCGGCGAACGCTTCGCACCGACTGGTGAGGCGCTGTGCGATTGTCGCTGCGGTTCACGCCGGCGCGTGCTCGAACTCCATGTCCTTCACGCCCTCGCCGATGAACAGTGTCAATCGGTCGTCGGTGCACAGCTGTTCCACCAAGGGCCGCAGTTTTTCGGTCGTGCCGAACGAGACGTTCTTGAATCCGACCACGCCGTTGGGGTGAACGAAGCCTGGACGCGTCAGGTCGGTATCGCAGGTTCCGAAGAACGGGATCTGCATCTCGTCGGGCATCACCCCGGCGAACTTGAGCACCCGGCCGCTCGGCTCGGTTCGGCGCGACCTGAATCGGAACGATCCCCTGCCCCGCTACCTTCAGCGTCTGCTTCGCTTCGTCGAAACGATCGTGTTCAGCTTCGAGCGCCAAGCCGGCCGGTCCTTCCGGGGCTCCGTCCCAGGTGTCGAGCCGTGCGACAAACGCCTTCTTCCCAACCAGCCTGAGTGCGCTCTTGGCCCACGCGGGCATCCCGGTCCGGCCGAGTAGCTCGAGGTACGAACCGTCTGCGAAGTACGCCAACGCGTTGATCGGGTTCTTGGCGCGGCCGTAGTCGATGTCGAAACCGTCGTTGCGGTACTGCTCGACGGCGGCGTCCAGATTCGGCACCTTGTACACCACGTGGCTGATCTTCATCATCGAGAGGACCTCCGTTACCTATTGACCGTTGCGGAATTCTCGGTTGCGAGGAGCTTGACGCAGCAGCGTGTGAGCGGACCGCCGCGACCGTACCGAGCACCGTGAGGAGCGGGCAATAGTCGACGGCGCGTGTGGGTCGCCGTTGAACGCCGTAGCGGCATCGGCGACCTGCGTGCGCGCGGATTGCGGGCGACGTCGGGCCGATCTCGGGACACTGTGAGCGGTGGACAATATGGTTGACACATGAGGTGTGGCTAGCTTTACGCCTCGTGAAGCCACTGCACGTTCGCACCGCCACGGCGGTCATCGTTGCGCTCGGGATGGTGACCGCTGCGTGCGGGTCCGGCGACGGCGACTCAGCCGCCGACGACACGGCAGGTGGGCCCGACGTATCCGAGTCGGTCAATTCCGATGTTCCCGATTCCATCAACCAGCCGGCCGTCTCCGACGAGACAGACTCTGCTGATGCTCCCGGCGGTTCCGCGGCGAGCGTCGACGCAGATCACTATCCGGTCACGATCTCGCACGCCTTCGGCGAGGCGACGATCGAGGCCGAACCCGAGCGTGTGGTGACCGTGTTACGTGGAGAGCACGACTTCGCGCTCGCGCTCGGCGTGATTCCAGCGGCACAACTCATGGATGCACCCGGCACGGAGGGCTTCTACTACCCGTGGACCGAAGACGCCCTCGACGGCGTCGAGCCGGTGCAGCTCAGCGCACCGCTCAACTTCGAACAGATCGCCGCCGTCGAACCCGACGTGATCGTGGCCACCACCTTTCCACTCGAGCCAGCTCAGTACGAGGTGCTCAGCGCAATTGCCCCGACCGTTGCACTCCCGACCGAGGGCGAGATCCCAACGTGGCAGGAGGTGCAGCGCATCTTCGGCCAAGTACTCGACCGGGTCGACGACGCCGAACAAGTCATCGCTGATACCGAAGCACAATTCGCTGCCGTGCAATCCGAGCACCCTGAATTCGTCGGCGCCTCCTTCACCCTGCCGATTTTCCACCTCGGCACGTTCAACAGCGCAGCCACCGACAGCCAGCGCTACCAGTTCGTAAAGGAGCTGGGTCTGGAGGTGTCCGACACGGTCGCGTCAATGGAGAACAGCGCATTCGAGGGTTTCGAAATTGGCGTCGAGCGAATCGACCTACTCGAAGCCGACGTCGTCATCTGGAATACCCAGATGCCCGATGAACTCGCCGCGGTCCCGACACGCGAAGCTCAGCTTCCAGCTGCCGCGGAACGTCGAGAAATCGTGCTCGACGCCTTCCTGGCCGCAGCGATCGTGCAGACGAACCCGCTCAGCATCGCGTTCGCCATCGACCGCATGGTGCCCGAACTGGCCGCGGCGCTCGACGGCGACCCCGACTCGGTGCCCCCATCGGCCGCGCGGCTGTACGGCGATGAGATCGCACCCGAGCAACAAGCGGCGATGGACGCGTGGGAGATCGCTATGGACCCCGGTGTGCCCATCGCCGACAAGCGTCCCTACGTAGAGGACTTCGACGCGTTGGCTCCAGCACTCGAAGCGGCGGTGGTCGCCACCAGTGGCCTCGGTGATGTTTCCATCGAGTCGAAACAGGCCACCATCGCCGATGGCGTCGCGACTGTCACGTTCGACGCACTTGTCGGCGAGGGGGCGATCACCGGGCAGAGTGCCACACTCGACGACGTCGACGGCACCTGGGTGGCCCGACGAGCCGACATCTGCGGCTACCTCGAACTCCTCGGGGTGCTCTGCCCGCCCTGACCGGCGGGGTGAAGAGGCTGCCGACTCGAGGGCCCCGACCACGCGCCGGCTGTCGATCGTCGTGGCGACGTGCGCCGGTCGCTTCGCACGGGTCCGGGCAGCGAGATTGTCTCATGAAACAATCGTGAAGGGCGCCTCGTGTTCGACCGGTAGTGCCCCGGGCGCAACTGGCCAGCCCTCGATCGCCGCGGCGACCTCGCCGCTCTCGACGTCGAGCACTACGCGGGTGACGATGGTGCCCCCACGTCCGCCAGCGACGATGGTCCCGTCGCGGGTGCATGATTGGCCGACGGTGGGGTCAGCTGACGCCGACGAGGGCACCAGCGTGAACGTGGCGACAACGGCGGCGACGACGACTGCGGCAACCAGGCACAACATCTTGAGCATGAGGTGCCATGCAGGTGGACTGGTGGCCGGTGCGGCGGTGTATTGGGTGTGCGCGTCCATGTCGCCAGCGTGCGACGAGCTTGTTCAACGCAACCTGAACTGAGGCCCGGGAAAGCGCGTTCTCTGAGGCTTAGGTCGTTGTCGGCACGAACGTGGGCGGGCGACGTGCGGAGGTGGCTTGCTCGAACGCGTACGCGTAGCGGAGGAGTTCGGCGTCGTTCCAGGCGGTTCCAATAAACGACAACGCAGTCGGCAGTCCGTGGCATGTTCCGGCGGGCACGGTCACGTGGGGATATCCGGCCATGGCGGGCGGCGCGGATGCACCACCAACGATGTGATCGCCGACGAGGAGATCGATTGCCCACGGTGGCGTGCCGTCGGTCGGGGCGACGAGTGCGTCGAGACGATGCGTGGCGATCACCTTGTCGATGCCGTCGGTGCGCGACATGCGACGACACTCGGCCTTCGCGTCGAGGTAGACGTCGTCGGTGAGGTCGCCTCTCGTCAGCGCCATTTCGAAGAGATCTTGCGGAAAGTAGGCCATGACCTCGTCGGCGTGCGCCGTGTTGAACGCGGCGACGTCGGCGAGGCTGCGCATCGGCGACGTTGGGTGTGTGGCGAGGTAGCGATCGATGCCGTGGCGGAAGCCATACAGGCACAGTTCAACCTCTGCCTCGCCGAAGAACGGCGTCCACGCACCAAGTGCGGGATCGATGATTTCGGCGCCGAGGTCGCGCATCGTCTCGATCGCCGACTCGATGACCGCGTCGACTCCCTCGTGGGTCCCCATCATGTCGCGGGCAACCCCGATGCGCGCCCCGCGCAACGCATTGTTCGATAGGCCCGCGGTGAAGTCGACCGGTGGGGGGCGTTCGTCGACGAGGGTCGCTGGATCGTCTGGGTCGGGGGCTGCGAGCACGGTCAACAGCAGCGCGACATCGCGCACAGTACGCGCCATTGGCCCGACCGTGTCTTGGGGATCGGCCACCGGCATCACGCCCGAACGGCTCAGCAAGCCGACCGTTGGCTTGATGCCGACGATGCCGTTCGCCGACGCTGGCCGCACGACGGAACCGTCGACCTCGGCACCGAGCGCTCCCATACACATCCCGGTGGCGACCGCCACGGCCGAACCGCCGCTTGAGCCCGACGGCGTGCGGTCGAGCACGTGCGGATTGCGGATCTGGCCACCCCGGCTGCTCCATCCGCTACAGGTGCGCGCCGACCGCATGTAGCTCCACTCCGTCATGTTCGCCTTGCCCAGAATCACCGCGCCGGCTCGACGAAGCCGATCCACCACGAACGCATCACGGGTAGCGACATGACCAAGCATGGCGATCGACCCGGCACTGGTCATAGTCGCGTCAGCAGTGTCGATGCTGTCTTTGACCAAGATGGGAATCCCCGCGAGCGGTCCAGCCGGAGCGTCAGCGGATTGCTGTTCGTCGAGACGTTGAGCGTCATCGAGGCCGTCGGGGTTGACTTCGAGTACCGCGCGCAGCGCGGGACCCTGGTGGTTCAGCGCGGCGATGCGATCGAGATGCCGCTCGCACAACTCGGCCGACGTCACGTCGCCCGATGCGAGCAGTTCCCGAGCTCCAGAGATCGACACGTCAACAAGATCCACGACCAAACCGTACGCCGCTTCAGATGAAGCCGTCATGACGCAACTGTGAAGCCAAGAACGAATACATGCTGGCCCCGTCACGATTTGGACCGGTTGGCCAAGAGCCGCTCAGTGATCGAGGCGGCCTCACCGGCCACAGCGTGAGTGATCGTTACGGCCGCCGGCCGACCGTCGCGACGAACGACAGCGGGTGGGTCCAGTACGTCGGGTCGGCGTGGAGCCGGTGGAATTCATCGAACAAGGCAGGGTCGATGTGGCTCGGTGGGAGGTGCTGTTCTAGTGACCGTATCGATGTGCTGAGGTACTGAGCGAAGGTGCTCCCGCCGCAGTACACACGGGTGTGCATCTCGCTGTCGATGTCGACGAATCCAGCTGCCGCCATCCACGACGCCAGTTGATGACCAGTGCGATAGTCGATCTCGTTCGCAGCTGCCCAGTCGAGAAAGCCCCCGAAGAACTCGGCCTGTGTGGCGGGCTCGCTGAGCAGGCCGACGGTCAGGTCAGGTTCCTCGAGGTACACGTAGCCGCCCGGCCTCACCCATTCAAGGAACCGTTCGATCAACGCCCGGCGCTGCGGGAGATGATGAACGACGGCGCGCATGAAGATGAAATCGGGTTGGTCCATGGGTAACTCGTCGTTGACCACGTCGAATTGGGCCACGGTCAGGTTGGGCGCCTCGAGGCCGTCCATCAGGGCGAGGTCCAGGTCGGTCGCCAGTACCTCGCCGTCGGGTCCGACCTGCTCGGCCAGCCACTTGGACAACGACCCGTTGCCAGCACCGACCTCGATGCAGCGTGCGCCGGGCCCGATCCCGATGTTGCCGATCGCGAAACGGCTGAACGTGTCGAGCAACGACGCCATCTCGTGCAATCGGTCCTCTTCGCCAGACTGCGCATGATCGAACACATACTTCATCGGCCAACAACCGCCCACGAGCAGACACTGCCTGCACGACGATCGATTTCGGATACCTGTTGCATGAGTTGGAGCCAACACCTCGCCCTGTGAAGCAACGATGAAGCTGGCGCCCAGCAGGCGACGCCGTCGGCTCGCCCGTCGCCGCCGAGCAAATTCGCGCGACGTGCTGGTCGTGCGCCGGCCGCATGGGCCAGCACGTCGTGCACCGGCCACTTAATGTGCGGTGGGCGCGGTCACTCGGGAGCGCGCCACTGGTCGAGGAGGCCACAACATCATGTACGTCCCCAAGCACTGGCTGTTCCTGTTCGGGCTCAGCTGTACGTTCGGTGTGGCGCTGCTCTGGTTGTACACCCAGAACGCGCTGCTCAATGCAGAGGTCTCGTCGCTTGAACGCGACGTCGTCGCACTCGAAGTCGACGCCAACTCACTGGCTGGCGATGTGCGCCAGTTGGAGTTCGCAGTCGCCGAGCTCCAATCGGCATCCGACAGCGCCGTCGCAACGGGCACGGCGGCGGCGCGCCACGGGATCGCCAGCCTTGCGGACGAGACCCTGGAGTCCGATACCTCGGTCGTCGTCGCTGAGTTGCAGGCGATCGCGAGCGAGTTGCGTGCGGCGCAGACTCCACAGGTGGTCGTGGTCGACACGAGCACCGACGATGCGTGCCTCTTTGCTGACGGGGACGAGCACGCCGCTCAGGGAGGTGGCGGTAGCTCGGGTGGTGGCTCGTTCGAGGCGTCGATCGAAGCCAACAACGAGATCGGCAACTACGCCACCAACAGCGGCAACATCATCGACAGCTTCTTCTTGGATGGTGGTCAGGGCGATGTTGGTCTGAACATCGTGGAGTCGGTGCTGAATGGCGTGAACATCAGCATCGTCCACCAGAGCGGCGAGAACAGTCTGAGCGACAGCGCCAACAACATGGCTGGCCCCGTCACCGGCAATAACCCGACCAACGAACACTCGCCGTCGTTCAGCGGCAACGAGATCTCGGCGCCGGTGTCGGTGTCAGGCACCGTCGACTCATCCAACGCCATCGGTGGCAACGACGCAGCATCGGCAACGCTGGACCCGCCGGTCAGCGATGCGCCGGTTGCGGTTGCGCCCCAGACCGTCACCTTGAACGGGGCATGGACCATGGCCACCGACGAGCCAACCAGCGAGGAGGCAACCGCCGATGAGTCGTCTGACGCTCCTGGGCCCGTTGCAATCGAGCAGCCAGCGCCCGTTGACATGGCGCCGAACGTCGGGAGCGAGTCGTCGAACCCGGGTCAAGACGCTGACACGGTCGTCCAGAGTGTCGACGTCGAGCGGTCCACAACGCCGACTCCCGCGCCTGTCGAGCCGCAGAGCGCACCCGCCTCCAGTGACCACGAGGCGGCGGAGACTCCAAGCGACGAGTAGCAGTCGCCGACACCCACCACCGCGCCGAATCCCGAGCGGCGCGGTGGCGGTGAGGTCGACCGGTGCTCCCCGTCCCGCTCCTGGCGCGACCAGCAGGGGGGAATGCCGTTGCGGCGGGAGACAAGTGCTGGTTCGGCTTTCCGTTCCAGCGGCTGTGTTTCGAAATCGACCCACCCACCCGCACCCCCACCCACCTGCCTCCCGGGGCAGATTTGCAAGAGCATCGAAGCATCCTCAACGAGACCGGCGAAGTGTTCCGCTGAGGCCGACGACATGGGACGTGGTTCTTCATGGTCGCTTCATGGCTTCTTCGCGATGGTCTCGGCGTGGCCGTTCGCGAGACTGACGAGATGCGCGTACTCGTGGTCGAGGACGATCCCGACATCCGCACCTCGGTCGCCCGCGGCCTTGTCGCGGCTGGCTTCGCCGTCGATACGGCCGACACGATCGACCAGTCGGATGCGCTGCTCGATGTCAACGCGTATGACTGCACCGTGCTTGACCGGATCGTGCCCGGCGGCGACACCGTTGACCTCCTCAACCGCCGTCGCCACGGGGGCGACGCAACCCCGGCGCTGTTCCTCACGGCGCGCGACGCGGTGGAGGATCGAATCGACGGGTTCGAGGCCGGTGGTGACGACTATCTCGTCAAGCCGTTCTCGCTCGAAGAGCTCGTGGTACGCGTTCGTGCGCTGTGCCGGCGCACCCGCACCCTCGCCCCGACCAAGGTCACCGTTGGCAACCTGGTGATCGACCGGGCCAAAGCCGAGGTCCGCCGCAACGGGGTGCTGCTCCCGCTCACAGCGAAGGAGCACGCGATCCTCGAACAGTTGGCCGGCAATGTCGATGTCGTCGTGAGTCGCAGCCATCTCATCGAGCACTGTTGGGATGAAGTGCATGACCCGATGTCCAACGTGGTGGATGTGCACATCAGCTCGTTGCGCCGCAAGCTCGGTGAACCCTCGCCGATCTCGACCGTCCGTGGGCAGGGATTCATCCTGCGGGAGCGGCCCTAGGCCGCACACATGGCAGAGACCGACCTCTCCTCGACCGCCGCGTCCCAGCTGCGATCGCTGCGCGTGCGCATCACCGCGTTGATCGCCCTGCTCTCGATACTGATCGTTGCCGGGTTCGCCGTCGTCGTGATCCGGATCGACCGGGACTTGCGCGACGAGCGGATCGAGACCGAAGTGCTTCGCCTCGGCGACCTGGCCGATCGTCAAGCGTCGTTCATCGAGGGTTCGTACGAGGCGGACCGCCCGATCATCGACCGCGTCGCGCTGGTGATCAACCCGTCGTTCTCGCGCCTCGAGTTCGAGGCGCAGGCCGCTCGGCTGGGCCTGGCGGAGCCGAACGAGGAGCAAATGCGCACCGCGATGGAGTCGCTCGTGCGGAGCGCTGAACTCGAGTATCAGGCCGTCTGGTTCGGCGATCTGCTGCGCGAACTCGAGGACGAAGCGCTCGTTGAGCAGGTCGACCTTGCTGCACTCATCGACCGGGGCTCGGTGGTCGTCCAGCGATCGGCTCGATCAGACGGCATCGGCGAGACCGTGACGATCGTCCGCGACGACTTGATGAACGCAATGCTCGACGACCCTCCCGATGATGTGTTCGACGAGGCCTATCGCCGTTTCGTGTTCGAGCGTGCCGAGGCCGCTGGACTGGAGTTGCAGTTCGATCCGGTTGTGTACCCGGGTCCACTCGTCGACGTCGACGAGGAGCAGGTGTTGACCATCGGCGAGCAGGCGATCGAGTCGAGAGGGGCCGTTGACGCGACGGTCGAGGCCACGTCTGGCGATGCGCGCATTGTTCGCGCCGACGTGTTGATCCGCGACGCAACCATCCGTGGTGCAGCCGTTGCCGTGGTCGATCCGACCGGCTTCGACGCCGACCATGTCGGGCTGCGCAATCGGGTGATCGCGCTGGCCGTCGCACTCGTCGGCGTGTCGGTCATCGCCGCGTGGTTCGTCGCTGGCCGCACCACGCGACCGATGGCGCGCGCGCTCGGACAACAAGAGCGTTTCCTTGCCGACGCCGCACACGAACTGCGTACTCCCGTCGCGGCGATTCGGCTGACCGCCGAGGCCGCTGACGAGGCGACGTCGGCTGCCAGCTTGCAACGAGTCGCCGAGCTCGCCGCCGACGCATCGACGTTGACCGACAACCTGTTGACGCTGGCTCGGATGGATGCCGATCGCCTGCAGCTGCAACGAGATCGGGTGCGCATGGACCTGCTCGTCGAGTCGACGATCGACGCGATCCCGGGCGCGCGCGAGGCGACACTCGTCGAGCCGAGCGCGCCAGTCGTGGCCGATATCGACCCCGGACTGGTGCAACGGGCGATCGGCAACATGGTGCGGAATGCGATTGCTCACGGCGAAGCGACCGCCGCAACACCGGCAGTCGTGACGCTCGATGCAACTGACACGGGGTTCTCTCTCCGCGTTCGCGATCACGGGCCAGGCATCGACCCATCAATGGCCGATGACGTCTTCGAGCGGTTTCGGGCGCAGACCGGTTCGTCGGGCCACGGGCTCGGCCTCCCGCTGTCGCGCTGGATCGCCCGAGCCCACGGCGGTGAACTCGCCATCGTGGACACCAGCAGCGCAGGGACGACACTGGAGCTCACGCTGCCCAGGTAACCGCGGAAATCCAGGGGATACCGTGCGCGTTGCGCTGGTTTCCGCGAAGAGAACAACGCTCGATCTGGTCGGCGGCTCCCGATCGGGTGTCGACTTCACTGTTGCTTCATGAACTGAGGTGTTGAGTCGGCGGCGGTGGCAGACCTCCGCGCCCTGCGCGCATCTCGGCACGGCAGCACGTCGGTTCGTATCCGGCGGATCGTGCTGGCGGTTGCTCTGGTCCTGTGGGGCGTTGCGCTCGGCGCCGGTCTCGGTAGTCGTCCGGTCCACGGCGTGACGGTCGGCTCGGAGGCCGAACTGCGCTCGGCATTCGGTGATCCATCGGAGACCGAGGTGGTACTCAGTGTCGACGTCTCGTTGACTGATTGCTCGAGCGGCGCGTTGACGCGACCGGCAGGATCCGGCCCAATGCTCGTCGAGGGCGGTGGCTTCACCCTCACCCAAACCTGTCCCGGCGAGCGAGTGATCACGAATGATGGGGGCGAACTCGAACTCCGCAACCTCACGGTGACCGGTGGAACGCTCGATGCGGGCGACGACGAGGCATTCGGCGGTGGGGTGTTCTCAGCCGGCACGTTGCGACTGATAACTGCGGTAGTGAGTGACAACCGGGCCGACGGACAGTTGGGTGGCGCCGGCGGAGGGGTGGCGACGACCGGCGCACTGGTCATCGATCGGAGTGTCGTCGAGGGCAACCTTGCGGCCGGCGGCCGATCCGTGTTCGGCGGCCGAGGCGGAGGTGTGTATGCGGAAGGGCGCACCGAGATCGTCGACTCGGCGATCGCCGACAACACCGCTGGGGGCGCGCCCGGAGCTGGAGGCAGCGGCGGGGGTGTGTTCGTCAACAACGACGTGATCCTGCGCCGATCGACGATCGCCCGCAACACCGCCGCCGCCGGTAGCGCGGGAGACGGTGGGGCATTTGGGGGCGTCGTTGCCAACGGTGGTCTGCAGGCGATCAACTCAACGGTCCACGCCAACACCGCTGTGGGGACACGATCGCAACATGGTGGGCTCAACGCTGCTGGCGAACTCGCGCTGGTGTACTCCGCTGTGACGGCCAACTCGGCGGAGTCGGGATCGGCAAACGTTGTGTTCAAACGTGGAGATCGATCGACCGCATCGGTCGTGAGCGAGGCGCTGGGCGGCGCGGCGTCGTGCAGCGCTGCGGTTGGAGTATCAGGTGGCTACAACTTCGCAGACGACACGAGTTGCGGATTCGTTGCCGCAACTGACCGGGAAGGGGCCGGCGATCCTGGACTCGGCGACCTCGGAGTCGACATCGGTCCGACACCCGTTCGGGTGCCATCGTCTGATGGGCCACTGGTCGACGCGATCCCTGCTGCCGACTGTGTGATCGGCGACGCCGCTGCGATCACGACCGATCAACAGGGCACCGCACGACCGCAGAACGATGCGTGCGACATCGGACCGGTCGAGCTGATGGCGATGGTCCCGCCATCGACCGAACCGACCGTGCCGCCGACGGAACCCACTGCACCGCCGACCGAGCCGACCGTGACCCCGACCGACCCGTCCACGACGGGCGCTTCGACGATGCCGACAACGACCACGCCGGCCCCGACGAACCCATCCATCCCGCAAACCACTCCCAGCACCTCGCCGATCGCAGGACCCGACCCGAGCGGACCCCTGCCCGGTACTGGTACCACCGTCGCCATCATCCTGGTCATCGCCGCTGGCCTGATCGCGGTCGGCGTCATGGTTCGCCGACGCTCGGTGCGACCCGCCAGCGAGAACTGATGGCGAGCCTCAGGCCGAACTCGGTGGCGGCTGCTCTACGGCTCGGCGCGTACCGCAAGCGGAGCTTGCGTTTCCGGCCGGGCCGGGCGGCGGTTGGCTGGCTGTTGGTGGTGTGTGTGTTGGTGTCGGCTGTGGTCGCGGGTCGTGATGACTCGAGCGTGGACGCGGATGCTGTGGCGGGGGTGTTGCCGGGTCAGGTGGTTGAGCCGGTGGTGGTGGAGCGTGGTGGTCGGGGTGTGGATGATGTGCCGGCGGTGGGGCGGTCGGTGGGGTTGGTGGGTGTGCCGCGTGTGGTGGTGGGTTCTGGTGAGGGGTTGGGGTGTTTGTCGGGGGATGGGCCGGTGGGTGCTGGGTGTGTGGTGTCGCAGTTGGAGCCGGTGGTGGTGGCGGGTTCGGGGTGTGTGGGGTTGGGTGGGGAGTTTTTGGTTCGTGTTGGGTCGGTGAATGGTTCGGGGTTGGTGTCGTTTTCGTATGAGGTGCCGGCTGGGGGTGGGGTGGTGCCGTCGGTGTTGGTGTCTGACGCGGTGCAGGGTGGGTCGTATTCGTGGGCGTTTGAGCCGACGACGCCGACTGGTGGGTGTCCGGCGGTGTCAGTTGGGTCGTGGCGTTCGTTTCGGGTGGATGGGGTGCGGTCGAGGGTGGAGGAGTCGTTTGGGTTTGGTCCGTTGGGGGTGGGGTTGTCGTCTGGTTCGTTGACGGTGGGTGTGGGTTCGACGCGGGTGGGGTTGGTTGGTGGGTCGTCGCGGGTGGGGTTGTCGTATCGGTCGCCGGGTGGGGTGGGGTATGTGTTGCGTGATCCGATGGGGGTGTTGCCGGGTGGTTGGGTGTTGGATGGGTTGAGCCGGTTGGCGCCGTGGGTGTCGGTGGTGCAGTCGGGTTCGGGGGATGTGCCGTCGGCGGTGGTGTTGACGGCGTTTGATGGTGAGCAGGTGGAGTTCACGAACACGTTGGCTGGTTCGGGGGCGACTGGTGGGGTGTGGGCGGCGCCGGTGCAGGTGGGGTGGCCGTCGGGTCAGTTTGGGTCGTTGGTTGATGATGGTGATTTGGCGGCGTCTGGTTCGGTGTTGACGTGGTCGTCGGGTCAGGAGGTGGTGACGTTTCAGAAGTCGGCGCCGGGTGTGTGGTCGGTGGTGGAGTCCAAGCAGGTGGGTCCGGGTGGGTTGGTGGAGGCGTCGGTGCAGGCGGTGTGGGATCGGTCGGTGTCGCCGCCGCGGTTGTCGGGTTTGGTGGATCCGGCGTCGGCGAAGACGGTGTCGTTTCTGTATGGGTCCGGTGGGTCCTGTGGTGGGGTGGCGCCGCCGGTCGATGGCAGTGATACGTACCTTGCGCCGGATGGGTTGTTGTGTGGTTGGTCGAATTTTGATGGCCGGACCACGCACGTTTGGTATGTGACGGTTGCTGATGGTGCTGATGTTGGTGCGGTGGTCGATGGGTTTCAGGTGGGGTGGGTGCAGGGTCCTGGCGGGGCGGGGGTGGGTGAGAACACGCAGTTGTCGTGGAACTCTGATGGTGGGGTGTCGTGGCCGCAGTTGGCTGGTGTGCAGATGCCGTTGGGGTATGACGCGCAGGCCAAGGTGGGGTTGGCGGAGTCTGAGACGGTGTGGTCGGTGAACTACGACGAGTTCGGGAACGTTTCGTCGGTGGTGTCGCCGGTGCCGGGGGTGTCGTCGGTGGTGGCGGGGGCGAACACGGATCGGGTGGCGCGGGTGTTCATCTATAACGAGTCACAGGGGGTGCAGTGGACGACGGTGTCGCATGGCGAGGTGTTCGTCGATTTCGAGGACGGGTTGGAGGTGGTGCCGGGCGCGACGGTGGTCGATGAGGTGCGGTTTGATGGGGCGTGGCGGCCGGTGCGGTATGCGGTGGTGTCGTCGCGTCCTGCGGGCGGGTTCTTCTTCGTGAACAAAACGTGGGACACGGTGAATGATCGGTTGTTGGCGGTGGAGGATCCGAATGGCCGTCAGACGGTGTCGGTGTATGACTATTTGGGTCGGGTGACGGATCGGTGGGGGCCGGCGCCGACGGCATCGTTCACGACCGATGGTGATGGTCAGGTGGTGCCGGCGTCGGGGTTTGATGACTCGAATCTGATTCGGTCGTCGAAGGTGTTCGATGTCGGCACGAATGGCGAGTTGGTGGGGTTGACGGCGTCGATGTATGCGAGTGGGACACCGGGTGGTGTGCCGGCGGGGACGGTGGGGTCGTGCGCGGACGGTCAGTGTGGTGATCCGGCGGCGTCGTCGCCGTTGTTGTGGACGGTGTTGCCGGCTGGGGCGGGTGTGTCTGGTGGGGGGTGGTCGATGAATGTCGTGGCGTCGCGGGAGGCGCCGGTGGATGGTGGCCAGTTGCGGTATCGGGTGTCGACCGATGGTGATGGGTCGGTGTTGTCGTTCGCCGCGAACGGGTCGTGCAACACGGTGTTCACGTCGGCGTCGTGTGCGGGTGTGGTGAATGAGACGGTGACGGTGGCGGTTCCGCCGACGACGCAGGCGGGTGAGCCGGTGACGTTGCAGGTGCAGTATCGGCGTGGTGGCACGGCGGTGTCGGCGGTGGCGCCGGTGACGGTGACGATTGAGGAGTCGATCGATGGTGGCGCCAACTGGACCGACGTGACGGCTGGGCAACTCGATCCGGGGTTTGGGTTGACGTCGTCGAATAGTCATTCCGACACGTTCGTCCAGGGTGGTCCGGTGGTGACGTCGACGGCGACGCCGACGTATGTGGATCCGCAACGCCAGCAGATCGCGACGGCGACGGTGTCGACCGACGGGGTGACCGCAGCGATGGGGCACACGTTTGAGACCTATGACGGTTCGACGACGTGGGGGCGGACGTTGACGACGACGGATCTGGCTGGCACGACGGTGTCGGCGGACTATTGGGGGCCGACCGATACGACGACGAATCCGTGTGACGGGTCGACGTCGGTGGCCCAGGCCGGGTTGCAACGGTTGTTCACCACTGCGGAGACGACGTCGGGTGATCCGGCGGGCTCGACGATCGGGCGGGTGTATGACGCTGCGGGTCGTCCGGTTGCCCAGACCTACACCAGCGAGGACGGCCAAGTCGCGTACACGGTGTGTCGTGAGTTCGGTCCGCGTGATCAACCGTTGCGGCTGGCGACGACCGATAACACGTTGTCGACCAGTTACGTGTATCCGTGGGCTGACCCGACGTCGTCGAACGCGTTCACCACCACGATGACCCATCTCGCGCCGGACACGACCGGCACGACCCAAACGTATGGTTCGTCGTCGACGATCGATTTGTTGGGTCGCACGGTGGCGTCGACGGATCCGTGGGGCACCACGACCGTGGTCGATCATGCGGTCGACCCGGTCACAGGAGTTCGCACGATCACCGCCACGTCGACCACGGCTGTGGGTTTCGTGGTCACCGACACCCTCACGGCCAACGCCGACGGCACGACAGCCAACCGAGTCCGTGCCGACGCCTCGACCACCCTCACCGCGGCCTACACCTACAACGCCGACTCAACGGTCGACACGGTCACGATCTCGGACGGCTCGAACGAGATCATCACCGAAACCCGC
>JBCCVW010000100.1:0-15862 GCA_039194665.1 Actinomycetota bacterium
GCGACGATTCTGCAGCCCTGATCGGCGTACCCTGCCGCCGTGCGCCGCGCCATCGGATTCCTCCATGTTCCCAAGGCAGCCGGGAGCAGCGTGTCCGACGCGCTCCGGCGGGCCGCACTCGACGCCGGCCATCGCGTGGCGAAGCCGGTGATGGACACCACACTGTTCGGTTCGTTTGATGACTACGCGGCGATGCCTGCAGCAACGCAGCAGATGATTGAACTCGACCCGATACAGCTGGCCGATGCCGACACCGTCGTCGGTCATTACTCGTTGGCCAGCCTGCGGCACGGGCGTACCAACAGCGACATCGTGTGCGTTCTACGCGAGCCGCGGGCGCGGCTGCTATCGCTGTACACGTTCTGGCGCAGCTGGACACCAGCGCAGCACGCCGCGTGGGATCCGTACGACTCCAGTCGGCGGGCGGCGCATGCCGCGCTCGATGCCACGCTCGGCGACCCAGTGCTGGCGTCGCAGGTTGACAACGTGGCGGCCCGGCTACTCCTCGCCGGCGACGAACGAGTTCCCACCGACGGACCGATCGACGAAGCTGACCACGGAGCGCTTGCCGACGAGGCGCTGTCCCGCCTCGCTGCGTTGGGGCACGTCGACACGGTGGAAGCGGGTGACGCTGGTTGGTCGCGGATCAGCACGTGGGTGGGGGCGGATCTCGTCGTGGATCGGCACAACGTGACGCCGCCCGGTGCGTCGATCGACAGCGACGACCTCGACGCTGCGTCGGCGGCGATCGAGCGTTGCACTGCCATCGACCAACGGCTCTGGCGCGCTGTGGTATCGGCCCACGAACCGCGGACCAGCGGTGACGAACTCCGGGGGCGCAGCGATGCGGCGTACGCGCAACAACGTCAGCGTGTGACCTGAATCCGCGTCATGTGCGGAAGCGTCGGCGCATTGCTGCGAGTGGTTCGTCGATCGAACCGGCACTGATGCGGTCAGGGGCATCGGCCGTGTACATCCCGGCCAACGCCGGCAGCGGTGCGAGGTCGTTGGCCCGAGCGAGCCGGACGACGAGGTCCCAGTCGATGAACCGTGTCAACGAGTCGTCGAACCGCAGCTCGGGATGGTCGCGGCGAACGGCGACAGCGCCGAGATCGATGGAGTTGTCGACGATCAGCCGATCGAGCTCGAGCGGTTCGGTGAACTGCACGAACGGTCGTGAGTCGAGCTTGCGATCGGCGCGCACCGTCGCCCCATACAACGCCTGTGCCTCGGCGTGTCGGCCAACATGCTCAGCGATCGCTCGAAGCCACACAGGGTGCATGACGTTGTCGTCGTCGAGGAACGCCACCCACTCACCGGTCGCCTCGACGATTCCCGCGTTGCGCGCGGCGGCGGCACCGACGCCTTCGGTGCGCACGACCTGGATGCGATCGTCGTCGAGCGCCGCCAGGTAGTCAGCGGTGCCGTCGCTGCTCCCGTCATCGACGATCACCAGTTGCCAACCCGCGTATGCCTGGTCGAGCACGGAGCCGATCGCGCCCTGCAGATAATCCACACGATTGTGCGTTGGCAGCACCACGCTGATCGGGGGCGTTCTGCGCAGTGGGGCATACGTCGCCCAGAGTGTGCCCTCCTCGATCGCTGCGAGCTGGTCGAGACGGACGAGCCGCGGGTCGTGATTGCGATGCACGACAGCGGCGAGATCGGCGATCCGGCGCCACACGCGTTGCACGGTGGCATCGAGCCGGGCCACGCCGTCTGCACCGCGATCGGCCCGGCCGGCGATGCGCGGCAGGTCGAGCTGACCGATGACTGCCGTTTTGGTCGCATCGAGGCGACGACGCAACGCGGACGCTGTCGGGGGTGGCTCGGGCGGTTGCGCCGGCTGCTCATCTCGCACATCGACGCCACTGGGTGAGTAGCGGTCGTCGAACACCGTCGGCGAGGTTTGGGTGAGTGCCCGTTGCGCCGCGATCACTGCTTCGATGTCGCTGTCGAGGGCGAACGCGGTGTTGGGCAGCGCCAGCTCGGCGAGTGGCGTCCACAACAGCGGGCGCCCGGCTCGATCGGCCGCGGCTCCGAGGACCGCCACGGTCAATTCGATGCCGAGAGGGGTGTCCAGCGCCACGCTGGCCGCTTCGTTCGGAGGTGCCCCGAGCTCGGCCCGGTCGATCAAACGGGCGGCGTCGAACCCGCCCATGTCGAGCACCGAGGCACGGTCGAGCAGCAGCCCGGCCGGATGCAGGCTGGCCACTTCGCGGGCCACGGCGAATTCGCCCCAACGTCCGAGATACTCCGCTCCCCACCGCTGATGCACGTCTCGCAGGTGCGGCCGCAGCTCCCGCCCCACCGACACGATCCGTCGGTCGTAGGTGACGACACGTGGGCCAGCGGCAACCACGCGATCGCGCACTACCTGCGCCACGAGTGCGGCCGTCGACTCGTGGGTCATCGACAGCGCATCGACCGGGAGCAGTCTCACCAGGGGCGCATCGGTGGTGCGAAGCTGACGATCGATCTCCTCGGGCGTGGTCCCGAGGTGGAGCGCGATGTCGGTGATCTCGGGCAGTGGTGACGGCGCCGGCCAGGCGATCCGCGCACTCGTTGCCTCGTCGGCAACCGACGACACATCGACGGCGACGTCGTCGACGTGGCGCTGGGCGGCAGCGACCACCGCTGCCGCGACCCCGGGCTTTGCGCCCACATCGTGGGCCACCGAGCCCGGCAACGAACGCCAGTCGTAGAGGATCTCGGGGACGTGGACGACCCGCCGTGCTGCACGGCTGGCGCGCAGGGTGAACTCGCGATCGGGGCATGGCGCAAAGTCGGCGTCGAGCCCTCCGATGCGCTCGATGAGCGCCGCACGCACGGCGACGAGGTGGTTGAGGTAGTTCTGCCCGAGTAGTCGCTCGGGCGACCAGTCGGGCTTGCGGTACACATCGAGCACCTGGCCGTCGGTGTCGACCACCTGCTCGTCGGTGTAGATCAGATCGGCGTCGGGGTGCGCCGTGATGGCCGCGCGGAGGTGGTCGAGTGCGTCGTCGTGCACCCGGTCGTCGTGATCGCAGAACGCGACCCAGTCGCCGGTAGCCGCGGCGACGGCGTCGTTGGTCGCCGCCGCGATGCCGCCGTTACTCGTTCTGCGCAGCGCGCGGAACCGCTGGTCGTCGGCCGCACGTGCCTCGACGAGTTCGATCCCTGCGGTGTCGGTCGAACCGTCATCGACGGCGACGCACTCCCAGCTGCCGCCCTGACCGGCGATGGCCTCGAGTTGCTGGGCCAACAGCGTTGGATCGCTATTCCACAGCGGTAGCACGAACGAAAAGGTCACGTTGTGGTGCTCGGTTGCACCGTCCGCTGCGGTCACGCGCTCCGCCTCACTGGTCGGTCGGCCACGGAAGCGCAGGGTACCGAGCGCGAATTGCAGCGATGGCCTCGTCTGCGGCGAGGTTGGTCAACGACACCATCGAACCCTGACGCACGCGGTAGCGCCCCAGGATCTCCCGGTGAATCGCCGCACGGCCGCCGTGGGCGGCGAGGCGCAACCACAGGTCCCAGTCCTCCCATCCGTAGACCATTCCCTCGTCGGGTCGGTATCCGCCGAGATCCCACCACGCTTCGGTGCGCCACATCGCTTGTGCGTCGATGTAGTTGGCACTGCACAGGCGGCGGGGGTCCCAGTCGATCGCGCTGCGCAGGTTCCGTTCGTCGCCGAAGTCCTCGAGGATCGAGTACGTGGCTGCTGCGTCGGGTTGCTCGAGCAGTGTTGTCCGCAAACGGTCGAGCGTCGTGGGGTAGAGATGGTTGTCGGCGTCGACCACCATCACGAACGGCGCCCGGGCCACGCTGAACCCGGTGTTACGTGCTCGCGACAGGCCCTCGTTGGCGTCCTTGCCAACGAGCAACATCGGCACGTCTGGGTGGGCGTCGATGAACGATTCGACCACTCGCCGGCCGCCGTCGGTGGAGTGATCGTCGACCACGATGATCTCGAACTCGACGCCCTCGCTGGTGACGATGCTGTCGAGCGTTTCAACGACGAGGTCGGCGTAGTTGTACAACGTGACGACCACGCTCACGTCGGGCCGCGCCGCCTCGTAGCTGTGCGATTCGACACGTTCGATGTGCATCTCGGAACCGTGCGCCAGCAGCGAACGCAGCTCGTCGATTCGCCGGAGTGCTGCCCCCTCAGCCAGCGCGAGCTCTTTGGCTCGACGTTGGATGTCGCCGTACGGCGTCATCGGTCCCAGCCGCTTCACCGGCTGCTGGGTTTCGCCGTGCAGCGTCCAGCGGCCGCGCAGATACTCCCGCGACGCAACGTGCGCCTCGACCTGGGGGAGCACCTCGCGCTGGATCTCGTCGAGCAACGCGACCACCGTCGGCCCGAGCGCGAGCTCAGCGGTGACCGCCGCCCGCCCTGCCTCGGCGACGTCAGCGCGTTGCTGCTCGTCGTCGAGGAGGTCGATCAGCGCATCTCCGAGTTCGGCAGGAACGGCCTGTGCAAAGTGCTCGCCGGCCACGAGCGGTTCATGCGCCTCCGACGGCTCGGTGAGCACCGCACACCCATTGGCCATCGCCTCGACCATGCGCACCCACTCGAAGTAGGCCGGCGCGTCCTCCGGCCGATCCCGATGGATGTTGACCAGGACCTTGGCGCGCGCCAGCAGCGCAGCCTTGTCGGCGCCGAACACCAACCCTGGGGTCGACTCGTCGACCGGGCGGTCGAACCGAAACAGACGGAACTCGCTGCGCCGGTGGACCAACATCGGCGCCAGTGTGGCCAAGAGCGCTCCTCGCCGATCGTCGATGGCCCCGAGGAACAACACGTCGATGTCTCGATCGGTCGCTGGGGCGACCAGCGAATCGACCGCACCGACCTGCAGGTGTCGAGCGTCGATGCCTTCGGCACGCAGCGCGTCAACCGCAACCCGATTGATGTCGAGTGTGCGCAACCCACGACGAGCGACGTCGGCGGTCAGCCGGAACCAGGGTGTGCCGGGCTGCTCGGTGCCGATACAGACGCTTGCTGCGGCGGCTCGTTGGAGATCGCGAGTCGGCGCCGAATAGAGCTCGAAGAATTCGTGTGGTGCGACGACGAGGTTGATGGAGCCATCAGGTTCGGGTAGCCGATCCGTGACGAGCCGTGCCGTGAACGCCGTTGCCCCAGCCTCGACGATCATCGCGGCGACATCGCGCATGAACCGGTTGCCGTCGGGGGCAACAAAGACCTGCACGTCGGGTCGGCCGCTGTCGGTCATTCCGCCGGCGGCGCGTTCGCCGGTTCCACGGGCGGTCCCGGGGGGAGCGCCTTCGGGCCGAGCCCGAGTACATGCGCAAGGCGTCGTGGCGCGCGGCCGAGTTTGCGCATCGCGCGGGTTGCCAATCCCTTCTTGTCGGGATGGGCGACCGCGTCCTTGGTCATCTGGGCAACGAGGGCCCGGCGGCTGACGGCGGTGGGGAGCGACTCGGCGAGCTGACGGACCTCGGTGCGGCGGGCGAGTGCGTCGTTTCGCAGATCGACCAGCTCGGCGTCGACGGTCTCCAGTCGTCGACGCAGCTCGGCGTTCTCCCCGCGCAGTCGGTCGAGTTCGCTGGCCGCCACGTGGCCAACGTTACCGACGTGCTCACCGTCGGATTGGGGTGGGTCTGCGCTCACCGCTGGCGGAGCTGCTCGACCCGCGTACGGGCCGCGTCCGCAAGACTGCGGACACGGCGCTGCATGGTGCGCGGGGTGATGCGCCGCACCGATTGGCCGACCGGCCTGGCCCGGAACGCAACGTCGATCTCCAGCACGTCGTCGACCACGGGATCCTCGAATGGCACCGTGAGAAACCCACCAGCCTGTAGCACGCCACCGTGAGTGTCGGTCGGGTGCCCTCCGATCCAGCGCAACCGCTCGTCGTCGGTGCGATCGATCCGCACGGCCACGCGACCGCTCGCGCCCACGATGTGTAGACGGCCGAGTTCGAAGCTGAGCGCTGCGGTTCCGATGTCGATGCGCACGTCGCGCACCTGACCAACCGCAGCGGTGAGGCGGAGCATCGACCAGCCGCGCGACGAGCGGTGCGGCACCGTTGCCACCTGTGCGGTGGCCAGTGTGTCGTCGGGCGGGAACACGGCGATCAGCGCCTGGCCCACGTCGGACGGAGGACACAGCTCCTCCGCAGCCACGCCCGCCTCGACGGCGTCGAGCTGCGCCGCCAATTCACCGTTGGCCAGTGCTGCGGCGCCGTGCAGCCAGTACACGTGGCGGGTGCCGATCATGTCGGTGTCGGCGGCGTTGGCGAAGCGCAGCAGATCGGCGGCTCCGGCAGGCACGAGTGGTTCGTGGCCGCGGCCGCCGACGTCGTCGTGCTCCCACCTTCCGAGCTCCCGTGCCAGGCGGGCACTCGGGCGGCGAATCGTGCCGGCAAGTCCGGCCAGCAGGGTGCGGCGGTAGGCGTCGCTGCGCAGACGTGGGTCTGCCGAGGCTTCGGGAAGGCGGGTCTGCCGGAGCCGGGCGTAGTCGAGGACGCCGCGGCGGGCCGTGCGCCTGGACTCGAGCGCCCCACCCGGGTCGTCTGCGAGGACGGGCGATCCGCTGTCGTCGATGTCGACCAGGGTGCCGATCTCGGGGGTGCACAGTTGCTCAACGATCTCGGGTGTGCGCATCACGATGTCGGGATCGCTCGTCGTCGACCGCTCCACGCCGATGGGGACAACACCGTCGTCGGGGAGGAAACCCGACATGCGTGCCCCGCCGGCCACGCGATCTCGCCCGGGGTTCGACAACATCAGATACAGACCGATCAGCTCGACCGACCAACCCTCCGCGGTGAGCATCACCTGCAGCGCCTCTTGGATCGTGCCGCCCCAGCCGATGTCGCACACCACGATGCGGTCGTCGTCGGCGTCGAGCGCACGCTGCAGGTAGCGCATGACCCGTGCTCGCAGCGCGGCAGACGACTCGACGATTGTCGTACGCAGTTGCTCGTCGTTGGCGATCGCCTCGATCGCGGGGAGGAAGTCGGCGTCGCTGAGTGGTCCGTCGCCGATCACCCGGGTGACCGCGGCACGATCGATGTCGAACGCTTCGGTGACGTGGTCAGGACGGAAGGCGGCGCGGCGGATGAGTGCCCGGACGAGTTCGTCGGGCGTGCCCTCGATCACCGCTGCACGGCCCATCACCCAGCGCGAGGCGTGCACGTGGGCGGCGCGCGGTGCGTCCGGCCGTAGTGCCGCGACGACGTCGCTGATGAACCCGCCCTCGCGCAACACGTAGTGCACCTTGCGCACCCCGAGATCGGCCGTGCGGGCGGTGATCCAGTCGGCAAAACCGGCGAGCAGTGGTCCGCCGACGGTGACCCCGAACTCGTAGGTCGCGGCTGGACCGCCGCCGGCGTCGCGGGCGCCGCCTGCCGTCAGCAGTAGCTCGCGCGACAGCGCCGATGCGCCCGCGTCGGTGCCGTGCGTCGCGGAGAACGAGGCGAGCGCGTGGGGCATCGCCGGACCGATGCGCTCAGCGTGCGGGATGTCGAGGCCGACGAAGTGCGTACCTGCGTCGTGGGCAGCGACGGCGTCGGCGTGGGGGTTGTCGCCGATGTGCAGCACCCGCCGGGGGTTGATGTGGTGGTGTTCGAGGGCGTGGGCCAGCAGTTTGCCCGCCTTGTTGTCGCGGTGCTCGCTCGACGCGACCAGGTCGAACAGTGGCGGGAGTTCGATTCCTCGCTCGGCGAACAGCCCCAGCAGTTGCTCGCTTGAAAAGTACGTATCGCTGACGAGCGCAACCGAAACGCCGGCACCGTGGGCGTGCTGGAGAAGCTCGATCGCGGGTTCGATCGGACGGAGGTGGCGCTGTTCCATCTCGATCTCTGCCGTGACGCCGGCGGCGACGCCTCCGATCTGCTCGAGCCACGCTGCGGGCATCCGTTGCCAGATCTCCTCGATCGTGCATTCACCGACGCCGTACTCGCGGCGCGCCGTCGTGCGGGCACGGCGTTCGGCGTGGATCCGGGCGTCGAGTACGTCGGCGGGGGTGACGTGGTCGGGGACGAGACGTGCGTCGACGAGGTCGGCTCCGAGCGCCACGAACAGGTCATGGGGGCTCGCGGCGTCGCGCCACAACAGCGTGTCGAACACGTCGGAAGTGAGCAGTTCGATGCCGCCGCGGTCGATGAGGCTGCGGGCGTCGGAGTAGACGGTTGGTGTCGTCGCCATGAGCGGTCGCTGAGCCTACGACGTGGTTGGACCTGCACGCGGCCCTAACCTCGCATCCGTGCCGGGACCCGACGACGACGAGCTGGCGCGCCTGCGTGCGCTCGTGGGCCCGTCCGAGCGGGCCTATGGCGACGCAGTTGCCGACGCCGATCGGGCGATCGCCACCGCGAAGGCGGCAACCCTCGAGGCGGGTGCGGTGCGCGGCGAACTCGCCGAGATGCGCGTCGAGCTGGCGCGTGCCCGTCAGGATCAGGACCTGTTCCAGCGCCGGAGGGCGATGAGTGCAGCGGAGTACCTGGTCGACCTCGTGCGCGAGGCTTGGCGCGAGGTGCTGCGTCCGCGACTGGCCCACGTCGCCAGACGCGTGCCCATGCTGCGCGGCCGAGAGACTCGGGGTGACCGGTGACCGCGCCCGTTCGCGTCTCCGTGGTCACCTCGGTGTTCGACCCACCCGTCGGCGAGCTCGTGGCCTGCCTCGACTCGATCGACGTGCAGGCTGAGGTGGAGTGGGAACACATCGTGGTCGACGATGCATCGACCAACCCGGCAATCCGCGACCTGTTGCGCGCCCGCCGCTCAGCGCGCCGCGCCGTGGTCGAGCGGCCGGTGAACGGCGGCATCGTCGCAGCGACCAACGACGCCGTTGCGCAGGCACGTGGTGAGTTCGTCGTGCTGCTCGACCACGATGACCTGCTCACCCCGAATGCCCTCTCGACGATGATGCACGCCGTCGACCATCACCCGGACCCGGCCTCGATCGGCCTCGTGTACAGCGACCACGACCTGCTGCGCCCCGACGGACGCTGCACGTCGCCCGTGTACAAGCCGGCGATCTCGCCGGAGCGGCTGCGCAACCACAACTACATCACCCATCTCGTTGCGGTTCGTCGCTCGGTGCTCAACGAGCTCGGCGGACTACGTGCCGGCTTCGATGGCGCGCAAGATCATGACCTGTTGCTGCGCCTGATCGAACGCGACATTGCGGTGGTCCACGTGCCGGAGGTGCTCGCTCACTGGCGTCAGTCCCTGCGCAGCGTCGCCGCAGACCCGAGCAACAAACCCGACGCCTACGAAGCCGGCGTGCGGGCAGTGCAGGAGCACCTCGATCGGATCGGTACGGCTGCCGATGTTGCGCCGGGTGCGTGGCCGGGGACCTATCGGATCCATCGGCATGTACGCGGTCGTCCGACGGTGTCGATCGTGATTCCCTCGGCCGGTGCGGTCGGCACGGTGTGGGGCGGCCACCGCCGGTTCGTCGACGCTGCCATCGCCAGCATCGAGAGCGGAGCAACCGAACACTGCGAACGCAACTACGTCGTGGTGCTCGACGCATCTGCCCCTGGTTCGGTACGTCGCCGTCTCGATACCCTCGCCCCCGGCCGAGTGCACGTCGTCGAGTACGACGGGCTGTTCAACTTCGCCGACAAGGTCAACTGCGGTGTGGCCGCCGCCACTGGTGACTTCGTGCTGATCCTCAACGACGACACAGAGTTGATCGAACCCGGGAGTATCGACGAGATGGTCGGTCTCGCCCAACTCGACGACGTCGGCATGGTGGGCGCCCGGCTGTTGTTCGACGACGGCACGATCCAGCACGCCGGTCACGTGTACAACCAACACATCGATCACGCCTTCGTCGGCTGGTCGGGAGATCATCCCGGGCCACATCGTCTGCTCGCCGTCGAGCGAGAGGTGGGTGGTGTCACCGCCGCCGCGGCGATGCTGCGGCGGTCGGTGTACGACGAGGTCGGCGGCATGTCGCTCGACTACCCGGCGAACTACAACGACGTCGATCTTTCACTGCGCGTGCGCGCATCGGGCCGGCGCATCGTGTGGACGCCGTACGCCTGTTGGTATCACTTCGAATCGCGTACGAGAGCGGGCACCGATCAACACGCCGTGTCGGCCCCGGAGATCGAGACGTTGCTTGCCACCTGGGGAGACGCGCTGTGGGACGACCCGTACTACAACCCCAACCTGGCCGATGGCCGCGCCGACTGGTTGGAGCGTCCCGGGAGATCCGGAGCTCCGCCTTACGTGGTGCTCGATGACGGAAGGGTGAGCTGGGCATGATCGTTGCGGTGGTCGTGACCTACTCCGCCCACGATGAGCTGACGCGGTGCGTCAAGGGGCTCGTCGACGACGACCTCGTCGATCGCATCGTGGTGGTCGACAACAGCGGCCATGCCGATCTCCCAGCTCACGAACGACTGGAAGTGCTCGCAGCCGAACACAACGGCGGGTTTGCGGGCGGTGCCAACCTCGGATTCGCTCGGGCCGCGGAGCTCGAAGCCGAGTGGATCGTGTTATTGAACGACGACATCGAGTTCGCCCGACCGTGGATTCCTGCGGTTCTCGCTGCCTTCGACCATCCGTCGATCGGCGCCGTGCAGCCATTGCTGATCGACGAGTCGGGATGCGTGGAGAGCGCAGGGGTCGTCCTCGACCGGGATGGCGCGGGGACCGATGCCCACCGCGGCGAGTCGCCTTCCACACTCCCCGGCACGCCATTCCCGATCGACATGTTCACCGGGGGAGCGGTGATGTTCCGGCCGATGTTTCTTGCCGACACCAGGGGCTTCGACGAGCGATTCTTCCTGTACTACGAAGATGTCGACCTCGCCCGTCGCGGGAGTGAGCTCGCATGGGTGTACCGGTGTGCGCCGGCGGCGCGGGTGCTGCACCGTCCAGGTACGTCGTCGTCGAAGCTCGGTGATCAGGTCGTGTTTCTCCGTGAGCGCAATCGACTGTGGTCGGCTGTTCGGCACGAGCGATGGTCCGTTGTGTTGCGTGCGTTCGGACTGTCAGTGCGCCGCTGCCGGCACGAGCCGCGCCGGGCCCACGCGCGGGCGCTGGTCGCTGGGCTCATCGGCGCGCCGGTGCGCGTCGTCGAACGGTGGCGGGAGCGATGAGTGCGCTCGACGAGCAGGCGGTCGACGAGGAACGTCTGGCCGAGCGCTCCATCACCGCCTGGTGGCCAGCGGTCGTGTTGGTCGGCGTCCTGGCGTTGATGTGGATCCTCGCGGTGCCGCCGTCGGCGGGCCCCGACGAGCCGAACCATCTCGTGCGTGGCGCCGGCCTCGTTCGATGGCAGCTCGATGGTCAGTCGGGTCGCGGTCTGTTCGAGGTCCCTCCGTGGGTCGGATTCCCCGATCCGGTGTGTTACGCGTTCGAGTCGTTCACCCCGGCCGATTGTGCGTCGTTCGCTGACCGGCCGACCGGGCCGGACGTGACCCTGCAGACCCGCGCCGCGGACTATCAAGTCTGGGGGCACCTGCTCCCCGGTGTGGGCACGCTCGGCCCGGCAAACGCGTCGCCCTACGCCTCGCGCCTCCTCGACGCCGCGATCCCTGTGGCGCTCGTTGCCGGCGCACTGGTGGCCGCGGTCCGCCGTGGCTGGTTGCGCGCCAGTGGCGTGCTGCTTGCGCTGACACCGATGGCCTGGTTCGTATTCGCCGTGGTGAATCCGTCTGGGGTCGTCGTCGCCGGCGGAGTCGCCCTCGCTGCGGGGCTCTTCATCGGAGGTCGCGATCCGACTGCGGGACACCGCTGGCTGATGGCCGCCGGCTGGGCAGCGCTCACCCTGCCTCGACGCGACGGGTTGATCTGGGCGGGCGTGTTGCTCTCGATCGGCTTGCTGTTCGTGCCGCTCGGACTGCGCCAGTGGTGGCGGCTCCTCGGCCGATGGCCGCAGGTCGTCGTGGTCGTGTCGACCGTGGCCACCTTGGCGTGGGCGGCGCGCAGCGATACCGCGGCGGCGGCCGGGCTGTTCTTGGTTCCACTATTGCCGATCGGCACTGAGCTCCTGCGGCGTGGATGGGTGTCGCCGGCAATGCAAGACCGTCGCCGGCGCGTCGCTGCAGTCGTCATCGCAATACCGATCGTGGTGGTCGTGCTCTATGGCGCGATGGCCCTGCGTCCGGGCGGATTCGACCGCGACGTTTTGCGCATCGTCGTGGGCCAGACCGGCCTCCACCTGGAGGAAGCGATCGGGCTGCTCGGTTGGCTCGATGCCCCAGTACCGGTGTCGATGGTGCTGCTGTGGCTGGCCGGGCTCGGTGTGCTTGTGGGCGCCGCGCTGTTCGTCGACGCTCGATCGGCGCTCGGCGCGGCAGCAGTCACACTTGCCGTAGCGATCGTTGCCTCGTGGGTGCTCGAGATGGTCCAGGGTGACCCAACTGGCACCTACTGGCAGGGCCGCTATTACCTACCACTGCTCGTCGCCGCGCCGATCGCGTTGTCGTCCGCAGGTGACGATCGCAGCCCCGAGCTGCGACGCGTGGGGCGAGTGGTCGGCATCGTCGGCCTCGTCGTGGCCAACGTGGCGTTGGCTGCGGCCATGCGCCGCTGGGGCGTCGGCATCGCCGGACCGATGGTGCCATGGTCGTGGGATACGTACAACGCGCCGATCCCGCCCGTGGCGATCCTTGGCGCACACGCGGCAGCATCGGCCGGGCTGTGGTGGTGGATCGACCGGGCCAGCGTGCCCGATCCGACCGCGCTCAGGCCGTGATCGGGCGGTCTTGCTTGTCCTTCTTTGCCGCTTTCTGAGCCTTCTTCCAGGAGCGCACGGCCTGGAGCGACTCGTCGTCGTGGATGTCGGCGACCGAGCGCGGCGTGTCGTCGCCGAACTTCCCGGCGGCCTTCTGCCAACCCTCGGGGGCGACACCCTGAGTCTTGGCCAGCAAGGCGACGAAGATCTTCGACTTCTCGTCGCCGTAGCCGGGAAGCGCCTTCAGTCGGCGGTACAGCTCGGCGCCGTCGTCAACATCACGCCAGAGGTTGTGTGCGTCGCCGTCGTAGTCCTCGACCAGCGAGGTGCACACCGCGTGGATCCGCTTGCCCATCGATCCAGGAAAGCGATGGATCGCCGGCTTGTCGGCGCACACCGTCACGAATTCATCGACGTTCATCGCGGCGATCTTCGTCGGGTCGAGGTGACCCAGCCGCTCACGCAACGTGGCGGGTCCCTTGAACGCCCACTCCATCGGAACCTGCTGGTCGAGGAGCATCCCGATCAGCAACGCATTGCCATCGCCGTTGAGCAGCCCATCGGCATCGGTGTCGCCCGTGATGTACAGCGTCCCAGCCATGTGACCAGGCTACTCACTGTTCAGGCTCGGTCGGCCTGGCGGCCTCTGCCTCGCCTGCCGTGCTCCCGCCGCTGGCGCTCTGGTCGCCTGCCTGGCCCGGCGAACGCGGCCAAACCGCGCACACACGTGCGCAGACCGGCGCACGCGCCGCCGAGGGGGAGCGCCAGCGACCGAGGCTGGCGATCCGCCGTCCAACACTGCTGTCCGGCGATCCGAGGTCAGGCGGATCAAATGAGGTACGGGTCTGCGGCGTCAGGGTCGATGTCGTAGCGGGCGATGGCGTCGTTCACGGTCGCGGCGTCGACGTGGCCGTCGGCGAGCAGGCCCGACAACACGGCGACGACGACATGGCCGGTGTCGATCTCGAAGAACCGACGCAGCGCTTCTCGGGTGTCAGAACGGCCCATGCCGTCGGTGCCGAGTGGCACGAAGGTGCGGCCCGGTACGAACCGCTGGATCTGCTCGGGCACCGCAGCCATGAAGTCGGTCACTGCGGCGATCGGGCCCTGCGATGCCTCGAGGATCTGGGCCACGCGCGGGACGCGGCGCTCCTGCGACGGGTGCAGTCGGTTCCAGCGCTCTGTCGCCAGTGCCTCCTCGCGCAACGCCTTGTACGACGTCGCCGACCACAGCTCCGCGGCGACGCCGTAATGCTCGGCGAGATCGGCAGCAGCCGCTCGTGCCGCCCCTTGGGCCGATCCGGAGAACAGGATCGTCGCCTGCTTGGCGTCGCCACTGACCTCCGGTGCGTCGGCCCACTTGTAGAGGCCCTCCACGATCGACTCGGCAAGGTCCGGCCGGTCGGGCATCGCCGGCATCTCGTAGTTCTCGTTGTACAAGGTGATGTAGTAGAAGACGTCGGTCTCCTCGGGCGGCCCGTCGCCGTACATCCGATGGAGGCCTGCCTGCACGATCGCCGCCACCTCGTAGGCGTAGGCGGGGTCGTAGGCCTGCACCGCCGGCACCGTTGATGCCAACACCAGGCTGTGGCCGTCCTGGTGCTGGAGCCCCTCGCCGAGCAGCGTCGTGCGGCCCGCCGTGGCCGCCATCAAGAAGCCCCGGGCGCGCATGTCGGCCGCCTGCCAGATCAGGTCGCCGACCCGTTGGAAGCCGAACATCGAATAGAACGTGTAGAAGGGCACCGTCGGCACGCCGCGGGTGGCGTACGACGTGCCAGCCGCGATGAAGCTCGACATGGAGCCCGCTTCGGTGATGCCCTCCTCGAGGATCTGTCCCGACGACGACTCCGAATAGCTGAGCAACAGGTCGTGGTCGACCGGTTCGTACTTCTGACCGTGGGCGGCGTAGATGTTCAGCTCGCGGAAGAGCGCGTCCATGCCGAAGGTGCGAGCTTCGTCGGGGATGATCGGCACGATGCGCGGGCCGATTCGCTTGTCGCGTGCCAGGTTCCGGAGCAGACGGGTAAAGCCCATCGTGGTCGACACTTCCTGACCGCCCGAGCCGGCACGCAGCTCCGCGAACGCAGCGTCGGTGGGCAGGGCCATCGGTCGACGCGCGGTCGTGCTCCGCTTGGGGAGTGATCCGTCGAGCGCCTTCCGCCGCTCCATCATGTACTGGTACTCGATCGAGTCGGGCGCGGGCTTCAGGTATGGCGGGTTGTTCTCGTCGATCGAGTCGCCCGGGATCTCATCGTGCAAGTGCAGCCGGTCGCGCATCTCGAGCAGCTGCTGCTTGGTCATCTTCTTGATCTGGTGGGTGGAGTTGCGTCCCTCGAACCCCGGTCCGAGCGTCCATCCCTTGATCGTCTTGGCCAGGATGACGGTCGGCCGGCCCGAGCCCAGGTTCTCCACCGCCGCCTTGTACGCGGCGTAGAGCTTGCGGTAGTCGTGACCACCACGCGGCAGGTTGCGCAAATCGTCGTCGGACAGGTGCGACACCATCTGCCGCAGGCGCGGGTCGGGGCCGAAGAAGTTGTCGCGGATGAACTCGCCGTTCTCCACGGCGAACCGCTGATACTCGCCGTCGACGGTGGTGTTCATCTTGTTGAGCAGCGCACCGTCTTTGTCTTGGGCCAACAGCTCGTCCCACTTCGAGCCCCAAATCACCTTGATCACGTTCCACCCGGCACCGCGGAACACCGCCTCGAGTTCCTGGATCACCTTGCCGTTGCCGCGCACTGGCCCGTCGAGGCGTTGCAGGTTGCAGTTGATTACGAAAATGAGATTGTCGAGTTTCTCACGCGCGGCCAGCGTGATCGCGCCCAGAGTCTCCGGTTCGTCGCATTCACCGTCGCCCAGAAATGCCCAGACGTTTTTGTCAGCGACATCCAAGATGCCGCGGTCGGTCAGGTACTCGTTGAACCGCGCTTGGTAAATCGCCATGATCGGCGCCAAGCCCATCGAGACCGTCGGAAACTCCCAGAAGTCAGGCATCAGCCACGGATGCGGATACGAAGAGAGTCCGCCGCCTTCGCTCAGCTCGCGTCGGAAATTGACCAGGTTTTCCTCGGTCAGTCGTCCTTCCAAGTATGCCCGCGCATACATGCCGGGTGCGGCGTGTCCCTGGTAGTAGACCTGATCACCGCCGTAGCCGCTCTCGCCACGTCCGCGAAAGAAGTGATTAAACCCGACTTCGTAGAGCGTCGCCGACGA
>JBCCVW010000101.1:0-15842 GCA_039194665.1 Actinomycetota bacterium
CGCGGAACCGGCGGTCGGCCTCGACGACGTCGCCTACGTGCTGTACACCTCCGGCTCGACCGGGCGTCCGAAGGGCGTGCCGATCAGCCATCGCGGTTTGGCCGACTACCTCGCGTTCGCCGTCGATGCCTACGTCGGCGACAGCAACCACGCGCCGGTGGTTGCGTTGCACTCGTCGCTGGCGTTCGACCTCACCATCACCAGCCTGTTCCTGGCCTTGCTCACCGGCGGTCGTGCGGTGATCGTCGACGGCGAGCCGATCAGCGCACTCGGCGCGGTGGCGGGCGACGAGCGCATCACGTTTCTCAAGGCCACGCCGTCACAGCTCGAGTTGCTCACCCGGCTCGCCGATGACGAACTCCGCGCGCTGCGCTGCATCGTCGTCGGTGGTGAGGCATTCCGTGTGCCGCTGGCCCGACGGGTCGCCGAACTCGCACCCAACGCACGGATCTTCAACGAGTACGGACCCACCGAAGCCGTGGTCGGCTGCATGCTCCACGAGTGGACGGTGGGCGACCCCGATGATGTCGACGTACCGATCGGCGCTGCCGCGGCCGGTGCCGAGTTGGCAGTGCTCGACGTGGACGGGCAGCTCGCCGTACCCGGCGCGTGGGGTGAACTCGTCGTTCGCCGACCGGGAATGGCGACTGCGTACCTCCACCTTCCCGAGCTCAGCGCCGAACGATTCGTCGAGTTACCGGATGCCGTGGTCGCGGCGGCGGGGGCCGGTGACGGAAGTGGGCCGTGGTATCGCACCGGCGACCGGGTCCGCGTGGTCCGTCCCGGCGTGCTCACCTACGGCGGGCGCCACGACGATCAGCTGAAGGTCAACGGCATTCGCCTCGAACCTGGCGAAGTCGAGGCGGCGCTGGTTGCGCTCGACGACATCGACGGCGCCATCGTCGGCGTGTGGCGGGCCGACGACCACCGGCCGGTCAGCGCGGCCGACCGCTGCGTGCGCTGCGGCATCGGCACCGACGTTCCCGGGGTGAGCCTCGATGGCGACCGCGTGTGTAATGCATGCCGCACCTACGACGAGATCGTTCCGCAGACCGCCAGGTGGTTCCGCACCGAACGCGACCTCGCCGAACGGCTCGCCGCTGCACAAGCAACCAAGCGCGGCGACATCGACGCCATCCACCTGCTGTCGGGCGGCAAGGACTCGACCTACGCCCTGTACCAGCTGGTCGAGCGGGGCTGGAAGGTGCACGCGCTCACCCTCGACAACGGGTTCATCTCCGATGGCGCCAAGGAGAACATTCGGCGCAGCATCGCCGATCTCGGGATCACCCACGAGTTCGCCACCACACCGGCGATGAACGAGATCTTCCGCGACAGTCTCGACCGCTTCTCCAACGTGTGCAACGGCTGCTACAAGACGATCTACACCCTGGCCGTCGCCCGCGCGCGCGAGCTCGGCATCCCGACGATCGTCACGGGGTTGTCGCGTGGACAGTTCTTCGAGACCCGTCTCGTGCCGCACCAGTTCGAGGAAGGGCGCTTCGATCCCGACGCCATCGATCGGACCGTGCTCGAAGCGCGCCGGGTCTACCACCATACGCCCGACGCGGTCACGGAGCTGCTCCCTGAACAACGGGTGTTCGACGACCCGGCCGTGCTCGACGAGATCGAGTTCGTCGACTTCTATCGTTACGTCGACGTCGATCTCGCCGAGCTCTACGACTTCCTCGACACACGCGCGCCGTGGGTACGTCCCGACGACACGGGTCGTTCGACCAACTGTTTGATCAACGTCGCCGGTATCTCGGTGCACCAGCGCGAGCGCGGCTTTCACAACTACGCCGAGCCGTACAGCTGGGACGTGCGCCTCGGGCACAAGACCCGCGACGAGGCGCTCGACGAACTCGACGACGACATCGACGACGCCGAAGTCGCACAGTTGCTGGCCACGATCGGCTACACACCCAAAACCGAGGGTGTACTCACCGCGTGGTATCACAGCGCAACGCTCGCTCCCAACGACGAGCTCGACCCCGGCGAGCTGCGCGCCCAATTGCGGAACGTGTTGCCCGATCATGCGATCCCGTCGGCGTTCGTGCGTATCGACGAGATGCCACTGGCGGCAAGCGCCAAGGCCGACACGGGATCACTGCCGGCGCCGACGCGCTTCCATCGGCGCGGTAACACCTACGTGGCACCCACGACACCGACCGAGCAGCGGGTGTGCCAGATCTGGGGTGACGTCCTCGGGGTCGATCGGGTTGGGCTGACCGACGATTTCTTCGATCTCGGTGGCTCGTCGTTACCCGCGCTGGAGGCGGTCGCGGCGATCGATGCAACGCTCGGCACCAACCTGCCGGACGCCGCAGTGTTCACCGCCAGGACGCCGAGGGAACTCGCGGTGCTGGTCGACGACGCCCTTGCGGCACCCACCACTGGCGTGGCGGTCGCATCGACGATCCCCTCCACGATTCCCGCGGTCGACGGGGCGCCGTTGTCGGCGGGGGAGGAAGCGATGCTCTTCGAGTATCGCCGCGATCCGACCGACACTCGGTACAACGTCACCCGCTGGTATCAGCTGCACGACGCATCGTCGTTCGACGTCGAGCGGTTCCGGGGTGCTGTCGAGAACGTGGTTGCCGCGCACGGGCCGTTGCGCACGGCCTACGGCGCCGATCGCCGGATCCTTCCTGCCGACAGGGCTGCCGCGGTACAGCTCGTCGACGTCGACACGCTCGACGCGTTCAAAGCGTTCGCCATGACCCAGCGCGCGGTGCCGTTCGATCTCGACACCGGCCCATTGGTGCGGGTGCACGTGGCCGAGACCGACCCCGGCGAGTGGTCGGTGCTCATCGCCATGCACCACATCACCGTCGACGCCGGCACGTTCGATGTGTTCTGGGAGCAGGTCGCTGCGGCGTACGCCGACGGCGCAACACCCGCACTCGACACCACGTACGCCGCGCATGCGGCGTGGCAGGCCACCGGTGATCATCACGCCGATCGGGAGTTCTGGCAGTCGGTCGCTGGTGACCGGCCCGAACCCGCGCGGTTGCGTCTGTCAGCACCGCTCCCGCGCGCCGCCGACGGATACGCGTCGCGGCGGTCGTCGGCGCCACCATCGACGCTCACCGGGGCGGGCCACACCCCGTTCGCTGCTTCGTTGGCCGCAACGGCCGTCGTACTCGGCGCAGTCGCCGATCGGACGGCGATCGAGATCGGCATCACCGCATCGACCAAGGACCACCCGGCGACCGCTCCGCTCGTCGGGTACTACCTCAACACACTCCCGATCGGTGTGGCCGTCGACCCAGACGAATCGTTCGCGACCCTCGTCGAACGAGTGGCCGACACGATCGCCAGCACCCTGCCGCATCGTCGCCACCCGTACGCATCGATCGTGCGCGAGGCGCGCCAGGCCGGTCTGCCCGAACCCGATGTGTCGTGGATGTTGGCCTACGAGGAGCTGTCGACGCCGACGTTCCCGATCGGCCGCGCCGAACAGCGGATCCTGGCTGCGGGCACGTCGGTGACCGACCTGACGTTCTTCGTGCAGGAGCGTGCCGACTCGCTGCAATTCGGGCTGGAGTACCGAGGCGACGTGGTCGACGGCGCCACGGCGGACGAGCTGTTGGCGATGTTCGAGGCGGTCCTGATCGACGGCTCGCGCACGCCGGCGTCGACCGTCGGTGATTTGGTCGACGCGTGGCGCAGCGTCGACATCCGTGGCGTCGATTTCGTCGCCGATACGACGGTGCCGGCGCGCATCGCCGATCAGGTGGCGGCGACCCCCAACGCGCCAGCCGTCGTCGCCGAGGTCGATCTCAGCTACCGCGAGTTGGCCGCGCGCGCCGCACAGATCGCCGAGCAGCTCGACGCCCTCGGTGGGCCAGCTCGCGTCGGCATTGCGGTGCACCGCAGCGCCGACCTCGTGACGGCGATCGTCGGCACGATGGCGTCCGGCGCCTGTTACGTGCCGCTCGATCCCAACGCCCCCGAGGAGCGGCGTGCGCAGATCGCCGAGCAGAGTCGGCTCGGCGCGATCGTCACCGATGGCGACACGTTCGGCCTCGATGCCGTCGTGATCGACGAACTGGGGGCATCGCCCGACGTCGCTGCAGGAGCGGCCGCGTTCATCGATCGGGCCCGCCGCATCAACCCCGACGCGGCGGCGTACCTGATCCACACATCCGGCTCCACGGGCACGCCGCGCGGCGTCGAGGTGACGCACCACAATCTCGCCGCCAGCACGCTCGCCCGCGACGAGTGGTACCGCCGCGGCCCGCAGCGTTTCTTGCTGACGCCGAGCGTCGGGTTCGACAGTTCGATCGTCGGACTGTTCTGGCCGCTGGCCACCGGCGGGGCGGTCGTGGTCCCGGCCGACGACGATGTCCGTGACGTCGACCAGCTGGCGGCACGGATCGAGACGCATCGGATCACGCACACGTTGATGGTCCCGAGCCTGTACCGGGCAGTACTCGCCCGCGCCCCGCAGCGGTTGCGCGGGCTCGAGACCGCGATCGTGGCGGGCGAAGCGAGCACGGCCGACCTCGTGCGCGAACACCACGAGCACCTGCCCGACGTGGGGTTGGTCAACGAGTACGGACCGACCGAAGCCACCGTATGGGCCACGGCGATCCGCCTCGAGCCGGGCGCGACCGATCCGCTTCCGATCGGGAGTCCGATCCCGGGCGTGACGGTGCGCGTCGCCGATACCAGCGGGCGGCCCGCAGCTCGCGGCGCGTCCGGCGAACTGTGGATCGCCGGGCCGACGGTGACCGACGGGTACGTCGGCGATGTACACGACACCGATGCCTTCGTGGTCGTCGACGGTCAGCGGTGGTATCGCACCGGCGATCTCGTGCGGCCCGCCGGCGATGTCGTTCTGTACGTCGGACGCATCGACGAGCAGCTCAACGTCGGGGGGATGCGCCTCGAACCGGCGGAGATCGAAGGTGCACTGCGGGCGATCCCCAGCGTCGACGATGCCGCCGTGGTGGCCGCCGGCGAGCCGCCGGCACTTGTCGGCCACGTCGTCACCGCGGACGGTGTGCTCGACGAGGCGGCCGTGCGTGCGGCGCTCGCCGACTCCGTCCCGGCGGCGGCGTTACCGAAGCGCTTCGTGGCCCACGCGGCGCTGCCGCGTACTGCGCACGGCAAGGTCGACCGTCGTGCGCTCGAGCGCATCGTGCCAGCGGCCGTGTCGACGTCGGGCGCCGGCGGTGCGGTCACCGGGTCGGCAGGATCGGTGCTCGCCGCATGGCAGCGTGCCTTCGAGCGCGACGACATCGAACTCGACACCGACTTTTTCGATCTCGGCGGCGACTCTCTCACCGCGGTACAGCTGGTGACCGACGTCGAATCGGCGCTCGATGTGCCGGTCCCGATCTCGGTGCTGCTCGCTGGTCGTACGCCGCGGGGGATGGTGCACGGACTCGGGCTGGCCGTCGACGAGCCGGCGGTGAGCGTCGATACCGACACGGCATCAGAGAGTCACAACGCTGACGGGGCGTACCAGGCGTTCGTGTTGCGCGAGGGAGAGGCCGGAGGTCCGCTCGTCTTGATGACGCCGGCGTGGGATGAGGTGTTCGGCTACCAAGATCTCGCCGAGGCCTTCCCCGCGGACACCCGCGTGGTGGCGCTTACCTACCTGCAGCTGCCCGACACCGAGCTCGTCACGTCGGTCGACGAGGTGGTCGAGCAGTTCGTGCCCCTGGCCGTTGATGCGGCCGACGGCCGCGCTGCCGTGGCGCTGATCGGTTGGTCGTTCTCCGGCGTCGTGGCCATCGAGCTTGCCGCTCGTCTGCGCGAGCGTGGCGTCGAAGTGGTGGCCACCGGCATGGTCGACACATTCTTCCCCGGGGAGGAGCGTCATCTGTGGTCGAATCGTTGGTGGAAGTACAAGTCGATGCTCCATCCCGCTGGTGTCGCCGAGATCGGACGCGAGCTCGGCGTGATGGTCCGCCGACGGCTGCTCAAGTACGCCGACCGTCTTGGCCGTCGGCTCCTGTCGTGGTCGGGAACGACCGTGCCGCCGTCTGGGCCGCCGCGTCGCGCCGTCGACACCTTCCCGACCGCCGCATTCGCCCACCGGCCGCGTTCGATCGATCTGCCCATCGTGCTGTACCGGGCGTCGACGACGAACCCGGAGCGCACCATCGCCCACTGGTCGAGGCTGCTGCCCAACCTCGACGACGTCGTGGTCGAGGGACGCCACCGCGGCTTCGACTCGATCATGGCCACCGGTCGCGTCGAGGCGATCGCCGACGACCTGGCGGCTCGCCGATGAAGCGAGCGATCACCGCACTGGTGCTGTGCATCGTGGCTGTTGCGTGCAGCGGTGACGATGGAGGCGACAGCACCGACGGGTCAGGGGTCGATGGGCCGCCAATCGTGACCGAACTCCTCGCCGCGGTCGACGCCGTCGAAGACGAACTCGGCGCCGGGCAGGCGTACTTCGAAGTGACCTCCACCGGGCAGCTGGTCAACGTGTTCGTGGCGATCGACGACGCCACCGCGGCTGTGCCCTACGTGTATCTCGACGGCGAGCTGCAAGATCCGGCCCCGGCGCTGGAGGGGGCGTCGGGACGGACCTTTCTCGCTGCCGACATCACCGTCGAGGGCACCGTGCTCGATCGAGTCGACGACGAACTCCCCGACGCCACCGTCGACGCGCTCAGCGTGGAGGGCACGGCCGGTGCCGGGGTGCGCTACGTGATCGCCGCCCGCTCCGCCCAAGGCGGCATCCTCGACATCGTCGTCGCCCCCGACGGCGCAGTGCTCTCCGTCGACCCTCTTTGATGGGGCTCGGTCGGCTCTCTCGATCGGGCTCGGTCGGCCTGGCGGCCTCGCCTCCCCTGCTCGCGCCCGTGGCGCTCGCCCGCCTGGCCCGTTCCACAACGTTCGGCGCTGAACTGCCGGACTTGGTCCGCAGTGTTCGGCGCTGAACTGCTGGACTTGGTCTGCAGTGTTCGGCGCTGCGTCAGCGTTCGGCGAGCCAGGACTCGATGTCGGGGCGGCGCCACAGTCGCGGTCGACCCCGGCCCAGGTCGATGATCGGACGCGGCATGTCCGGATACCGGCGCTGGTACAGACTGACGCTGTTGGGGTGGGAGAGCCCGATGAGTTCGGCGAGGCCCCGGGCGTCGATCAGTTCATCGGTGTTGACCATCGGGGCCACGGTTCGATCGTAACCCGCACGGCTGGCTCGCAGGGGATGTTTCTGCCTATAGACAGTTGCTGTTTCCACCCGTAGACTGTTGGGCCATGTCGAATCGCCGGCGCCTTCGGGCCAACGATCGGTGCTGGTGCGGGAGTGGCGCCAAGCACAAACGCTGCCACGGCGATGCCCGACTCCTCGAGCGACCGCGGGTCGCCCTCGCTGCCGTGTCGCCCGTTCGCTCCGTACCGAACGACATCGTGCGGCCTGACTACGTCGAATCGGGGGTCGTCGGCACGTCCCGCCGCACGCAGCTGCACGACGATGCTGCGCTAGCGCGTCACCGCCAAGCGTGCCAGATCGCGGCTGAGGTGTTGATCCGCAGCGGTGATGCCGTCGAGGTGGGCGTCACCACCGATGAGCTGGACGCCGTGGCCCACGCGGCCTATGTCGATCTCGGTGCGTATCCGAGCACGCTCGGTTACCCGAGCTACAACCAGCCGCCGTACACGAAGTCGATCTGTACGTCGGTCAACGGCGTGATCTGCCATGGGATCCCCGACGCCCGGCCGCTGGCCGACGGTGACATCGTCAACATCGACGTCACCGCATACGTCGACGGGATGCACGGAGACAATTCGGCGATGTTCGTCGCGGGCCGTCGCGATCATGTCGTCGATGGGCTGATCGAGACCACGCGCGAGGCGACACTTCGTGGCATTGCGGCGATCCGACCATTCGAGCCGCTGCAGCGGATCGCTGCGGCGATCGAGCCGTTCGCCGCAGCGCGCGGATACGCGGTGGTGCGCGAGTACGGCGGTCATGGGATCGGCGAGACCTTTCACACATCGCTGCACATCCACCATTGTGTGGATCGCCACGATCGCGAGATCGCGCTGCCCGGCATGTCGTTCACCGTCGAGCCGATGCTCACCACCGGGCCACCAACATTCCAGACCGCAGCCGATGGTTGGACCGAACATGTCGACGACAACCGCATCGCGGCGCAGTTCGAACACACGGTGTATGTGACCACCGATGGCGTGGAGATCCTCACCGTGACCGCCGACGGCCGCACTGCGGTCGGCGCGCTGGCCGACGCCACCGTGTGACGACGCCGCGGACGAGCCAGCATGGCGCTGGGGCCGGGGGTCAGACGTCCGGTGGCACCCCGTTGGTACCGTGAGGGGGCGATGACCACCTGGGGAGCGTCCAGCCGGCGCTCGAAGAAGACTGCCAAGAAGCACGTGGAGCGTGCAGATCGACGCGCCGCGAACGACAAGAGCAGCACGAAGAGCGGTCGGAAGAACGCGGGCAGCGTTCGCGATGCGACGCCTCCGGACGGATCTCGGTCGAAGCGCGATCGGGCCAGCGACGAGCTGCGCAACGCGGTCGATGGCCGGGAGCACGAATTCCTTGGCCTTGGGCTGATCGGCGTGGCCGTGCTGCTCGGCCTGGCGATGTACGTCGATCTCGCCGGCCCGGTCGGGCGTGCCGTCGAGACACTCATCGGTTGGTTCACCGGCCTCGCCCGGTTTGCAGTCCCCTTGGTTCTCGCGGCTGCCGGTGTGGCGTTGGTCCGGCGCGGTCGCACCTCGAGCCCAATCCAACTCGCCGTCGGCTGGGCGATCGCCGCGCTCTCGGTGTTGGGCCTGTTGCACCTCGCACGCGGCCCTGACGGCTTCAGCGGCGATACCGACGAACTCGAATCAGCTGGCGGCATTCTCGGAGCACTCGTCGCCGAGCCGATCGCCGCGCTCGTCGAGCCCATCGGTACCGCCGTGGTGCTCGTGGTTGCGCTCGCTGGTGGACTCCTGCTCGTCACCCGCACATCGCTGCGCACCTTGGCCGAAAACACCGGCGGATTCCTGGCTGCGGTCGGTCGCCCGTTGGGGCGCGCCGCCAAGTCGGGCCTGAGCAACATCACCACGCTGGCCAGCGACCGCGAGCACGAAGCGCCAGAAGGCGACGCGCCGCCGCATGTGCCCGGCGAGACCACCCTGTACGACTTCGCCGCCGACGGCGACGACTTCGGTGAGGCACCGAAGAAGAAGCGAGCCTCGCGCAAGAAGGCTGCGGCTGGCGCGGCCGCTGCCGCCGGACGTTCGGTCGCCGCCGATGGCGGGACCGTCGGCGAGTGGACACTTCCGCCGATCACGTTCCTCGATCGGCCCGGCGCACAGGCCATCGATCGCTCGGCGGTCGAGGCGCGCGGTGACGCGCTGCAGCAGTCGCTGGCCTCGCACAACGTCGAGACCAACCTCGTCGGGATGACCATCGGCCCGACGGTCACCCGCTACGAACTCGAGCTCGGCGCGGGCGTCAAGGTGGCCCGGGTCACCAGCCTGCAAAAAGACATCGCCTACGCGATGGCGGCCACCGACGTGCGGATCCTGGCGCCGATCCCCGGTCGTTCGGCGATCGGCGTCGAGGTGCCCAATCACACCCGCCAACTCGTTGCCCTCGGCGACCTGTTGTCCTCACCCGAGGCGCGGTCGGCGGCGAACCCGCTCGACGTCGCAGTCGGTAAAGACATCGCTGGCCAGGCGGTGTTCCTCGATCTGGCCGCCACCCCGCACCTGCTCATCGCTGGCGCCACGGGTGCGGGTAAGTCGAGCGGCATCAACTGCATCATCACCTCGCTGCTGATGCGCACGACGCCCGACGAGGTGCGTCTGATTCTGATCGACCCGAAGCAGGTCGAAATGGGCCAGTACCAGCGACTACCGCACCTGCTGACGCAGCCGGTGACCAACCCGAAGAAGGCGGCCAATGCGCTCGGTTGGGCGGTCAAGGAGATGGAGCGGCGCTACGACATCCTCTCCGAGGTCGGCTATCGCGACGTGGTCGGCTACAACGCCGCCGTCGCCAAGGGCAAGATCCCGCCGCCGGCCGGCGTGCAGCCCGACGACACGCCATACGAGCACCTGCCGTACATCGTGGTGGTCGTCGACGAGCTGAACGACTTGATGATGGTCGCCGCACGTGACGTCGAAGAGTCGATCACGCGCATCGCCCAGAAGGCGCGTGCGGTCGGCATCCACCTGATCGTCGCCACGCAGCGGCCCTCGGTCAACGTGATCACCGGCGTGATCAAGGCCAACATCCCGGCGCGTATGGCCTTCGCCGTGTCGAGCCTCACCGATTCGCGAGTGATCCTCGACCAACCCGGTGCTGAGAAGCTCGTCGGTAAGGGCGACATGTTGTTGTTGCCCGGCAACTCGTCGGTCGCCAATCGCATCCAGGGATCGTTCGTCAGTGAAGACGAGGTGCGTCAGGTCGTCGATCACTGGCGGGCCCAGGCGCCCGAACCCGTGGTGTCGACGGCGATCGAAGACGGTGGCGACGGCGACGAGCCGCTCGACGCCGGGCAGTCTGCGCTGGTGCCGCCGCGCGGCGCCCCGAGTGGCGGTGGAGCCACTGCGCCACCGCCGAGCGCGCCGCTCGACTTGGATGTCACGGCCGACGCCCACGCATTCAGCGCCGGCGACGACGATGAAGACGCCGTGATGATGCGTCAAGCGATGGAGCTCGTCGTACGCAGCCAACTCGGCTCGACCTCGATGCTGCAGCGCAAGTTGAAGGTCGGCTTCGCCCGCGCGGGCCGCATCATGGACCTGCTGGAACAACGCGGGGTCGTCGGACCGAGCGAGGGGTCGAAGGCACGGGCGGTGTTGATGACCGTCGAGGAGTTCGAGCTTCTCCAGCAGAACGGCCAGCTGTAGCCAGGCGGCGCGGCGGCGTGTCCCGTTCTGCAACGATGGCGCGATGAGCGTCGACGTGCAGAGCTTGACCCCTGAACTCACCGAGATTGCCTCCGGGCTGCGATTTCCCGAAGGCCCGATCTGGATGAACGACGGCACGATCGTGCTCGTCGAGATGTTCGGGCCGCGCCTCACGCGGGTGCATCCGGACGGTACCACCGAGACGATCGCTGAAATCCCCGGTGGACCCAACGGTGCCGCCGTCGGACCCGACGGAGCGATCTACCTGTGCAACAACGGCGGCTGCTTCACGCCAGAAGAACTCGACGGGCTGGTGATCCCCGGCCCGTTCGATCCCAACCGCTACAGCGGCGGCAAGATCCAGCGCGTCGACCCGCACGACGGGACCGTGACCGACCTGTACACCGAGTGCGACGGCCGGCCGCTGCGCGCCCCGAACGACATCGTGATGGACGGACACGGCGGATTTTGGTTTACCGACCACGGCATCCGCGACATGGCGGCGCGGACCGCCGACCTCACTGCTCTGTACTACGCCAAGGCGGACGGCTCCGGCATCAGCGAAGCGCTGTTTCCCGTCGAGGGGCCCAACGGCATCGGCCTGTCACCTGACACCGACACGCTCTATTGGGCCGAGACGTTCAACGGTCGCGTGCTCCGCCGTTCGATCTCGGAGCCGGGTCAGCTCGTCGAGACCCATGCCAACCTCGACCCGTTCGCCACGTTGTACGGCCTCCCGGGGATGCAGTTGCTCGACTCGTTGGCGGTCGACGACGACGGCTGGGTGTGTGTGGCCACGCTGATCAACGGGGGGATCACCGCGGTGTCGCCCGACGGTGCGCAGGTCGAGCACCACGCCACGGGCGATCCACTCACGACCAACGTGTGTTTCGGTGACGAGGACCTGCGCACCGCATTCGCCACGTTGTCGGCGACCGGTCGGCTCGTCAGCTTCCCGTGGCCGCGCCCTGGACTGCGCCTCGCCCATCAGTGAGCCTCGACACGGTCGATCTGTCGGCGCCCGACCCGGCGCACGTCGACGACGTCTGTCGCACGCTCGGGTTCGTTCGCATCGCCAATCACGGAGTGTCCGACGCGGTGCTCGCAACCGCGCGGCGAGAGGCCCACACCTTTTTCGATCTACCGCTCGCCGAACGGATGACCGCGGCGATGCCTCGCCCGGGGTATCCCTACGGCTACAACCCGCTGGAAGCCGAGGCGCTCAACGCGTCGATCGGTGGAGCGGCGCCACCTGACGTGAAGGAAACGTTTAACGTCGGCCCGGTCGATCCGCCGCCGCGTCCCCTCGACGAGATGACCGATCCGAACGAACGTGACGTCTACGCGCCGAACAGATGGCCCGACGCATTGCCGACGCTGCGGCCCGCTCTCGAAGACCTGTACCGGGCGATGGGTCAACTCGCCGAGCGACTGATGCGCGTGTTCGCGTTGGCGCTCGAGTTGCCCGAGCGGTACTTCGATCGGTTCGTCGACACCCACGGGTCGGCGCTGCGTCTGGCGTGTTATCCGCCGCTCGATCAGCGCGTCGTCGACGGTCGGTTCCGTGCGGGGGCGCACACCGACTACGGCACCTTGACGATCCTCGACCTCGACGGCGAGCCGGGGCTGGAGGTGCAGTCCGCAGACGGGGCATGGGTCGGCGTCGCCCACGAGCCAGGCACGTTGATCGTCAATCTCGGCGATCTGATGGCCCGCTGGACCAACGACCGCTGGCGCTCGACGATGCACCGCGTGGTCGTCCCGCCGGTTCCCGCGCCCCGTCGGCTGACGATGCCGTTCTTCCACAACGCCAACTGGGATGCACGGATCGAGTGCATCGTCCGCGACGGCGAACCGCCGCGGTATCGACCCACGACCGCCGGCCGCCACCTGATGGACAAGTTCCGCTCCACGGTCACGTAGTGCGGAATTTCTGTCGTTTTCCGGCACGTGGCGCGGGAAAACGACAGAATTTCGGTGGGGGAGGAGCCCGATAGCGTCACTGTCCGTGGCGCAGCGGTTCTATCTCGAGACGTTGGGCTGCCCGAAGAACGATGTCGACTCGGCCAAGCTGGTGGGAGCATTGGTCGCCGACGGAATGGTCGCCACCGACGATGCGCACGACGCTGATCTCGTCGTGGTGAACACGTGCGCCTTCATCGACGAGGCCCGCCGGGAGTCGATCGACACGATTCTCGCCCTGGACGAACAACGCCCCCACGGGTCGCGGCTGGTGGTCACCGGCTGCATGGCCGAGCGGTACGGCGACGAACTCGCGGCCGAGCTGCCCGAGGTGGACCAGGTCGCCGGATTCGGCACGGCCTTCAACGAGCCGACGCCGTCGGCCGACCGGGCCGCCTCGAACGGTCGTCGGCTGATTCCGGTCAGCGAGGCACCGATCCCTGACTTCGACCTGCTCAACCTGCCCCGCCCGGCGTCGCCCGTGCCCTGGGCCTACGTGAAGATCGCCGAAGGGTGCGATCGGAAATGCGGGTTCTGTGCCATTCCCAGCTTCCGCGGCCCCCAGCGCAGCCGCGATGTCGAGCAGATCCTCAATGAGGTCGATCAACTCGAGGCGCGCGAAGTCGTGCTGGTTGCGCAAGACCTGGCGAGCTACGGCAAGGATCGCCCGGACGAGCTGGGCGCTGGGTCGATCGTGCCGCTCGTCGATGCGGTCGCCGAGCGGGTCGACCGTGTGCGTTTGTTGTATCTGTACCCGAGTGACCTCAGCGACGAGCTGATCGACTCGATCTGCCGCAGCGGTGTGCCGTACTTCGACCTCTCGCTGCAGCACGTGTCCAAGCCGCTGCTCCGGCGAATGCGCCGGTGGGGCGACGCGCAGCGGTTCCTCGACCGCATCGACGACATCCGCCGGCGCGAGCCGGGCGCCGCGTTTCGCAGCAACTTCATCGTCGGCTACCCAGGCGAAACCGAGGACGACCACGACCAGCTGCTCGATTTTGTCGAGCGCGCCCAGCTCGATTGGTGCGGCTTCTTCACGTACAGCGCAGAAGACGGCACGTACGCCGCCGACCTCGATGGGGCGGTCGATCCAGCTCTGATGGCCGAGCGACTCGGCGAACTGCGCGAGCTGCAGGACGGCATCACGGCAGCCCGCCGCGACGCGCTGATCGGCGAAACGGTGACCGTGCTCGTCGACGAAGCAGGCATCGGCCGGAGCCACCGTGAGGCTCCAGAGATCGATGGAGTGGTCCACGTCGGGCAGAATGTCCCCGTGGGCGAGTTCTCCGAGGTGACCATCGTCGATGCCTTGGGCCCCGACCTCGTCGCGTCTGGGGCCACGACATGACCGAGCGCGAGTCGCCCTTTTCGGTCACGCCCGACCGCATTGCCACGTGGGCCAATGCCATCACCGTCGGCCGGCTGCTCTTCGCGCCCTTGGTGTTCTGGGCGATCCCCGGCCACAACGAGGGCTCGTGGATCGCGGTCGGCCTGTGGTTCGTGCTCTGCGCCAGCGACGGCATCGACGGCTACCTCGCCCGTCGTCACGGCACCACATCGGCGGGCGCGTTCCTCGACCCGCTCGCCGACAAGGTGCTCGTACTCGGCGCGATGTTCACCTTGGTCGGTACCGGCATGTTCTGGGCGGTGCCGGTGATCCTCATCGCGGCCCGCGAGATCATTATTTCGGTCTACCGCGTGCTCGTCGGCGGCCGGGGCATCAGCGTGCCGGCATCGAGGATGGGCAAACACAAGACCGTCGTGCAGCAGCTCGCCGTCGGCGCCGCGCTGCTGCCGTGGACGGCAACCACCCCGTGGTTGTGGAACGGCCTGTTGTGGCTGGCGGTGGCACTGTCGTTGGCGAGTGGCGCGCAATACCTGTGGCGGGCCCGGCTACTGCGCGACGCGGCCGATCAGACCAGCGCCCAGCGGATCTCTTAACGCGTGCGCTGCGACGTTCTGGCGGTCGGGACCGAGTTGTTGCTCGGTCAGATCATCGACTCGAACTCGGCATGGATGGGCGGTGAGCTCGCCGAGCACGGCATCGACTCGCTGTTGCAATCCAAGGTCGGCGACAACGTCGATCGCATCGAGGCCCAGCTCCGAGCACTGCTGGTCGACGCCGACGCCGTGATCACCTGTGGTGGGCTCGGTCCAACCCACGACGACCTGACCCGGGAGGCGATCGCTCGGGTGATGGGTGCAGAGTTACGTCAGCACGACGACATCGCCGAGCGGATCCGCGAAATGTTCGCCGCCCGCGGACGCACGATGACCGCCAACAACCTGCGTCAGGCCATGGTCCCCGAGGGGGCCACCGTGATCGAGCAAACGCGCGGCACGGCGCCGGGTTTGATCTGTCCGGTCACGATCGACGGCGCGGCGAAGGTGGTGTACGCCGTTCCGGGCGTGCCCCACGAGATGCGCGACATGGTGCATCGCGCGATCATCCCCGACCTCCGGGCGCGCAGTGGCGAGACGTCGACGATCGTCAGTCGCGTGCTGCGCACATGGGGCGAGAGCGAGAGCGGGCTCAACGAGCGCCTCGACGACGTGATCGAGCAGCTGGAAACACCTGACACACCGACCCTGGCATTTCTTGCGTCGGGATGGAACGGGCTGAAGGTGCGACTCACGGCGAAGGCGATCACCACCGATGTCGCCGCAGCGCAACTCGCCGAGTGGGAAGCGGTGGTCCGCGAGCGGATCGACGACCTGGTGTTCGGCACCGACGACGACACGATGGAATCGGTGGTGCTCGACGAGTTGCGCCGACGCGGCCTGAGCCTCGCCGTCGCCGAGTCCGTAACGGGCGGATTAGTCGGCGCGCGGCTGACCGAGATCGCCGGTGCCAGCGATGTCTTTCGTGGCTCGATCGTCAGCTACGCCAGCGAGGTCAAGCGCGACCTGCTCGCGGTCGGCGACGGGCCGGTGGTCAGCGAGTCGGCGGCGCGCAAGATGGCCCACGGCGTCCGTGACCGCCTCGGTGCCGATGTCGGCCTGGCGCTCACCGGCGTCGCGGGGCCGACCGAACA
>JBCCVW010000102.1:0-15506 GCA_039194665.1 Actinomycetota bacterium
GCGCGCCAGGCGCGCGAGAACGACAGAATTTGGGGGGTGGTGGGGTCAGTCCTCGGTGTTGGAGGGAGCGCCTTTGCGCTGGCCGTAGCGGCGGTTGAACCGCTCGACACGCCCACCGGAGTCGACGAGCTTCTGCTTCCCGGTGAAGAACGGGTGGCATTCGTTGCACAACTCGACGCTGAGGTCGCCACCCACGGTGGAGCGGGTTGTGAACGTGTTGCCGCACGAGCAGTGCACGGTCGTGTCGGTGTAGTCGGGATGGATGTCAGCCTTCATCGTGGGGTCCTTTCGTCGGCGGCTGAACAGGCGGCACGTGCGCCCCCGATCGTCGCCTGAGGGATGAGGGAAGAGACGACTCTACCGGGCTCGGTCGCCCTAGCGGGCTCCGGTCGCCTCCCGAGCTCGCGCCCATGGCGCTCGCCCGCCTGGCCCCCAGCGCGCGATCCGGCACGGTGCCGGCACGTCAGCAAGATCAGTGCACGGCCAGCGGTGCGACCGCCAGAGAGCCCGCCTGGCTCTCAGCACGCGACTTGGCAGATTGCGGGCACTTCAAGACGACGTACGTGCGGGCCGGCAGTGCGACCGCCAGGGAGCCCGCCTGGCTCTCAGCACGCCATCCGGCACGCGGCCAGATCTCCCGCGCGAGACGCAGGCGGACGACCACAGCGCAGCGCCGTCAGCACACCGTGAGCACGGCCGGCGCCGGGAGCGCTAGCGACCAAGCCTGGCGCGAGCCCGTCCGACAGGACCCAATCACCGACCTGCGGTACGGGCTCGCAGCTACATACTGGGCTGGCGGGCGATCTCCGCGAGGAATTCGTCGTTGGTGCGGAAGGTCTTGAGCCGGTCGATGAGCAACTCGAGACCGGGAGCGGCGTTGCCGTCGGCGGCGAGACCAGACAGCACACGGCGCAATTTCCACACCTGCTGCAGCTGTTTGCGATCGAACAGCAGCTCCTCGTGACGTGTCGACGATGCATCGACGTCGATCGCCGGATAGATGCGGCGCTCGGCGACCTTGCGGTCGAGGCGCAGCTCCATGTTGCCGGTGCCTTTGAACTCTTCGAAGATCGCTTCGTCCATGCGGCTGTTGGTGTCGACCAGCGCAGTGGCGAGGATGGTGAGCGAGCCGCCCTCTTCGACGTTGCGCGCCGCACCGAAGAACTTCTTCGGCGGGTACAGCGCCCCGGCATCGATACCACCGGAGAGGATCCGTCCACTCGCCGGCGCAGCGAGGTTGTAGGCCCGGCTGAGGCGGGTGATGCCGTCGAGCATGATCACCACGTCGACACCGGCCTCGACGCGCCGCTTCGCCTTGGCGATCGCCATCTCGGCGACAGCGGTGTGCTCGTCGCTCGGCCGGTCGAAGGTCGAGGCGATCACTTCGCCTGTCACCGTGCGCTTCATGTCGGTGACTTCTTCGGGCCGCTCGTCGATGAGCAGCACGATCAGCTCGGTCTCGGGATTGTTGAGCTCGATCGACTTGGCGATCGTCTTCATGATCGTGGTCTTGCCGGCCTTGGGCGGCGACACGATGAGACCGCGTTGGCCCTTACCGATCGGGGAGACGAGGTCGATGATCCGCGCGGTCATGTTCGACGGGTCGCTCGGATCCTCGAGAGCCAGCTTCTGGTCGGGGAACAGTGCGGTCAGGTCCTCGAATTTGGGGCGCTTCTTGGCCGCCTCGGGGTCGCCGCCGTTGACCGTGTGGACCTCGATCAGACCAGGGTTCTTCTCGTTACGTTGCGCCGGACGAGCGAGTCCGGTGACCTGATCGCCCTTGCGCAGCCCGAACTGGCGGGCGAGCCGCAGCGGGATGTAGGCGTCGGCCTTGTTCGGCAGATAGCCATTGACCCGCAAGAACCCGTACCCCTCGTCGCGGATGTCGAGATATCCGGACACCTCGGTGGGCTCGTTGCTCTGTGGCTGGTCATCGCCGTCGAGCAGCTCGACGTCTTCGCCCTGGGGACCGTCGGCGTTGTTGCGGTTCTTGCGCCGACGGCGACGTCGGCGGTTTCCGCCACCTTCGCCGTCGTTGCGTTGCTGACTGTTGTTGTTTCGTTGCTGATTGTTGTTGTTTCGTTGCCCGTCGTTGCGCTGGCGTGAATCGCCATCACGTTCGTTGCGGTCGTTGCGGTTGCGTTGACGCTTGCCGTCGCCGCGGTCGTCTTGTTGACGGTCGGACCTCTTGGCGTCGCCGTCGTCACGTGCGGTCGGCGCGTCGGCCGGGGTCGTCTCGGCGGGGGTTGTTGTGGTGTCGACGCCTTGTTCGGCGAGGGCGATCTCCCAGTCGGCGAGCGGTTCGCCGTCGGCGCCTCCGGTCGCAGTAGCCCCGTTGGTATCGGGAGCGCTGTCGGCGGCGGGGGCCGCGTCACCCGATGGCGTCGGGGCCGACGACGAGCCTGCGTCACTGGACGCGTCGGCTGTCGACGCCGATGGCGCACTGGCCGAATCAGCACTTGCTGTGTCGGCACTGGACGTCTCGGCGGGCGCGCTGGCGGACCCGTTGGTGCCGCCGGCGGGTGCGTCGTCGGTCGGGCCCGTCGTGTCGAGAATGCGGGCGATGATGTCTGCCTTCTTGAGGCGGGTGTTGGCCTTGACGCCGAGCGCCTTGGCCATTTCGAGCAAGGTGTCTTTGTCCTTGGACTCGAGAACGGACTGTTCGAGAGCGGCTGCTGGCACGATTACCTCTCTTGGCGGCGCTCAGTGAGAACGCCGAGTACTGGGCCCCGTGGCAAAAGGGGGTTGAGCGCGGGACGCGCTCGCCGATCATCCCCGGGGTAAAGGAGTTCCTCCACGGCGGCTAACTCGTGACAGCTCGTGGCCCCGATGTGGGTCGGGATCTCGAGCTCGTGGAAGCTCGTGGATCGGTCCGGTGAAACCGAACGACGAGTACGTTAGCGACTCGAACGCGTGTGCTGCAACGTTCTCGGTGTCAGGTGTCGATCGTGGGCGTCGGCTGCTCGACGTCAGCTGCTCGACGTGAGCTGCTCCACGAGGGCCTCGACCTCGGCAAGGTCGGCGGCGACCGTCGTCGTGCGTTCGCTGCGCTCGAAGAGGTCGGTGAGGTGGTCCGGGAGCGCTGGATGCACACCGGTGGCCCGCTCGACGGCGTTGGGGAACTTCGCCGGGTGGGCCGTGGCCATCGTGACCACCGGTCGGGCGTGATCGTCGAGCGCCGCCAGCATCGCCGCAGCCGCGCTGGCCGTGGCCGTGTGCGGATCGATCAGCATGTGCGCACGATCGTGCACCCGACGAATTTCGGCGAGCGTTGCGTCGTCGTCGATCGCCGCCGAGCGGAACACCCCGTCGAGCACGGCGGCACGTTGATCTGGTTCGACCGACAGCGTGCCCGTTGCACGAAACCGCGTCAGCTGTTCGGCGGTCACCCCGCCATCGCGGCCGTTCATCTCGAACAACAAACGCTCGACATTCGACGACACCTGGATGTCCATCGATGGACTCAGCGATGGGGTCACGTCGCGCACCGACATGTCGTTGCGGCCGATCCATCGGTCGAGGATGTCGTTCTCGTTGGTGGCGACGATGAAGCCGTCGATCGGTGCGCCCATCTCGCGCGCGATCCACCCGGCGAGCACGTTGCCAAAGTTGCCGGTCGGCACCGACACGGTGACCGGCCCGGCGAACGTGTCGGCGGCAATCGCGTAGTACACCGTCTGGGCCATCACCCGCGCCCAGTTGATCGAGTTGACGGCGGCAAGTCGGTTGCGTTCACGGAACGGCGCATCGTTGAACATCGCCTTCACCAGATCCTGGCAGTCGTCGAAGGTGCCCTCGACCGCCACGGCGTGCACGTTCGGCGCCTCGACCGTGGTCATCTGTCGACGTTGCACGTCACTCACTCTGCCGGCGGGATAGAGGATGACGATGTCGACTGCGGCGCAGCCGGCCACCCCGTCGATCGCTGCGGAGCCGGTGTCGCCGCTCGTGGCACCGACGATCGTCACCCGCTCGCTGCGTTGGGCGAGCACGTGGTCGAACATCCGACCAACGAGTTGCAGTGCCACGTCTTTGAACGCCAGCGTCGGCCCGTGGAACAGCTCCATCACGTAGTGCCGGTGATCGATCTGCACGAGCGGTGTCACCGCATCGTGGCGGAAGGTGCCGTACGCCTCGTCGCACAGGTTGGTCAAGGTGATCTCGTCGAGATCGGGCTCGACGAACGGCAACATCACCTCGACGGCGCGTTCCACGTACGTGCGCGCCGTCGACACGCCGAGCTTGGGGAACTCGGCGGGCACATAGAGCCCGCCGTCGGTCGCCAGGCCGCACAACAACGCGTCGGCGAACCCCAGATCGGGGGCCTGTCCGCGGGTCGACACGTAGCGCATCGTCAGTCGCCAATCACCCGTAGCAATCCGCCGACGCTGCGCACCACGTCGAGGTCGCGCAGCTCACGCACAGTGGCCTGCACGTCGGACTCACGGGCGACGTGGGTGATGAACACCAGCCGCGCATCGGGACCATTGCCCTCTTGTTCGGCGACGCGAATGCTCACGCCGTGTTCGGCGAACACCCCCGTGACCGCGTGCAGCACGCCGGGTCGGTCGGCGACGTCGAGTCCGAGTAGATACTCGGCAGTCGACTCGTCGATCGGTCGGATCGTCGCCGGTCCGAGCGCGCCGAGCGACCGGTGCGTGCCGGCAACGAGGTTGCGCGCCGCATCGACGACATCGCCGAACACTGCGCTGGCGGTCGGTGCGCCGCCGGCACCTCGGCCATAGAACATCAGGGAGTCGACGAACCGTCCCTCGACGAATACCGCATTGAAGCTGTCGCGCACTGTGGCCAGGGGGTGATCGACCGGCACCATCGCCGGATGCACACGCACGGAGATCTCCCCGGCGTCACGCTCCACGATCGCCAGCGGCTTGACGACGTAACCCAGACGGCGCGCGATCGCGATTTCGGCGGCGGTGATCGCACCAATGCCGTCGTGGTACACATCGCCGGCCACGACCTTGGCGCCGAACGCAACGGTGGCGATGATCGCCGCCTTGGCGCCGGCGTCGAAGCCCTCGACGTCGGCCGTCGGGTCGCGTTCGGCATACCCCAGCCGCTGTGCGTCGGACAGCGCTGCCGCGTAGTCGGCGTCGCCACCGCTGTCGACCGCATCGGTCATCTTCGTCAGGATGTAGTTCGTCGTGCCGTTGATGATCCCGAGCACGCGATCGATCGGTTCGCCATGAAGGCTCTCGCGCAGCGCGCGCATGATCGGGATGCCACCGGCGACGGCGGCCTCGAAGAGCAGGTCGCGTTGGGCCGCATCGGCCGCGGCGTACAGCTCGGCACCCACATTCGCCAACAGTTCCTTGTTGGCGGTGATCACCGACTTGCCGTTGGCCAGCGCTTCGAGAATCAGCTCGCGCGCCGGCTCGATGCCACCGATCGCCTCGACGACGATGTCGATGTTCGGGTCGCTGACCACACCGTGGGTGTCACGGGTCAGCACGCCGTCGGCAAGCTCGACGTCGCGCGGCGCCGACAGGTTGCGCACAGCGACGCGGGCGACACGGAGACGAATCCCGGTTCGCTGCTCGACATCGTCCGCCTGCGCCTCGACGAGCTGCACGAGCGCCGCGCCGACGTTCCCGCAGCCGAGCAGTCCAATCGTCAACTCGCTGGTCACCATGGGCAGGCTACGGGATCACCCTTCGAGTCGCCTGGAACGATTCGGACGAACGCCATGTGACAGTTGGGGTCAGACCCCAACTGTCACGGATCCGACGACCACTCAACCGTCAGCAGCGCGTGACAGCTGGGGTCTGACCCCAACTGTCACAGTCAGCGGATCACGGTGTGGTAGCGACCGACGCCGGCGACCACGTCGTTGAAGTGCTGGCGGTCGAGCACCGAACCCTCCCGCCGCACATCGCCGGGGTTGATCGTCAGCAGCCGGTCGACCTTGGCCCAGCTCGGCCGGCGCTGCGGATCCCACGCGCCAGTGCCGACCGCGATCGTGTCGTTGCGCCGCTTGTTCTTCGAGGTCAGTGCCACGCCAGCGAGCCGGCGGCCGCTGTGGCCGATGATCACCACGGGACGATCTTTGCCTTGGTTCGGGTCGTCCTCGTAGGGCACCCAGGTCCACACCACTTCCCCCGGATCGGCATGGCCGTCGAGGTCCGGGTCGTACTCGATCGTCACCGGCTGCTCGGCGTGCGCGGCAGTCGGCTCCGAGCGCCGCGCAGGGCTCCCAGCCAGTCGATCGCGCTCGCGTTGCACAGCACGCGCGGTGGCGAGCGCCGCGCCAAGTGACGCGCCGAGACGACGGAGCGTGGACATCGAGGAAGGTTCTAGCCGACGTCGGTGGCCAACAGGTCGTCGACCGTCTCGCGGCGGACCACCAAACGGGCGCGGCCATCGGCCGCGAACACCACCGGTGGACGGGCGATCTTGTTGTAGTTCGAGCCCATCGAGTGGCCGTATGCACCGGTGACGGGCATCGCCAGGAGATCACCGACCCGGGTGTCCGCGGGCAGCGACGCCTCGAAGGCCAGCACGTCGCCCGACTCACAGTGTTTGCCGACCACGCGCGCGACCAACGGGCGTTCGGCATCGACCGCCCGCGTCAAGAACGTCTCGTAGCCAGAGCCATACAGAACTGGGCGCGGGTTGTCGCTCATCCCGCCGTCAACGGCCACGTACGTGCGCACGTCGGGGATTCGCTTCACAGTGCCCACCGTGTACACGGTGATCGCCGCCGCGGCAGCGATCGCCCGGCCCGGTTCGACGCTCACCGCCGAGCGCACACCAAGTGCCGCACAGGCATCGAGCACGACCGAGCCCCACTGGTCGATCGTCGGCGCCTCCTCGCCATCGACATAGGCCACACCGAGGCCGCCACCGAGGACGAGTTCGGGGAGGTCGAGCGGAACGGCAAACCCGGCCATCACCTCGGCCGCTTTGGCGAACGACGAGGCCTCGAACACGTTCGACCCGATGTGACAGTGCAGGCCGACCAACTCGACCGACGGCGCGTCGGCGGCACGGCCCACGGCACGCAACGCATCACCGTTGCCAAGGTTGAACCCGAACTTCGAGTCGTCCTGGCCCGTTGCGATGAACTCGTGCGTGTGGGCGTGGACGCCCGGCGTGATTCGCAGCAGCACCGCCGGTGCGGTCCCGGCAGGCGTGCGCACACCCTCCGCGTGCAGCGCGTCGAGCCGGTCCAGCTCGTCGAACGAATCGACCACGATCCGGCTGACACCCGAGGCGATCGCCGTCCGCAGTTCGTCGACCGACTTGTTGTTGCCGTGCATGATGCACGCTGCGGCGGGCGCGTTGGCGGCCAGCGCCACGGCCAGCTCGCCGCCAGAGGCAACGTCGAGCGACATTCCCTCCTCGTAGGCGATGCGCGCCATCGCCTTGCAGAGAAACGCTTTGGTGGCGTAGATCGCGCGGCCCTGCCCGAATGCACCCACCGCAGCGCGACAACGTGCCCGCAACTGCGCCTCGTCGTAGACGAACAGCGGTGTGCCGAACTCAGCGGCGAGTTCGTCGACTCGACAGCCCCCGATCGCCAGCGCACCGTCCGGCTCGACCGTGGCGTGATCCGGGAGGAGACGGCGGGCGACCGGCCGGTCGTTCACATCCGCTCCGGGGCCTCGATACCGAGCAGGTCGAGTCCGTGGGCGAGCACGCGCGCCGTGAGGTCGGCGAGCGCGAGCCTGCTGGTGCGCGTCGGCTCGTCGGCTTTGAGCACGGGGCATCGCTCGTAGAACGACGTGAAGTCGGTGGCCAGCTCGTAGAGGTACGTGCACAACTTGTGCGGGGCGTACGTCTCGAGCGTGGTGTCGATCGCCGTCGGGTACGCAAGGAGGCGCAAGGCCAACGCGTGTTCCACGGGTTCACCGAGCTCGATCGGGGCGGTGCGCACGGCCGAACGTTCCACCTCGGCGCGGCGAAACAGCGAACAGATCCGGGCGTGGGCGTACTGCAGGTACGGCCCGGTGTTGCCGTCGAACGACAACATCCGATCCCAGTCGAACACGTAGTCCTTGACCCGGTCACTCGACAGCTCGGCGTACTTCAGCGCTCCAATACCGATCATGCGGGCAACCTCGGTCCGCTCATCGCTATCGAGGTCAGGGTTCTTCTCGTCGATCGCGGCACGCGCCCGGACGAGTGCCTCGTCGATCAGCTCGACGAACTTCATCGGTTCACCGCTGCGGCTCTTCAGCATCTTGCGGTCGTCGCCGAGGACGTTGCCGAACGCGACGTGGACGGCCTCGGTATCGTCGCCGAGCCATCCCGCCATACGGGCCACCTCGAACACCATCTGGAAGTGCTGTTGCTGAGGTGCGCCGACCACGTACAACATCAGGTCGGCGTCGAGGCGTTCGACGCGGTCGATCACGCAGGCGAGGTCGCTGGTGGCGTAATTGAAGCCGCCGGTGCGTGCCTGGATGATCAGCGGCAACGGATCGCCATCGCGGTTGGTGAAGCCCGGTGGGAACACCACGCGTGCGCCATCGTCATCGACCAACAAGCCGGCTGCTTCCAGCCGGTCCAGCGTGTCGGGCATGAGCGACTGGTACCTGCTCTCCCCTGCAAGGTCGTCGTCGGTCAGCAGCACCCCGAGCTTGTCGTATACCGAGTTGAAGTACTCGGTCGACAGATCGACGAGCCGCTGCCACAGCGCCAACGTGTCGGCGTCCCCACCCTGCAGCAGCACCACCCGCTGGCGCGAGCGTTCGGCGAACTCCGGGTCGGCATCGAACTTGGTGTTCGCCGCTTTGTAGAACGCGTCGAGCTCGCCTTGGGTCAATCCGTCGGCAGCGTCGTCCTCGCCGATGTCGATGAGGTGCTCGATGAGCATGCCGAACGGGCGCCCCCAGTCGCCGATGTGGTTCTCGCGAATCACGTGATGGCCCAGGAATTCGAGCATCCTCACCAATGCGTCCCCGATCACGGTGGTCCGTAGATGGCCGACGTGCATCTCCTTGGCGACGTTGGGCGCGGAGTAATCGACGACCACGGTCTTGCGCGGCTCGACCATGGCGACGCCGAGCCGGTCGTCCGCCGCGACCGCTGCGAGCTCGCCCGCAAGGAACCCGCCGGCGAAGGTGACGTTGATGAATCCCGGTCCGGCAACCTCGGTGGCTGACGCCACGCCGTCGAGCGCCCCGGCATCGACCACTCGCTGGGCCAGCTCGCGGGGGTTCGTCCCGACACGCTTGGCCAGCGGCAGCGCGCCGTTGATCTGCGCGTCGGCGTGCTCGGATGGACGCACGGTCGGGTCGGCCGTGTCGTCGGCGAGCGCATCGAACACGGGCTGCAGACGTTCGGTGAGTGTGGCGATCGGGTCGGCCATGCGCCTGCCATTCTGCCGTTCCCACGATGGATCGCCGCATCGATTGCCCGAACGTGGTGGCGGGCGTCACGGCGGGCGCAGGCCCGTGAGCCAGACTGCGCACCAACTATGCGCCTGCCGATCCTGCGCCCGCGTTCGCTGATCCAGCGACGCACGGTCACAGACGATGCGATGGCCGGGCTCGTCCTCGGTGTCGAGAGTGTGCCCGACGGATTGGCCAGCGGGTTGTTGGCCGGCGTCAACCCGGTCGCCGGCTTGTACGCCTACCTCTACGGCATCGCCAGCGGTGCGTTGTTCACCAGCACTGCGTTCATGGCCATTCAAGGCACCGGCGCGATGGCGATCATCATCGCCGACGTCGACCTCGACGCCCGCGACGACCCGGCTCGCGCCCTGTACACCCTCTCCATCCTCACCGGCGTGGTGATGATCGCCGCTGGCCTCTTGAAACTCGGCTCGTACTTGCGATTCGTCTCCAACTCGGTGATGACCGGGTTCATCACCGCCGTCGGTATCAACATCGTCCTCGGACAGCTCGACGACTTCACCGGATACGACTCCGAGGGCGGCAACAGAGTGGCCCGCGCATTCGACCTGGTGTTCAACATCTTTCAGGTCGATGTCGCAACCCTCGTCGTCGGATGCGTGACCGTTGCGCTGATCGTCGGGCTGCAACGCACCAAGCTCGGCGCGCTCGGACTGGTCGTGGCGGTGTTCGCCGGGTCGGTTCTGGCGGCGGGCTTTCGGGCATTCGACCGTGACATTCAGCTCGTCGGCGACATCGCCGACGTTCCACAGTCGCTGCCGTTCATCGTCGCCCCGTCGCTCGGCGACATCGGCGCACTCATCGTTCCGGCGGTGTCGCTGGCGTTCGTTGGCCTCGTCCAAGGCGCTGGCGTGTCGGCGGGTTTCCCGAACGAAGACGGCTCGCCGCAGAACGAGTCGCAGGACTTCGTCGCCCAGGGGGCAGCCAACATCGCCGCAGGGTTGTTCCGCGGCATGCCGGTCGGCGGGTCGATGTCGGCGAGTTCGCTGATGGCCACGGCCGGCGCCCGAACCCGAGCGGCCGCATTCTTCGCCGCAGCGGTGATGGCGGTGGTGATCCTGTTGTTCGCCGGCGTGATCGAGCGGATCGCCATGCCGTCACTCGCTGCGCTGTTGATCGTCGTCGGCGTGGGGACCGTCCGGCCGGCGCGCATCGAATCGGTGGCCAAGACCGGCATCGTGCCGGCCAGCGTGATGACGGTGACCCTCATCTTGACGATGATCATTCCGCTGCAGTTCGCGGTACTCGTCGGGGTCGGGATGTCGGTGCTGTTGTTCGTGATCCAGCAATCGACTCGTCTCACGACCCGGCAGCTGTACTTCCACGATGACGGCCGCGTCGAGGAGATCGACCCGCCGGTGGACGTCCCCGCTGGGGAGGTGATCGTCCTTCAACCGTACGGCGCGTTGTTCTTCGCCACGGCGGCCACGTTGATCGAGCAGATCCCCTCGGTGACTCCCGAGTCGCGCCACAGCGTGGTGATCCTCCGCATCAGAGGCGCAGATGACGCGGGCGCCACGTTGATCGAGGTGCTCGAGGACTACGCCCGCGAGCTCCGCGCCGTCGACAGCAAGCTGATGCTGGTCACCGACAACGGTCGGGTCATTCGTCAGCTCCGCGTCACCGGCGCCACCGACATCATCGGCGAGCACAACCTGTATCGCAGCGGCGCGTTCATCGGTGAAACCGTCCGGCGAGCGCACCGCGACGCACGCGAATGGACTGCCGACCGAGCGGTCACCGACGACCCGCCGTAGCCGAGACACCGCGGCGGGGCACCACGCAGGGCATCATCGTCGAGCGGCTGACACGGCTCGATGACCGGCGCGACGACCGGCGTTGCGTCAACTCGCGGCGAGGCGCTATTCAGTGCAGCACGTGGCGGCCGCAGCCGCCTGCTCGTCGGAGGTCGCTATGCGCGCAGTCCAGTTCTCTCAACACGGCAGCGTCGACGAGCTCCGCGTGGTCGACGTACCCGAGCCGGAGTGCGGGCCCGACGACGTGGTCATCCGCATCGGAGCGGTGTCGCTCAACGGGTTCGATCCGATGATCCTTGCGGGCTCGACCGGACTGAAGACGCCGCTCCCCATGATCCCCGGCGGCGACTTCGCCGGGACGATCGTTGCGACTGGAACCGAGGTCGACGGCTGGTCGGTCGGCGATCGGGTATGTCCGCACCCGTTCGTCCTCGGCGAAGGGATGACCGGCGAAACGAGGCTCGGCGCAGCAAGCGAGCTGGCGCGCATCCCCGCGTCGAACCTGATCGCCACTCCCGTGGGTGTCTCCGATGTCGACGCCGCGGCGCTACCGATCGCCTATGGGACGGCGTACCGCATGATGGTCACCCGCGGCAGCATCAGCGACGGCGAGACGGTGCTGATCCTCGGCGCCACCGGTGGCGTCGGCACATGTTGCGTACAACTGGCCAAGGCCGCCGGCGCCGAGGTGATCGTCACCGGTAGCGCCGACTGGAAGCTCGCCAAGCTCGCCGAGATCGGCGCCGACCACGTGATCAACACCCGCGAGGTCGACTGGGTCGAGGCCGTCCACGACATCTGCGGACGACCGCGGATGCTCGGCCGCGGCGGCGCCGATGTGATCATCAACTACATCGGTGGCGACACGTGGGCGCAGGCGCTGCAGTGCTTGCGCAATGACGGCCGCATGCTCACCTGCGGGGCCACCGCGGGATTCGAGCCGCCCACCGATATCCGATACATCTGGACCTTCGAGCAGAACATCATCGGCTCCAACGGCTGGCTCCCCGACGAACAGAAAGTGGTACTCGACATGGTCGCCTCGGGAGAACTGCGCCCAATGATCCACTCGGTGCGGCCGCTCGAGGAGCTCGCTTCTGCGATGACCGAGCTGATCGACCGCCAGGTGGTCGGCAAGTCGATGATCGCGCCGAACGGATCCGTCGGATGACCACTGCAGACCAGCTCGAGACCCTGCAGTCGTATCTCGACGCCGTCCCCTTTGCCCGGACGTGCGGCATGCACATCACCGAGATCGACGAGGGGGCCCAGACGATGCGCGTCGACATGCCCCTCGCCGATCACCTCACACGGGCCGGCAGCCTCGGTCAGCTACACGGTGGGGCGATCGCCTCGCTGATCGACACCGCCGGCACGTTTCTGTTGGTGATGGTCACCGGCAACCCGCCGTCGACGATCGACATGCGCACCGATTACCTCCGGCCGGCGACCGGCGACGTGCACGCCGTGGCCACCGTTCGTCGCGCCGGGCGGACGATCGGCGTGGTCGATGTCGACGTGATCGATGCCGACGACCGGCTGGTCGCCGTGGGCCGATGCACGTTCAGCACCAGGGCGCGCTGACCTGGGCGCGAGTGCGCCAGCACCGGACGACGGAGTCGGTCACGGCCCCGGACGGGGTGGCGCCACCGACGACCGTTCGACCAGCCTGCAAGGGATCGTGTGCTGGATCGGTTCGGGGTGGGAGTCGATTCCAAGTAGGTGTTCGACCGCCCAGTAGCCCATCTCGTAGTGCGGCAGGGCCATCGTGGTCAGCCCGGGCACGAGCTCGGCGGCGATCAGTTCTTGGTCGTCGAATCCGACCACCGAGAGATCACCGGGACTCTGCAGGCCTCGCTCGGCGGCGTGCTGGTAAACGCCCATCGCCGATTGGTCGTTGTAGCAGAAGATCGCGGTCGGCGGATCGTCCAACGACAGCAGCCGGCGCGCCGCCGTGCGACCGCCAGGCGTATCGGATGGTTCGGTGATCACCAGCGCCGGATCATCAGCGATCGCATGGTCGCGCAGCGCCGCCCGATACCCATCGAGCCGTGCGGCAGCGGCGACGGCGCCTGGGTAGTCGATGGTCGGATGCGCAATGCGTGTGTGCCCTCGCTCGATGAGATGACGCGTCGCGTCGTAGGCGGCGCGATGCTCGTCGGGAACGACCGAGGTCACCAGACCGTTCGCTGCACGCAGGTCGACCAGCACCGCCGGCACCTCGCTGAGCGCAGCGGGCGGTTCGATCACGCGGTGGTACATCGACGCGATGACGATGCCGTCGACCTGCCGTTCGAGGAGCTGCTCCACCGCGAGGCGCTCGCGTTCGGAGTGATTGGGACTCGTGATCGCACCGGTGTCGAAGATCAACAGCAGATGACCCGCCTCCCAAGCAGCGTCCTGTGCCCCTTTGATCATGCGCGTCGCGAACGGCGTGGTGGCGATGTTCTCCGAGACGAACCCAAGTGTCTCGGTGCGGTCGAGGCGCATCGCCCGGGCCAGTCGGTTGGTGCGATACCCGACCTCGTCGGCGGCGGCCCGGACCCGCGCCTTGGTGTTGTCGGGGATTCCCGAGTTGGCCGCATCGTTGAGCACCAACGACACCGTTGTTTGCGACACCCCCGCCGCCTCAGCGACGTCGCGCATCGACGGCCGCCGTCGTGCTCGATGAACTCGGGGTTGTTTGGTCATCCGTATCAGCGAACCCCGTCGACACACTCCGTCGACTGTGGCCCCGGTGACCGAATGTTACCCCTTGACCCGAGCCGGGCAGGCCCTTTACTGTATCGAATTACTGTTACGTATTAGTCGACCGTCCAGGTGACCGATCACGGGGGCGTTTCGACTGCGACTCATTAGGGGGAGATCCGATGTATCAGAGTGTTTCGCGGCGGACCCGCACGGTTCGCACGACCGCCGTTCTGGCCGCGCTCGGCTTGGCGATCGCGGCCTGCGGCAGCGACGACGACAGCTCCGACGGCGACTCGTCGACCGACGCCACCGACGCCGCTACGGGTGATGGCGGCGACGACGACGCTGGCGACGCCGAGAGCGGCGACGACAGCGCCGATGCCACCGGCGACGCGGTGACCGTGTCGATGTGGTGGCACACCGGGACCCCTGAGGACCAAGAGGCCACCGACGCCGCTGTCGAGGCGTTCAACAGCTCACGCTCGGACATCCAGATCGACAAGACCGACATCCCCGGCGGCACCTACACCGACCAGGTCAACGCAGCAGCACTGGCCGGCGACCTGCCGTGCGTGCTCGACTTCGACGGGCCGTTCGTCTACAACTTCGCGTGGTCCGACTTCTTGATCCCGATCGACGAATTCGTCGACGACGAGACCCGCGCCGACTTCTTGCCCTCGATCATCGAGCAGGGCACCTACAACGGAGAGTTGTACAGCCTCGGCCAGTTCGACTCCGGTCTCGGGCTGTACGCCAATGCCCGGTACCTCGACGAGGTGGGTGCACGCGTCCCGACCTTCGACGAGCCGTGGACCCTCGAGGAGTTCGAAGCGACCCTCGCCGACTTGGCCGAGGTCGACGGGATCGAGTTCCCACTCGACTTGAAGATCAACTACGGCCAAGGCGAGTGGTACACGTACGGCTTCTCGCCGATCGTGCAGAGCTTCGGCGGCGATCTCATCGATCGCAGCGACTACCAGAGCGCCAGCGGCACGCTCGACGGACCCGAGGCGGTCGCCGCACTGGAGACGTTCCAGTCGTGGTTCGACAACGGGTGGGTCGACCCGGCAACGCCCGGCGACGACTCGTTCTTCGGCTCGGAGACCTCGGCGATCTCCTACGTCGGCCACTGGCAGTGGCTGCCGCACTCCGAGGCGCTCGGCGAAGACCTGCTCGTGCTGCCGATGCCGAACTTCGGTGGCGAAACGGTGACCGGCATGGGCTCGTGGAACTACGGCATCACCAGCACCTGCGAGGACCCGGAGGCCGCCTACGAAGTGCTTGCGCACCTCGTGTCGACCGACGAGATCCTGCGGATGACCGCCGGCAACGGCGCCGTGCCCGCCCGGTTCTCGGCACTCGAGCAGTCCGAGCTGTATCAAGAGGGTGGCCCGCTCGAGATCTTTGCGCAGCAGCTCTCCGAAGGACGCGGCGTGCCGCGACCGATCTTCCCCGGCTACGCCACCATCACCGAGGAATTCGCCCAGGTGATCGCCGACGTCATCTCCGGCGCCGACGTGCAGTCGACGCTGTCGGATGCGGCAGCCGCGATCGACCAGGACATCGAGGACAACTCCGGTTACCCCACCGGTAGTTGACGACACACAGACCGTCGGGACCTGTTCCCGACCCGGATGCGGTGTGAGGTCCCCCTCCACTGCGGATGGTGTGGGGTTGA